>NZ_MJGM01000016.1:0-41661 GCF_001864905.1 Curtobacterium sp. MCBA15_007
AGTAACACCCCCGCACCACGATCGGCCCGGACCACGCAGCAGCGCGGTCCGGGCCGATTCGCGTTGCGCGAACCGCACCGCGCCGCGGGCCCGCGCCAGGCAGAACCGGGCGTACCCGGCGGCCGTCGTCGCCCTCGCCACGGGCTGGGCGACACCTCACGCGCTCACGCTCGCGAGAACTGTCGCTCAGCGCGAAAGCCCGGCGACGGCCCGCGCCGCCGCGCCACGGCACCGCTCAGCGGCGGCGCCACCACCGCCGCGGCTTCGCGTCGGCCAGCGCCTGCTCCGCAGCCCGAGCGGCCGCCGCCATGCGCAGCTCGCGGCGCTCCCGCCAGGCGAGCACCTCGGCTTCGACGTCGCGCATCGGCGTGACCACCGGCGGCCCGCCGAGCAGCTGTCGCCGGGCCTCCTTCACCCGTGCGTTGAAGTCCACCAGGACGTCGCGCACATCGGTCTCGAGCGACAGGGCGTCGAGGGCGTCGTCGAGTTCGGCGTCCTCCGTCCGGAGCGCCAGGGCCGGTGGCGCGATGCCCCGGATGTCCTCGCGCTCGATCTTCGACTTGATCCACCAGTCGGGATCGTGTTGGCCGTCGATCCCGGGCAGCGGTTTGCCGTGGTAGGGGTTGCCCTCGAAGACTCCTCGGCGTTCGGCTTCGGCGATCTGCGCCCGCGCGTGGGCCGCGACGTCGGCGGCCTTGAGCAGCCGGCGTTCCTCGCGCTCCGACCGCACCTCGTCGGGGTCGAGTGACCCCCGCTCGATCTCCTGGTCGACGAGCTGCTGGTACCGGTAGCGCGCGGCCCGGCGGAGGCGGTCCATGCGTGCATCGACGTCGTTCATCGTCAGACCATGATGCCCCGCGCCCCCGACGGTTCGTCCAGCCCCGTCAGGACTTCTCTGAGACTTCTTCGATGGTCAGCGCCGCCTGGATGAGCGCCAGGTGCGACAGGCCCTGGGGGATGTTCCCCATGAAGTCCCCGTCGACGGCACTGAGCATCTCGCTGAACAGACCGACGTCGTTCGCCTGCGCCACCATGTCGTCCATCAGGTGCTTCGCGTCGTCGACGCGTCCGACGCAGGCCATCGCCGCAGCGAGCCAGAACGAGCACGCCACGAAGGGCGATTCCTCGTCCTGGATGCCGGAGTACCGGTACACGAGCGGGCCGTGCTGCAGCTGTTCCTCGATGGCCCGGATCGTGGACTCCATGCGGGGCCCGCGGTCGAACGCCGACATCGCGTGCAGCAGGATCGAGCAGTCGAGTGCATCGCTACCCGGGTACATGACGTAGTGGCCGAGCTCCTCGTTCCACCCGTTCTCGGCGACCCAGTCCTCGATGAGCTCGCGGTTCTCGATCCACTTGTCACGGGGGCCGTCGATCATCCCCGCGTCGTGCAGCTCGACCGCGGCGTCGAGCGCCTGCCAGCAGCCGATCTTGCTCGTCGTGTAGTGCTGCGTCTCCTGCAGCTCCCACATGCCCGAGTCTGCTTCCGGCCACCTGTGGCAGGCGTCGTCGGCCAGCCCCTGCAGCACCGACGCGGTCTTGCGGTCGAGCACGTTGCCGGCGCGGACGTACTGGCGCATGATCTCGAACACGTCGCCCCAGACGCCGAGCTGCAGCTGATCGCCCGCCCGGTTGCCGATCGTGACCGGCCCGATGCCGTTCCAGCCGGGGACGTCGCGTTCCTCGACCGAGTCGCTCTTGGACCCGTCGAGTGCGTAGAAGATCGGCATCGTCTCGTCGTGCTCGGCGATCGTGCGCATCACCCACGAGACGGCCGCGTGGGTCTCCTCGCGCAGCCCGAAGCGGGTGAGTGCGTGCACCGTGTACGCCAGGTCGCGCACCCAGGCGAACCGGTAGTCCCAGTTCTTCCCGCCGGTGCGGTCCTCGGGCAGGCTCGTCGTCGGTGCCGCGGCGATCGCACCGGTGGGGGAGAAGATCAGGAGCTTCAGGGCGAGGGCGCTGCGCTGGACGGCATCCGACCACGGCCCGTCGTAGCTGAACTCCTTCGACCAGGTCGCCCAGTTCTCGATCGTGCGGTCGACCCCCTCGAGCGTGCGCTCCGGCTCGGGCAGGAAGATCGGTTCGTCGTACGTGCCGACGATCGTCAGGATCGACTTCGAGCCCTCGGTCGTCGAGAACCGGCCGGAGAACCGGGGTCCGTCGTCGTGGACGGGTTCGAAGCCCTGCTCGACGATCGCGATGGTGACGCCGTCGATCCCGATGACGGTGCCGTTCGCGGTGTCGAGGCGTCGGGGTTCCGCGGTGTTCAGGATCGTGCCGGGCACGACGGCCCACTCCATCTCGACGGAGCCCTGGACCCCCTGGACGCAGCGGCCGATCTCGGCCCACGGCAGACGTCCGGCGACACCGGTGACCATGGCGTCGGTCACGGTGGCGGTGCCGGACGGGGTGGTCCACGTCGTCACGAGCACGTTCGTCCCCGGCAGGTAGGCCCGGGACACCTCCGCCTGGTCGTCGACGGGTCGCAGGGCGACGTGTCCGCCGTGCTCGGCGTCGACGATGCTCGCGAACACCGGCGGCGAGTCCATCGACGGGATCGGCAGCCAGTCGATCCGGCCGTCGAGCGCGATGAGGGCGACGGTCCGCCCGTCACCGATCGCGCCGTAGGAGCGGAGCGGCACGTACCCGTTCGTCCGTTCCTCGTTCTCGGTCGCGTCGGGGGTGTCTCGCGTGCGCTCGGTCATGCGTCCAGCCTGCCCCGGCCCCGGCGGCGACCATCAGGCGGACGTACCCCTCGTGGAGAACGCGCGACGCGCCTCCCGCCTGTGGAGAACCGCCGGAGCACCGCCGGAGCACCCGCGGGGGACAGCCAGGGCACCACCGGCGCGCAGCCGACACGCCCACATGACTTGCGCACCCCGGGCGTGTCGCACTACCGTCGTCCTCCTGCCGATCAGGCAGACCGCCCGCCCCGGGCACACCGGAAGGACCGCGCATGCGCGCCGTGCAGCACAACGAGGAACGCGTCGAGCTCCAGCTCGCCGCGGCCGCCGTGCTGCCCGAGCAGCAGCGGTCCCTCCGCTATCCCGCGTAGGCACGCGACGTCCCACGACGCCTCGTGCCCACCCGGCCCGGGGCGTTCGTCAGCACCGCTTCCTTCCGTCCGCCACGTCCGGCGACGACCAGGAGGCCCGGCGTGCGACCGTCTCGGACCGTCACCTCGACCGTCACGAAAGCGAGACGACACCATGAAGAAGATCAACGACCGGTTGCTCAGCTGGGCCTCGATGCTCGAGGACAACACCGAGCAGCAGGCCCGCACGACCGCGCGCATGCCGTTCGTGTTCCCGCACCTGGCCCTCATGCCCGACGCCCACCTGGGCCTCGGGGCCACCGTCGGGTCCGTCATCCCGACCCTCGGCGCGATCATGCCGGCAGCCGTCGGCGTGGACATCGGCTGCGGCATGATCGCGGTCCGCACGCAGTTCACCGCGAGCGACCTGCCCGCCGACCTGCAGGGTCTGCGCGAGCAGATCGAGCGCGCGATCCCGCTGTCGGCCGGTGCGTCGAACCGGAAGATCGTGGCGACCGCCGCACCCCGGATCGCCGAGCTCGAGGCGATGGCCGAGACCGCCGGGTTCGACCCCGACGGCGTGCACGGCGGCTGGCGCAACCAGCTCGGCACGCTCGGCTCCGGCAACCACTTCATCGAGGTGTCCCTCGACGAGCAGGACCGGGTCTGGCTCTTCCTGCACTCCGGGTCGCGGGGTGTCGGCAACAAGATCGCGCAGCGCCACATCAGGGTCGCCAAGAAGGCCATGGAGCGCTGGTGGATCCAGCTGGCGGACCCCGACCTGGCCTACCTGGTCGAGGGCACGCCGGAGTTCGACCGGTACATCGCCGAGCTGCGGTGGGCCCAGCACTTCGCCCTGCTCAACCGCGAGGAGATGATGGACCGCGTCGTCCGGCAGCTGTCCGAGGCCGTCGGCACGCCCGTCGACGAGCGCGAGCGGATCAACTGCCACCACAACTTCACGCAGCGTGAGACGCACTGGGGCAAGTCCGTGTGGGTCTCGCGCAAGGGTGCGATCCAGGCGAAGGCCGGTCAGCCGGGTCTGATCCCCGGGTCGATGGGCACGGCGTCGTACGTGGTCGAGGGGCTCGGCAACAAGCCGTCGCTCGAGTCGTCCCCGCACGGCGCCGGGCGGCTGTTCTCGCGGAGCGCTGCCCGGCGGACCTTCACCCACGAGCAGCTGCGCGAGGCGATGGTCGGCATCGAGTACCGCGACACCGACGCGTTCCTCGACGAGATCCCGGCCGCCTACAAGCCGATCGACCAGGTGATGACGGACGCCGAGGACCTCGTGTCGATCCGGCACACCCTGCGCCAGGTCGTCAACGTGAAGGGCGACTGAGACGCGCCCACCCAAGGATGGGAGGCCCGTGGCGGCCCCGCCACGGGCCTCCCGTCCGCCACGTGGCGGACCGCACGGCCCGGCGCGCCCCGGACAGGACGGCGCGCGTCGGGCACGCTTGTCCGTGATGAGCGACACGGCGGAGCACGCAGCGAAGGAGACCGGACGACAGGTCCGGCGAGCGGCCGACAGCCGTTGGTTCGAGGTCACGGCACGCGCCGGGTTCGTCGGCAGCGGCATCGTCCACCTGCTGATCGGGTACCTGGCGATCCTGCTCGGCATCGGGAACGCGTCCTCGGGCGGTGAAACCGACCAGTCCGGTGCGCTGCAGCAGATCGCCGCCGTGCCCGGTGGGGTGTTCCTGCTCTGGCTGATCGCCGTCGGCACCGCCGCACTCACCGTGCGTCTGGTCGTCGAGGCGATCGTCGGCGGACGGTCCGACACGACCCGCGGCTGGCTCGCCCGGCTGAAGGACGTGGCGAAGGCCGTGGTCTACGGCGTGATCGCGTACTCGTCGGCCTCGTACGCGCTCGGCGCCGGGTCGAGCTCGAGCAGCTCGTCGCAGAGCGCCGCGGCGAAGACCCTCGCGACGCCGGGCGGGGTGTTCGTGCTGGTGCTGGCCGGGGCGATCGCGGTCGCGGTCGGCATCGGCCTCGTGGTGATCGGCTGCCGTCGGTCGTTCCGGAAGCAGATCACGCGACCGTCGGGCCAACTCGACCGCGTGGTCACCGTCCTCGGCGTCGTCGGGTACGTCGGCAAGGGCATCGCCGTGGTGATCGTGGGCGTGCTCATCGCCGTCGCGGGGCTGCAGAGCGACCCCGACCAGGCCACCGGCCTCGACGCCGCGTTCGACGCCGTCCGGAGCATGCCCGGCGGGGTGTTCGTCCTCGTCGCGATCGGCATCGGGTTCCTGGCGTTCGGCGTCTACAGCTTCTTCCGCGCGCGCTTCGCCCGCCTCTGACCCGCTTCCGCGCCTGAGCGGGCGCGGACCCGCCCCGCGGTAGACGGGGTCGATGAGCACGAACGTCACCACCGGCCCCGCGACCGTCTTCGTCGACGCCCGAGCGGTCCTCGCCGAGAGCATCGTCTGGGACCCGTCCGCGCAGCTCCTCCGGTGGACCGACATCACCCTCGGCACCCTCAACACCGCCGGGGCCGACGGCACCGTCCGGTCGAGCGTGCCGCTGCCGCCCCCGCTGGCGAGCTTCCAGCCCCGCGCCTCCGGCGGGTTCGTCGCGGCCCTCGGCGACGCCGTCGTCGTGACGGACGAGCAGGGGGCCGTGGAGCGTGGGATCGCCCGCGTCACGCACAGCACCTCGGGCAACCGGTTCAACGAGGGCAAGTGCGACCCGTTCGGCCGGTTCCTGGTCGGCAGCATGAACGTGACCACCGGCGAACCCGACGCCGCGCTCTACTCGGTCGAGCCCGACGGCACCGTCCGGCTGCTCCGCGGCGGCTTCGGCGTGACGAACGGCATGGAGTGGTCGGAGGACGGCAGCACCATGTACGTCACCGACACCAGCGCCTCGACGGTCTTCCGGGGGTCGTACGGCCCGGACGGCGAGCTCGGCGAACTCGAGCCGTTGATCGTCGGCCACGCGCACGACGGCCTGGTCCGCGACGACGAGGGCTGCTTCTGGAGCGCGATCTACGGCGGTTCCCGCGTCGAGCGCTACGGTCCCGACGGCTCGCACCTGGAGACGGTGGAGCTCCCCGTCGCCAACCCGACGTCGGTGGCGTTCGGCGGCCCGGACATGTCGACGCTGTTCGTCGGCACGGCCCGCGAGAACCTCACCGAGCAGGACCTGGAGCAGGCGCCGCCCTCCGGCGCCGTCTTCGCGGTGCCGACCACGGTGCACGGCTTCCCCGCGAACACCTTCAGCGGCTGACCACGGCGTCGCCGCCCGAGCGGACGGCGGCCGGGTATCCTGGGCGACCGCCCGACCGGAGGAGACCCACGTGGACGACGAACGCCAGGCACCCCGTCCGGACCCGGCCGGGGAGCTCGCCCAGGCCGAGGACGCCGACGTCACGGTGCAGGTCGACCGGGTCGCACTCGACGGCACCTACGTCCGGGTGAGTTCGATCGGTGAGCCGGGCGAGCGGGCCTTCGTGCTCGTCGCGGGTCTCGGCATCGCGTCGACCTACTACGAGCGGCTCGCGCCGCACCTCAACGAGAACGGACCGGTGCACGCGCTCGACCTGCCGGGCTTCGCGGGCGTCCCGCGGTTCCGTGGGACGGTCTCGATCGAGCGGTACGCCGACGCGGTCGAGCGGGTCATCGACGACCTCGGGCTCGAGGACCCGGTGCTCATCGGGCACTCGATGGGCACCCAGGTCGTCACCGAGGTCGCCGCTCGCCGTCCCGAGCTCTCCGACCTCGTGCTCATCAGCCCCGTGGTCGACTCGTCGGCGCGCACGGTGCGGCAGTCGGCGTTCCGGTTCCTGCGGTCGACGCTGCACGAGCCGGCCGCGGTCCGCTGGCACGGCATC
The DNA here is from genome assembly GCF_001864905.1 of Curtobacterium sp. MCBA15_007. NCBI lineage: Bacteria > Bacillati > Actinomycetota > Actinomycetes > Micrococcales > Microbacteriaceae > Curtobacterium > Curtobacterium sp. MCBA15_007. The sequence goes on from NZ_MJGM01000016.1 coordinate 6,870, forward strand.
ACGGCGTACGCGCTGTGCGGCTGGCACTGGTTCCGCAAGGTCCTGCCGCGCATGATCGCGTTCCCGATCGAGGAGCGTGCCGCGCACGTGCAGGCCCGCACCCTGATCGTCCGCGGCGAGCACGACGCGATGGTGCCGCGCGACTGGGTCCGCCGGCTGGCGCGCGTGTTCCCGTACGCGGTCCTGCGCGAGGTCGTCGACGGTGCGCACTCGGTGATGCACGCGCAGGCCGACGCGGTCGCGCGGCTCGCGGTGGCGCACGTCGACCACCGGATCCCGGACCGCGGCGTGTCCTCGCTGCAGCGGGTGCGTGACGACTCGACGGCGTCGGACCTGGCCCGGCTCAGCCCGGGGGACGCCTGGTTGCTGGTCAAGTCGCGGTTCATCGAGCTGTTCGGGATGGCCCGGAACGACGACGAGACGCTCGAGGCCGCCAAGTCCGCGCACGCCGTCGCGATGGCGGACGGCGACGACCTGCCGGTCGACCCGGCGGACCGCCGGGCGGTCGTCGACGAGGTCGCGCCGGAGTCGAAGTAGCCAGCACCGTCGAAGCAGCCAGCCCCGTCGAGGCGGCGGGCGCCGCGGTGTGCGGGTGACCGGCTGGAGGCCCGGTGCCGGTCCGACGGACCGGCACCGGGCCTCCAGGGCGTCGCGACCACCGCGACGGGCGAGCGATCAGGCCGTGATGCGGCCCGGCAGCATGTCGGGCGTCAGCGAATTCGCCTCGGCGAGCACCTTGCGGGCTTCGTCGGTCTTGTCCCACACGTTCCAGAGCAGCACACCCCGGACCGTGTCGTCGTCGTCCAGGTAGTAGACGACGCCGGTCACGGTGGGGTCCTGCCAGTCCTCGACCGTGCGGAGCTTCGCGCTGACCTGCCCCACGGCCTCGTACCCCATGTCGAAGACGTCGGAGTAGAACATCGGCGTGTGGTCGTAGGTCTCGTCGGCGTCGGCCAGGTTGCGGCCGGCCTGTCGACCCTGCTGCTGGGCGTTGTCGACGTGCTCCACCCGGCGTGTGCCGAGGATCCGGTCCGGGTACTCGGCGACGTCACCGGCAGCGAACACGGAGTCGTCGTCGGTGAGCAGCGTCGAGGACACCACGATGCCGTCGCGGACGGTGAGTCCGGCGTCGGCGGCGAGCTGCGTCGCGGGCTCGATGCCGAGCCCGGCGACGACCGCGTCGGCCTCGACCACGGAACCGTCGTCGAGCGTCAGTCGCACACCGTCGGCCGTCTCGGCGCCCTCGGACACCCGGCGGCCGGTGCGGAGCTCGACGCCGTGGTCGACGAAGCGCTGCTGGAACGCCCGTGCCAGGTCGTCGGGGAACATCCGTCCGCCGACGATCTCGTCCGGGTCGACCAGCGTGACGCGTGCGCCGTTCTGCACGATGCCCGCGGTGATCTCCTGCCCGATGTAGCCGCCACCGACGACGGCGACGTGCGCTCCGGCGTCGGCGAGCTCGCGCAGGCGGCGGTAGTCCGACGCGCTGCGGTAGTCGAGCACGCGTGCCGACGGGGACAGCCCCGGCAGCCCGCGGGGCTTCCCACCGGTCGCGAGCAGGAGCCGCTCGTAGCCGTGGGTCGCACCGTCGGCCGTCGTGACGGTCTTCGCGGCACGGTCGATCGCCGTCACCGCGGTGCCCAGGACGAACTGCGCCCCGGTCTCCTCGGTGTGCAGGTCGACCTTGTCGTCCCAGCTGAAGTCCGGGTCGGTCCAGAGCTTCTTCGAGAGCGCGGGCCGGGCGTAGGGGCGGTCGACGTCCTCGCTGAGGATCCCGATCGACCCGTCGGTGTCGAGCTCGCGGATGCCGCGGGCGGCCGCGTCGGCGACCATCCCGCCGCCGACGATGAGGTAGCGGAAGTCGGTCATGACGCCTCCTGGTTGTGCTGTGGTGCCACGATCAGATCGTCGCGACCGAGCCGGAGTCGACCCGGTAGTTGGCGCCGTTCACGAAGCTGGCCAGGTCGGAGCACAGGAAGGCCACGACGTTGGCGACCTCTTCCGGCTCACCGCGCCGCTTGAGCTCCATGTACGGCCGCTCCTCGTCGAGGAAGCTGCCGATGGCCTCGTCGAACGATGTGCCGCGCTGCTTGGCCCGCTTGTCCATCATCGCGTCGGTCATGGGCGTGTGGATGAACGCGGGCGAGACCGTGTTCACCAGCAGGCCCTCGGAGGCGTAGGAGCGCGAGAGCCCCTTGGCGAACGAGAGCACCCCGGCCTTGGCAGCGCAGTAGGGCAGTTCGTCGTCGTACGGTTGCGAGGCGTCCTCGGACACCAGGTAGACGATGCGTCCCCAGCCGCCCTGTCGCAGGTCGCCGATGAACTCGCGGGTGATCCGCACCGGCCCCATCAGGTCGATGTCGATCGTCTCCGCCCAGCCGGCCTCGTCGATCTCGTGGAACATGCCCTGGGCGCCGGTGACGCCCGAGGACTGCACCAGGATGTCGATCTCGCCGACGGCGTCACGCACCTTGTCGTGCAGGGCGGCGAGGCTCTCGGCGCTCCGGACGTCGGCCGCGAACGCGTGCAGCTTGCCGAGGGGAGCCTCGAGCTGGTCCGCACTGGTGTCGAGACGGCTCTGGTCGATGTCGGTGACGACCACGGTCGCACCCTCTGCCAGCAGGATGCGCGCCGTGTTCCAGCCGATGCCGGAGTCACCGCCGAAGACGAGTGCGGTCTTGCCCTGGATACCGAGGTCCACCCGGGCCCCTACGCGTGCGCCGACGCGTCGGCGACGGCGGGCGTGGTGGCGGACGCCAGCGGGGTGCTGGGCGCGCGGTTCTCGGCGGAGACCATCCAGGCGAGCTGCTCGAGGCGCTCGATGAAGCCGTGGAGCAGGTCCGCGGTCGTCGGGTCTTCCTCGTCGACCTCGTCGTGGACGTCGCGCATGGTGCCGGTCGCCTGGTACAGCCGGAGCGTGACCTGGTCGATGGCGTCGTGCGTGGTGATCTCGCCCGAGGGGAACGCGTCGAGGTGGCTGCCCGCGGAGACGGTCGCCGAGCGGCCGTCCGGCACGAGGTACAGCGCGCGCATGCGCTCGGCGGTGTCGTCGGCGAACTCGCGAGCGGCGTCGACGATCTCGTCGAGCTGCAGGTGGAGGTCGCGGAAGTTGGTGCCCAGGATGTTCCAGTGGGCCTGCTTGCCCTGCAGGTGCAGGTCGATGAGGTCCACGAGGACCGCCTGGAGGTTCTTGGCCATCTTGTCCGAAGCGTGCATGGTTGTGGCTCCTTTCGCGTCGGTGTGACCGTTCCGGTCTACGCGGTGCCGCAGTGCACGTTCTCAGTGCGCTCGGAGGCAGCGTCCCCCGACGACAGTCGGAGGCCTCGGCGCGACGGTGCTCAGTGCGACGGCGCGGGGTCGACCTGGTCGACCGCCTGGCGCATCTGCTCCAGGAAACCGGCGACGACCCGGGCCTCGGACGCGGGGAGTCCCTCGGCGATCGACATCATCCGGCGGTGCATCACGCCGAGCGTGGCGCGGACCTCGTCGTCGGTCTCGGTCGTCGGCGTGATGACGAGGGCCCGGCGGTCGGTGGGGTGCGGATCGCGGCGGACGTGGTTCGACTTCACCAGGCGGTCGATCAGGATCGTCGTCGACGCGGACGAGATCTTGAGGTACGCCGCGAGGTCCTTGGGGCTCACGGACGTGCCGGAGCGCTGCGCCTGCAGCAGGAACCGTACGGCGAGCAGGTCGGTCTCACCCATGCCCATCGAGTCACGGGTCCGGCGGCGCATGGCGGTCTCGGCGGACCGGTACCGGCGCAGGGCGTTCAGCACGGCGACCCCGCGCTGGGTCGCGTCGTCGTCCGGGAACCAGTACCCGGACGCCTCGGTGATCTCCTGCGTGGACATGGCGTTCAGGGTAACCCGTCTCGTATCTCGGTCGTCTAGCGGACTCCCGGGTTCCGCCACGACCGGTGCGTCCGCACCGGACGGACAGGAGGCCCGTGGCGGGGTCGCCACGGGCCTCCTGTCCGGTGGTTCGTCGCGTTACGCGGCTGCGGACTCGTCCGTGCCGGCCGCGGCCTCGGCGAGCGCGGTGAGCGCGCCCTGCACGAGCGTCGTGACCTCGGCGTCCTCGCGCGGGTGGGTCTCGGCGAAACGGACGACCGACTGCGGGATGGCGACCTTGACGTCCTCCAGGACCTTCGCGCCGGCGATGCCGGCGACCTTGCGGGCGTCGTCGTGGGCCCAGACGCCGCCGTACTGGCCGAACGCCGAACCGATGGCGGCGAGCGGCTTGCCGGACAGCGGCGAGGCGCCGAACGGACGCGATGCCCAGTCGAGGGCGTTCTTCAGCACGGCGGGGATGGTGCCGTTGTACTCGGGGGTGACGAGCAGGACGGCGTCCGAGGCGGCGATCGCGTCGCGGAAGGCGACTGCCGGGGCGGGCGGGGTGTCACCGTCGATGTCCTCGTTGTAGAACGGCAGGTCGACGATGCCGTCGAAGGTGTGCAGCTCGATGCCCTCCGGCGCGTGGTGCGCGGCGGCCTCGGCGAGCTTGCGGTTGATGGAGTCGGCGCGCAGGCTGCCGACGAGGACGAGGACGTTCGTCATGGAGCTCCTTCTGTTGCGGGATGCTGTTGCTGGACGGAAAGGTGTCAGCAACAACCAATGCGATCGTAGGGGGCGCTATTCCCGGTCCGCTGAGTACGGTGGCGTCGTGACCACGCTTCGGACCCCGGCCAGCACGCCACGAACCACCGACCCGACCTGGTGGCGCGACGCCGTCGTGTACCAGGTCTACCCACGCAGCTTCGCCGACACGGACGGCGACGGACTCGGTGACGTCGCGGGCATCACGAGCCGGGTGCCGTACCTGGCATCGCTCGGCGTCGACGCGCTGTGGCTCTCCCCGTTCTTCCCGTCGCCCCTGGCCGACGGGGGCTACGACGTCGCCGACTACCGGGCCGTCGACCCGAAGCTCGGGTCCCTCGAGGACCTCGACGCGCTGCTCCGGGCCGCCCACGAGCACGACCTGAAGGTCATCGTCGACATCGTCCCGAACCACACCTCGGACCAGCACGAGTGGTTCCGGGCCGCGTTGGCGTCCGCGCCGGGGTCGCCCGAGCGGGCGCGGTACGTGTTCCGCGAAGGGTCCGGTACCTCCGGCGAACTGCCGCCGAGCGACTGGGTGTCGAACTTCGGCGGCAGCGCCTGGACCCGGGTGCCCGACGGGCAGTGGTACCTGCACCTGTTCGCCCCCGAGCAGCCGGACCTGGACTGGTCGAACCCCGAGGTCCGTGCCGACTTCGAGGACACCCTGCGCTTCTGGTCCGACCGCGGTGTCGACGGGTTCCGCGTGGACGTTGCGCACGGGCTGGCGAAGGACCTGTCGACCCCGTACCGGCCGTCGGACGAGCAGGACCTGCCGCTCGACGGCTCCGACCCGCTGTACGACCGTGACGAGGTGCACGAGATCTTCGCCACGTGGCGTCGGGTGCTCGACGAGTACGACCCGCCCCGCGCCGCGGTCGCCGAGGCCTGGGCTCCGGCACCCCGTCGCGTCCTGTACGCCCGGCCGACCGAGCTCGGGCAGGCCTTCAACTTCGACCTGCTCGAGGCCCCGTTCGAGCCCGATGCGTTCCGTCGGATCATCGAGCGGAACCTGGCCGCCTCGGAGCAGTCCGGCGCCTCGAGCACCTGGGTGCTCTCGAACCACGACGTCGTGCGGCACCCCACCCGCTACGGCCTGCCGGACGGCACGGACACCGATGCCTGGCTCATGACCGACGGCACGACGCCGGAGCTCGACCGCGCACGGGGGCTCCGCCGGGCACGAGCGGCCACCATGCTGATGCTCGCGCTGCCCGGGTCGTCGTACGTCTACCAGGGCGAGGAACTCGGGTTGCACGAGGCCGCCGCGATCCCGCGCGACCTGCTGCAGGACCCGAAGTGGCTCCGCACCGGGCACACCGTGAAGGGCCGCGACGGCTGCCGGGTGCCGATCCCGTGGGCGCGTTCCGGGCCGTCGTTCGGCTTCGGGGACGCCGCGCCGCACCTGCCGCAGCCGCAGGACTTCGGGGAGTCCTCGGTCGAGGCCGAGGACGGCGACCCCGAGTCCACCCTGTCGCTGTACCGCGAGGCGCTCGCCGCCCGCCGTCGCCTGCAGCAGGGGGAGGCCCTGACGTGGCTGGAGTCCGGCTCCGAGGTCGTCGCGTTCGCACGGAACGACGGGTGGCGGTCGGTGACGAACTTCGGCACGGCCCCGGTGCCCCTGCCCGACGGCACGGTCGTCGCCGCGTCCGGGCCGCTCGACGGGGTCGCGCCGGGACTGCTGCCGGGTGAGACGACGGTGTGGCTGGCCTGAGCGGTCCGGTTGCGCCGTTCTTCCTCCACAGCCCGGAGGCCCGTGGGGGCGTTCCACAGATCATCCCGCCGCCGCCCGGGGGTGACGTCCCGGTCGCGAGCATCGGGGCATGACAGATCCCAGTGCTCCTGCTCCAGCTCCTGCCCCTGATCGCCGGTCGCGCCGGTCGTTCCGGTCGCTCCGCTCGCGGGTCGTCCGCCGTGTCGCCGCGGCCTGCGCCACGGTGACCGCGCTCGGCGTGCTCGCGGCGCCCGCCGTCCTGCCGTCCGGGTCGAGCGCCGCGGCCCTCGACTTCCCGTACGTCAACCAGTTCTCCAGCGCGTCCGGCGGCGCCCTGCACGGTGACGCCGCGGTGTCCGGCGGGCGGCTGCGGCTCACCGACGACGTCCTGAACCAGGCGGGAGCGTGGTCGACGAACGACACGTTCCCGTCCGACACCGGACTCGAGATCGAGTTCACCTACGCCATGTACACCGCGAAGGACGACCCCGGGGCCGACGGGCTGCTGCTGTACCTGGCCGACGGGGCCGCAGCACAGGGCGTCGGGTCCTTCGGTGCCGGCCTCGGGTACGCCTGCCGCAAGGAAGCGACCGAGGGCGGCGGGCGGCAGTGCGACCTGCCCGGCGTGCCCGGGGGCTTCGCTGCCGTCGCGATCGACCACTACGGCAACTTCTCGTCGCGCATCAACGGCTCCGGTCCGGGAGCGCAGCCCGACCACGTCGTGGTCCGCGGCTCGGGCAACGGGACAGAGGGGTACCGGTACGTCGCCGGTGCGACCGCTCCCGGTGGCACGGTGACCTCCGGCTCGACGCCCCGCACGGTCCGCATCACCCTGCTGCCCGACGACGACGGCGGGCTCTCCGTCACGGTCCGGCTGCAGGCCGGCTCGACCATGCGCACCGTCCTCGACTCGGTCCCGCTGCACGGCGACGGCCAGGCTCCGTTGCCCAGCACGCTGCGCCTGGGGTTCGCGGGGGCCACGGGCAGCCACGTCGACAAGCACGAGGTCGACGCGCTCCGGGTCTGGAAGCCCGCCGACCTGTCCGTCGAGCACGACCTGCCCACGACCGTGACGGCCGGTGAGTCGCTCCGCTACACCGTGACGGCGCGCAACCCCGGCCCGAACGCCGCCGACCCGAGCCCACTGCAGGTCGACGTGCCCGACGGCGTCGAGGACGTCACCTGGACCTGCACCGCCGCCGAGGGTTCCGCCTGCGCAACCGGGTCGGGCACCGGGGACGTCGCGACCGACCTGTCCCTGCCCCGAGGGGGTTCGGCCGTCGTCACGGTCGAGGGCCGGGTGGCCGAGGGCACGTCCGGAACACTGGAGAGCGTGGCGACGATCGCCCCGCCGACCTCGTTGTCCGACACGAACGAGGCCGACAACACCTCGCGAGCGAGCACGACGGCGACGGCACCGGTCGTCGCGGCACACGTCGAGACCGACAAGTCGGTGTCGCCGTCGACCGTCCAGCCCGGCGACGAGGTCGAGTACCTCGTCACCGCCCGGAACCGGGGCCCGTCGGTGGCGCAGCAGGTCGGTGCGGTCGACGACCTGCCCGAGGCGATGCGGTTCGTGGGCTCCGACGACGGGTGCACCGCCGAGGGCCAGCGGGTGACCTGCAGCTCCGACGTGTCGCTGGACGTGGGCGAGACCCTGGACTTCCGGATCCGTGCCGCGCTCGATCCCGCGTACCGGGGCGACGGCTCCGACGTCGTGAACGTGGCCACCGCGACGTCGCCGACCGACCCGGACGGTGGTGACCCGTCCACCGGCGTCGCGATCGTCGTCGGCCCGGACGACGAGGCGCCGGAGCCGAGCCCTTCGCCCACCACCGGTCCGGTGCCGACGACCGGCCCCGCCACGGACGACGGGGACGGTGACGCCGGTGGTGACGGCCCCGCGCCGGACGGTCGCGACGACGGGGACAGCGGCGCCGGTGACCCCGCGGCCGGTCGTGGTCCGGGTGCCCCCGTCGGAGCCCTCGCCTACACGGGCGCCGAAGGACTCGGCCTCGCCGCGGCGCTCGCCGCAGTGGCCGCCGCGGTGGGCTCCGTGTGCTGGTGGCTCGCCCGACGTCGTGTCCGGCTGGGCGCCCCGGACGACGACCCGCAGCAGCCCTGACACCACGGGGACGGCACCGCAGGACGGTGTCGTCCCCGTGCAGGGGGGTGTGGACGTCCACAGGGGGTCGAGTCCGCTCCGGTCGGGCGCTCACCACACCGGCGGTAGGATCGGATCCACGATCCGCATGCCCGAAAGAGGTCTCGTGTCCGACACCGTGGACGACGCCACCACCGTGGAAGAAGCGACCCAGCGCGCGCGGTACTGGCCGATCCCGATCCTCCGAGCGGTCCCCGCTGCGATCGTCGCGATGGTGATCACCTTCTCGACCAACCACGCCGCGGGCTACGGCCTGCTGCTCTTCGGCGGCTTCGCCCTGGTCGAGGGCCTCGTGCTCCTGTTCGCCGGGATCTCCCGACTGCCCCTCGACGGTCGTTCGCGTCGCACGACCCTGCTGCAGGCCGTCATCACCCTGCTCGCCGCCGTCGCCGCGATCGCGTGCAACGGCTTCGGGCTGCCGGCCTTCATCACGGTCATCGTCGCGTTCGCGGTGCTGACCGGAGCCCTCGAGCTGTCGCAGGGGCTCCGGGCCCGGCGGCGTTCGCCCTTCGCCCGCGACTGGACCACGATCGGCGGCCTCACGCTGCTGCTCGCGGTCGCCTTCCTCGTCACCCCGCCGGACTACTCCCAGCAGCTCGGTGGCGTGGAGAAGGTCACCGGCACCCTCGACGCCTCGATCGTGCTCGTCGGCCTGCTCGGTGCGTACCTCGCCATCACGGCCGTCTTCCACGTGATCGCCGGCCTCTCGCACAAGTGGGGCACGGCCACGCCGGCCGTCGCCCCGGACGGAGCACCACACGCATGACCACCCCCAGCCGACGTGACCGTCTGCGCCCGGTCGAGCTCCTCGGGATCTCCGCGATCATCGCGGTGTTCACCGGGCTCGTCGTGCTGTTCTCGACGCGGGAACTGCAGCTGGCCGTGATCTTCCTCGGCGTCGCGTTCATCGTGGTGGTCGTCGTGCTCGCGATGCTGCAGCTCGCCTCGTCGAGTGACCAGGACGACAACGACATGCTCGGCGGACACAAGACGCCGGCCGAGGGCGACGGCGACGACTTCCACTGAGTCCCGCCGCTGACGGCTGACGGCTGACGGCTGACCCCCAGTCCTGGGCGGACACGCCCGAGGTCACGAATCCGGAACGGTCCTGTCAGGATCGCCTGTCCTGCCGACACCTCTGAGTGAAGGGGGTGGGATGTGGATGTGACGACCGGCACCGACACGGACGAAGGACTCGTCCGTGCGATGGCACAGGGAGACACCGGCGCGCTCGCCCGGGCGTTCGACCGGTACGCCGCCACCCTCACCCGCTACGCGTGGGCGCTGGTCGACGACCGGTCCGACGTCGAGGAGATCGTGCAGGACGCGTTCCTGACGCTCTGGCAGCGCGCCGCGACCCTCGAGCTGCCGGCGGACACGGTGCTGCCGTGGCTGCTCGTCGTGTGCCGCAACCACGCCTTCAACACCGGGCGCAAGCAGGCCCGGCGCCGCACGGACGAGCTCCCGGAGCACCTCGCCTCGCCCGCCGACCACGACGAGGCCCGCGAGACCCTGCGCTGGGTCCGCGCCGAGATCGCCGCGCTCCCGGACCTCGACCGCCGCATCTGCGAGCTCTGCCTGCTCGAGGGGCACTCGTACGCCGAGGCCGCCGAACTCCTCGGACTCACGGTCGGCGCGGTCACCCAGCGGGTGTCCCGCAACCGTCGACGACTCAAGAAGGTGGTGATGCACGATGAACACTGAGCCTCCGCAGGGAGACGACCTGCAGCGCATGCTCGTCTCGATGAAGCAGAACGTCCTCGAACGTGCCACCCCGCTCCCGAAGCGTCGTCGTGGCCGGTCCGGGATAGTCATCGGTGTCGTCGCGCTGCTCGCCGTCGGCACCGCCACCGGCGCCGTCGCCCTGACCCTGTCGCAGCAGAACGCCGACCCGGTCGCCGCTCCCACCCAGACCCGGCAGCCCGAGCCTGCGCCGTCCTCCACGACGCCGAGCTCCGCCCCGATCACGGGTGCCCCGGTGCCGAAGCCCACCCCGACGTCGACACCGACCCCCGTCGCGGCGACGATCCCCACGGACTGTCGCGCGCTCGTCCCCGCCGAGGACTACGACCGCTTCTTCGGTGACACCCCGCTGACGCAGGCCGACCCACCGTCGGGTACCGATCGAGTGCCGGATGGTCAGGACCCGGAGGGCACCCAGTCGAAGGTCTCCTGCTCGTGGCGTGACCCGCGCGCGGACGTGTCCGGGATCGAGGTCCGGGCCGGGACCGCCACCGAGGCGACCATCCAGCGGGAGATCGAGGAGTTCCCCGCGTACGACGGCGGCGGGACCTGCACGGAGCGTGACGGCGGAACCTTCTGCCAGTCCCGCGGGATCGTCGAGCCGTACGGCGTCGAGAAGGCCTACACGTACTTCGCCCGCGGTGACACCTGGATCACCATCGAACAGACCAACGTCCCGACCGACGGGCTCCTGCCCGCCCTCATCGCGACGTTCTGGGGGGACTGACGGACTGGAGGCACGTGGCGGACCCGACCCGTGCCTCCAGTCCGTCGGTGGGGCCGAACCCACCGCCCCGCGTCACCCCACCCGCGCCGCAACGATGTCGCGCGCCAGCGTCCGGACCGCGCGGCTCGGCTCCGGGGACGTCCGGACCGCCAGACCGATGCGGAGCGGGTCGACCTCGTCCTCCAGGTCGAGCACCGCACCGTCGTACCGCACCCCCGAGTCCGGCACGACCCCGACTCCGAGCCCGGCCGAGGCGAACCGGATCACGGCGGGCATGTCGTTCATCTCCGCGACGATGCGCCGACGGATCCCGAGCCGCTCGAGTGCCCCGTCGAGGATGATCCGGTTGCCGAACCCGTGCGCCGTGTCGATGAACGGTTCGTCGGCGAGTTCGGCGAGCGACACCGACGACCGGCCGGCGAGCGGGTGGTCCGCCGCGGTGAACACCCGGAACGGCATCTCCCGCAACGGCTCCACGACGACGCCGGCGGGCACGGTGGGCAGGCCCGTGTAGGCGATGTCGAGCCGCCCGGCGACCAGGTCCTGCACGAGGCCGGTCGTCCCCGACGGCGAGGTCATCAGCTCCACGGCGACGAGCGGGTGCTGCCGCCGGAACCGCTGCAGCACGCCCGTGAGGTCGACGATGTCCATGCTCGTGAAGATGCCGAGCCGCACCCGACCCCGCAGGTCGGCGTCGTCGGCGGTGGCCAGGTCACGCATCCGGTCGAGGGACTCGAGCACCGCGCGGGCATGGGGGAGCAGGTCCTCGCCGGCGGGGGTCAGCACGAGCTGTCGGCCGGTGCGGTCGAAGAGCCGCACGCCGAAGCTGCGCTCGAGCGAGGCGATGCCCGCGGACACCGTGGACTGCGCGGCCCAGAGCCGTTCCGCCGCCCGGGTGACGCTGCCCTCGGCGGCGACGGTGACGAACTGTTCGAGCAGTCGGGTCTCCATCGTCCGAGTATCGAACAGATCGATCGTGCACATCAAGCGCATCCGTTGGACTCGATGCACCGCGAGCGCGATCATCGGAGCATGTCAACCGTCACCGACACCCCGACGGGCACCGTCCCCGCCACCACCGCCGCTCCCGCATCCGCGAGCGACCGTGTCGTCGCCCCGCGCGGACGCCGTGTCCACACCCGTCGGCGCCACGGTTTCGGCTTCTGGGTCGTCGCCTTCGCGTTCCTCGCGGTGATGGCCTTCGCGACCGTCCCCGCACCCCTGTACGTCATCTACCAGGCCCGCGACGGCTTCCCGACCTTCACCACGACGGTCATCTTCGCGGCGTACGGGGTCGGGGTCGTCGGGTCGCTGTACCTGGCGGGACACCTCAGCGACGTGCACGGACGCCGTCCGCTCATCCTGGTGTCGATCGCCCTCGAACTCGTCGCCGCCGTGCTGTTCCTGCTCTGGAACGACGTCACCGGCCTCATCGTCGCCCGGCTCGTGACCGGCCTCGGCGTCGGGACGCTGACGGCGACCGCGACGGCACACCTCGGTGAGCTCCGGGTCCGTGCCACCGGGTCGAGCGACTCCGCGAAGGGCGCGAGCGTCGCTGCCGGGGCGGTGAACCTCGGTGGCCTGTCGCTCGGCGCCCTGGTCGGCGGAGCACTCGCCGAGTTCGTCGGGCAGCCGCTCATGGTCCCGTACGTGGTGTTCGTGATCGCGCTGGCCGTCGCGTTCGTGCTCGTGCTGGCCGCACCGGAGACGGTCGACCGTCCCGAGCAGCCCGTGGCCTACCGCCCGCAGCGCATGCAGGCGCCGGAGGGGCAGGGTGCCGCGTTCTGGGCCGCCGGGGCAGCCGCCTTCGCCGCACTCGCCGTGCAGGGGCTCTTCACCTCGGTCGCGCCGAGCTTCCTCGGTACCACCTTCCACGTCACCGACCGCCTGGCCGCCGGCGCCACGACCTTCGGGGTCTTCGCCGCGAGCGCGTTGTCGCAGATCGTCTTCGCCCGACTGTCGCAGCGGGCGCAGATCCGGCTCGGCATGGTGCTGCTGGTCGTCGGGCTGGTCGTCCTGGCCGTCGCCGCGGTGCTGCTGCAGGTCGCCGGGTTCATCGGCGGCGGGGTCGTCGCGGGTGCCGGCGTCGGCCTGCTGTTCCGTGCCGCGATCGGCAGTGCCGCAGCACTCGTCGGACCGGAGCGTCGGGGTGGCGTGCTCGCAGCCACGTTCCTCATCGCCTACGCCGGGCTCACCGTGCCGGTCGTGGCCGTCGGGGCAGCGCTGCTGGTGATCCCGACGCTGCCCGTCCTGATCGGGTACGTGGTGCTCGTCGCCGTCCTGGCCCTCGTCGCCGGCACCCGGCTGGCCGCGCGCGCCTGACGGCGGGCGGGCTTGGCGTCCGCCTCCCGCACCCGGAACCGGGTTCCGTCCTCCGTGATCCGGCCTGGAGGCGCGACCCACCTCCGGCATACTGGGCGCGTGCCCCAGAACCGCAACCGTCCCGTGATCACGGGGATCGCGGCCGTGGTGGCCGCGGGTCTCCTCGCCGGCGGGCTGTTCCTGACGGCACGGCAGGGCGCGGACGACCCGACCATCGACGTCGGCTCGGCCGCGCGGACGCCGAGCGACGCGTCGACCGCCACCGGCGACGGCACCGTCACGATCACCCGCATGGGGCCGGACCTGCCCGGGTCCGCCGCCCTGGCGCGGTGCGACAGCACTACCCAGGCCGCGGTCGCGCAGTACGAGACCCAGGCCCTGGGCCGCGTCACCCTGCAGTGCGGCACCGCGGCCCAGGGGTACGAGCACATCCGGGTGCGCCACACCGCTGACTGGCGCGACGTCGTCACCGGGCACGGCTCGCGCGACTGGGACGACGCCATGCTCACGGCGGTGCAGACCGCGCTCGAGGACCCCCGCCCCGGGTTCCCGCTCGACGTCGGCGACGGCAAGGTCTGCTACGCCGCACCCGTCCGGTTCGACGACGGTTCGCGCCCCGACGACGAGCCGTGGGTGAAGGTGATCGTCTCGGCCACCACCGACCGGGTGATCACGGCGTACCCCACGCGCACCGACGACTGCTGACCCGGCACCCGCGGACACCCGTTCTGCGACAGACCACGCGTCGATCACCTGGTGGATCGTCGCGGAACCGGGGCGCTGACGCCCGCACGCCCGAGCGCGGGACCCTACGCGTGCACCTCGTACTCGTGCCGCCGGTGCGACACCGGCTCCAACTGGAAGGTCGAGTGCTCCACCGGCACGTCGAAGTGCTCCGCCACACACCGCTGCAGCTCGTCGAGGATCGCAGGGGCGTGCGCTGTCGAGAAGCAGTGGTCGTCCACGACCACGTGCGCGGTCAGGTTCGGTACCCCGGTCGCCACGAGCGTCGCGTGCAGGTCGTGCACCGCGATGACGTGGTCGAGCTCGAGGATGTGGCCGCGCACGTCGTCGAGGTCGAGCCCCGGCGGCGTCGACTCGAGCAGCACGTTCGCGGTCTCACGCAGCAGCCGGATCGCTCGCGGCAGGATGAGCAGACCGATCAGGATCGCGGCGACGGAGTCCGCCCGCTCCCACCCGGTCAGCATGAGCACGATCGCCGCGATGATGACGGCGACCGACCCGAGTGTGTCGTTGAGGACCTCGAGCCGGGCGGCCCGCGAGGTGAACCCCTCGCCCGATGCCCGCAGCAGCACCGCGTAGGCCACCAGGTTGCCGACGAGGCCGACGATGCCGAACACGAGCAGCGGCCCGGAGTGGATCTCCTCCGGCACGACGAGCCGCTGGGCCGCCGAGATGATCACGTAGACCCCGACGGCGAGCAGGATGGCGGCCTGTGCGGTGGCCCCGAGGACCTCGGCCCGCTGGAAGCCCCAGGTGCGCTGCGCGGTCGGCGACCGGCGGGCGAGCCGCGTCGCGACGAGCCCGATGCCGAGTCCGCCGGTGTCGACGACCATGTGCCCGGCGTCGACGAGCAGCGCGAGCGAACCGGTGACCACGGCGCCGACGACCTCGGCCAGCAGGATGCCCGCCGAGATGCAGAACGCGATGAGCAGGGCGCGCTCCGAGGCGTGCCCGACGCCGTGCCCGTGGTCGTGTCCCATGTGCGACATCGTAGGGATCCGCACCGACGACATGCCAGGATCGAACCGTGAGCCGGTCGCGCTGCGCCTGGTCCCCACGCGTGTGACGCTCGTGGAACGATTCGATGACGAAGCCGACCTGCAGCGCGTGTCCCTGGTGCTCGCGGCACCGGTGGTCGGCACGCTGTACCGGTACGAGGGGGCGTTCCGGTACGAGATCGCGCCGGACACAGAACGGGGATGAGATGAGCGACCAGAAGGGCCGCGTCGTGATCGCGGGAGCGAGCGGCTTCGTGGGGCAGTACCTGCGGGACGCCTTCACGGAAGAGGGCTACCAGGTCGTCACGATCGGGCGGACCGGCGACGCCGTGTGGGGCAACACCATGCGCATCCGGGAACTCGTCGACGGCGCCGCCATCGTCGTGAACATGGCGGGCAAGAGCGTCAACTGCCGGTACGGCCGACGCAACCGCGCCGAGATCATGCGCTCGCGGGTGGACACCACGCTCGAGCTCGCCGAGGCCATCCGGACGTCCGAGCACCCGACGCCGCTGTGGTTGAACGCCTCGACCGCGACGATCTACCGGCACGCCGACGACCGCCCGCAGGACGAAGCGACGGGGGAGATCGGCGAGGGGTTCTCGGTCTCGGTGGCGCGCGCGTGGGAGGACGCCTTCTTCGGCGCCGACCTGCCCGGCACCCGTCGTGTGGCACTCCGGATGGCGATCGTGTTCGGCGACGGCAGCGCCCTGCTGCCGCTCCTCCGGCTCGCCCAGGCCGGCCTCGGTGGGCCGCAGTACGACGGGCCGTGGGTGCCGACCCGATCCCGGCTCCGCGCCGGCACCTACCACCACCACCGGCCCACCCACGGTCGGCAGCGGTTCAGCTGGGTGCACATCGCCGACGTCCTCGGGTCGATCCGGTTCCTCCGCGACCACCCGGAGATCGAGGGGCCGGTGAACGTGTCGAGCCCGAACCCGTCCGACAACCGAACCGTCATGGCGACCATCCGCGACGCCGTCGGGCGCCGGTTCGGGGTGCCGACGTTCCGGTGGATGCTCGAGCTCGGGTCGTTCGTGATCCGCACCGAGACCGAACTCGTGCTGAAGAGCCGGTGGGTGGTGCCGACCCGGCTGACCGAGGCCGGCTACGAGTTCCGCTACCCGCACCTGCGTGGGGCGCTCGCCGGGATCATCGCGGAGCGTCGCCAGCACCGGGGCTGAGCACCGTAACCGGGACCCCGTCGATCGGGGCCGGGGCCGGTGCCGGGGCCGGTGCCGGGGCCGCGGCTGGCGCCGGGTACGCTCCCGGCCGTGGCCCGCGGGCCGGGCGCGACGACCACAGCACGGCGGCCACGACGACCGCGCCGGCGAGCACCTCGACCAGGTCGGGCACCTCGCCGAAGGCCGCCCACGACGCGAGCACCCCGACCACCGGCACGAGCATCGAGAACGGTGCGACCGTGCTCGACGGGTAGGCCGCTAGCAGCCGTGACCAGATGCCGTAGCCCACCAGGGTGGCGACGACCACGATGTACAACAGGCCCAGGTCGGCGGGCAGCGCGGCCGCCGTGAACGCCGAACCGAGTGCGGTGCCGATGCGGTCCGGCCCCTCGACCACGAGCGACAGCACAACCATCGGGACCGGTGGCACGACGGACCACCACAGGGTCAGGTGCAGCGGGTTCGCGGCTCCCGCTCGTCGGGTCGCGACGTTGCCGATCGCCCACCCGAGCGCACCGCACAGTGCGAGCACGACCGGCAGCAGCGCGGCGGTCTGCGAGCGGTGCAGGGCGATCGCGGCGAGGGCGGCCACGGCGACGGTGACCCCGACGACCTGCCGTCCGGTCAGCCGCTCGCGCAGGAACACCCCGGCCAGCACCACCGTGAACGGCGCGGAGGCCTGCAGCACCAGCGAGGCGAGCCCCGACGGCATGCCGGACGCCATGCTGAGGTACAGGAACGAGAACTGCAGCACCCCGAGCCCCAGGCCGACGAGCAGCAGCCGCCCGAACGGGATCCGGGGCCGCGGCACGAACAGCAGCGTCGGGACCGCCAGGATCGCGAACCGCAGCGCTGCGAGCAGGAACGGCGGGAAGTGCTCGAGCGCGAGTGCCGTCGCGGGGAAGTTCAGTCCCCAGACCACGGCGACGACGACGGCGAGGAGACGGTCTCGGGCGGTCATGCTCCTCATCGTCCCGGGCACGACGTTGTAGGTCCATCGAAACCTTCGCGAACCACGATGTAGGGTCCCTGCATGGTCGACTTCGACGTGCAGCTGCTGGCGGTCCTGCGGGAGCTCGCCGAGCGGGGGAGTGTCACCGCCGTCGCCGAGGCCACCCACCGCACACCGAGCGCCGTCTCCCAGCAGCTGCATACCCTGCAACGGCAGGTCGGGGTCCCGCTGGTCGAACGCGTCGGCCGCGGGGTCCGGCTGACCCCGCACGGCGAGGTGCTCGCCGGCCTGGCGTCCGGGGTCGCCACCGCCATCGCGCGGGTGGACGCCGCCTGGCAGGAGCACCTGGGCGGGACGACCGGACCGGTGTCGCTGGCGATCTTCCCGTCGGCGGCGGAACTGCTGCTGCCCGGCGTGCTCACCCGGATGCAGGCGCACCCGGGCATCGCGTTGACCCTGGTCGACGTGGACGTCAGCGAGGGAGACTTCGCACCGCTCGCGGCGGACCACGACGTGGTCGTCGGGCACCGGTCGGACGGCGTCCGACCGGCCGACCAAGGATCGGTGGAGACCGTCCCGCTGCTCAGGGAGCCCCTCGACGTGGCCCTGCCACCAGGCCACGCCCTGGCCGGCCGCGCGCGCGTGGGCATCGACGAGGTCGTCGGGGAGACGTGGATCGGCGTCCCGGAGGGGTACCCGATCGACCGGGTCCTGCACGCCATGGCCGCGGCGACGGACACCCCGCCGAGCGTCGCGTTCCGCACGATCCACCTGCCGCTCATCGAGAACCTGGTGGCCGCCGGGCACGGCATCGCGCTCGTCCCGCGGTACACGACGGGCACGCGGGCCGCCGGCCGCTTCCACCTGGCCGAGCTCGCCGACGTCCGTGCCGGACGTCGCATCGAGGCACTCGTCCGCCCCGACCGTGCCGTCCGTCCCGTGGTGCGCACCGTCCTGGAGGCCCTGGTCGCCGTCGCCCTGGACGTCACCACCTGAGACGGTTGCGCCTACTGCCGGGCGCACGCCGTGCCTCCAGGCCGTGGGCGGGCCACGGGCGGGCCGCGGCAGACGCGCTTCTGTGGCGGCGTGACCGCGTCAGCGCACCTGGAACGGGGTGCCGAGCGGCAGGCGCTCCGCCAGCGCGGTGATGTGGTCGTTGTGCATGCGGATGCAGCCGTGCGATGCGGCGGTGCCGATGCTGGACGTGTCGTCGGTGCCGTGCAGCCCGATCTGTCCGGGGCCGCCGCCGAACGAGTTGAGCACGTCCGAGAACGCCGTCGTGCCGTACGCGTACGGGCCGTAGCCCTCGTTCGTCGGCGCGAGCAGCTCGGTCAGGGCGAACCGACCGGTCGGCGACGGGGTGCCACCGGTGCCGGTGGCGACGGGGTAGCTGTCGACGACCTTGCCGGCCTTGTACAGGTCGAGGGTGTTCGTCGAACGGGTGACGACGATCGCGTACGGGTCCTCGGACAGGGTGACGGCGCTGGTCGGCACCCAGCCCGTGCTGCCGTTCGGGCGCTGTGCGAGCTGCACCTCGGCCCAGCCGTCCTGCTGGTCGACGACCCGGAGGACGAGCGGGGCTCCGGACGCCTGCGGGTTCTCGAGGGTCTGCGTCGCCTTGCCACCCGCGCTCGCGCTGACCGGGACGGACGCGCCCGTGGCGGCAGCGACCGTGGTGCTGGTCGGGGCGTCGATCCCGTCGACCGGTGCTGCCGATCGGGTCGGCTTCGGCGTCGTCGGGGTGGGGGTCGGTGCGGCGGCGGACCGCGTGGGGGTCGGGGCGGGTGCGGCTGACAGGGGGCCGAACGCGACGAACGCGACGGCCCCCGCACAGACGACGGCCACGGCGGCGGCGATCACAGTCGCACGCCGCCGTGGCTCGGTCGGGAGGATCGGCAAGATCAGCCCGTGAAGGTCGCCGTTCCGGGCACCGGGACGGCAACCGGAGCCGTGCCCGGGTCGCCGGCGGCGGCCGGGTCGGCGATGAAGGAGCCGTCGGCCGAAGCGGTCTGGCTCGAGGATCGGCCTTCGAGCGTGGCGGTGTACGCGCCGGCGCTCACGGCACCCTCGGGCAGGACCACCACGACGACGACGTCGCCCTCATCGTCCGCCACCGAAGCATTGGTGCGGATCGAGTAGGTCTCGCCGCCCTGCGTGACGGTCGCCGCGACGGACTCGTTCGGGGCGAAGCCTGCACCCGTCACCTGGAATCCGGTGAGGGTCTGCGAAACGCGCAAGGACGTCGGCGCGTCGGCGGTCGCGGTGGGCTGCGGCGTGAAGTACGTCGTGGTGTCGTCGACGCGGAGCGCGGAGATCGAACCGCTGGCGTCGGCGGCGAGGGCCTGGCCGTTGACCTCGAGCGGCGAGGCGAGGCTCTTCAGCTCGGTGCCGGGCACCTCGGCGGTCGGAGCCGGAGCGCCGTTCACGGTCGGGGCCGGGGTGGGCTGGTCGGTCGGGGCCGGCGTCTCGGTGGGCTCGGTCGGCGGAGTGGTGATCTCGCCGGCGATGTCGAGGCCGACGTACACGACGTAGCCGACGACCTCGGCGTCCGCGTCACGCAGGTCGGCGGCGAGCTCGGCCGACGACTCGACGTCACCGGTGGAGGGGTCGATCCAGTTCTTGGTGCCGTCGACGCTCGCGCCGCCATCCGTGACGGGCTCGTCGGTGGCGAAGACCACGGACTGCGCGGTGGAGTCGCCGCCTGCCTGCACGGCGAGACCGAACGACGTCGCCCCGGTCGTCGTCATGCTGATGCCGGAAGCGAGGGCCGGGACGGCGCTCGGGGCCACGGGCTTGTTCAGGCCACGGATCAGTGCAACGGCTTCGCCCTCGGAGACCGACAGGCCGTCCTCGTCGATCGTGGCGTGGTCGGTGATCGTGCCACCGCCGCCCACGTCGGTGATGTCCGCCCAGTACCACTGGTCGGTCAGCGGGAACGTGCCGGTCGGCGCGGCCGTGAAGTCGTCGGCCGAGTCGGTCCAGGTGACGATGGCCGAAGCGGAGCCGTCCGTCGACAGGGCGGTCGAGACCGTCGGGACGAGGGCGGCGGAGACGCCGAGCACGGTGGCGCCGACGGCGGCCGCGGTGATGCGAGAACGAAGCACGGTGTGGAGATCCATCCGGTCAGTGGACAGGGTGCATCCACTGCGACGCCCCCCCGTGCTGAGATGTACTCAGCAGCTCCAACCTATCGAACCGCTCAGGTTTCCGCATCCCCCAGCTCGCGCCGCCGCGCTCAGACGTCGAGGTGGTCGACCAGCTCGTCCGCCAGGCCCGTGTAGGTCGCCGGCGTCAGGTTGGTCAGCCGGGCCTTCGCGCCGTCCGAGATGTCCAGGCGGTTCACGAAGACGATCAGGTCCTGCTGGCTCACCCGCTTGCCCCGCGTGAGCTCCTTGAGCATCGCGTAGGGGTCCTCGATGTTCGACTGTCCGGCGGTGACCTCGGCGCGGATGACCGTCTGGATGGCCTCGGCGAGGACCTCCCAGTTGTGGTCGAGGTCGTCGGCGAGCTTGGCCTCGTTCACGGCGATCTCGCCCAGACCACGGCGCAGGTTGTCGAGCGCGAGCAGCGAGTGCCCGAACGCGACGCCGATGTTCCGCTGCGTCGTGGAGTCGGTCAGGTCGCGCTGCAGGCGGCTCGTCACGAGCGTCTCGGACAGCGTCGAGAAGATCGCCGACGAGATCTCGAGGTTCGCCTCGGCGTTCTCGAACTTGATCGGGTTGATCTTGTGCGGCATGGTCGACGACCCGGTGGCACCCGCGACGGGGATCTGCGTGAAGTACCCCATCGAGATGTAGGTCCACACGTCGGTCGCCAGGTTGTGCAGGATCCGGTTGGCGTGACGCACCCGGTCGTACAGCTCGGCCTGCCAGTCGTGCGACTCGATCTGCGTGGTGAGCGGGTTCCACGTCAGGCCGAGGCCCTCGACGAACTCGCGGGACAGGGCGGGCCAGTCGGCCTCGGGGTCCGCGGCGAGGTGCGCGGAGAAGGTGCCGGTCGCGCCGGAGAACTTGCCGAGGTACTCGCCGCCCTCGATCTGGGCGAGCACGCGCTCGAGCCGGTAGACGACGACCGCGAGCTCCTTACCGAGCGTCGTGGGGGTCGCCGGCTGGCCGTGCGTGTGCGAGAGCATCGGCACGCTCCGCAGCTCGACGGCGAGCGTCCGGAGCTTCTCGAGCACGGCCCGGAAGCCGGGGAGCCAGACCTGCTCGACGGTGTCCCGCACGGTGAGCGCGTAGGACAGGTTGTTGACGTCCTCGCTCGTGGCGGCGAAGTGGGTGAGCTCGGCGATCGCGTCGAGCCCGAGCTCGGACAGTCGGCGGCGCACGAAGTACTCGACGGCCTTCACGTCGTGACGGGTCGTCGCCTCGATCTCGGCGAGCTCCGCGATCTGGTCCTGGCCGAAGGTCTCGACGATCCGACGGAGTGCCGCCTTGTCGTCGACGCTGAGCGGCGACGTGGTGAACATGGCGTGGTCGGTCAGGAAGATGAGCCACTCGACCTCGACCACGATGCGCGCGCGGTTGAGGCCGGCCTCGGAGAGGTGCTCGCCCACCGTGTGCACGATCGGGTAGTAGCGCCCGTCGAGCGGGCTGATCGGCTGCGGGGGAAGGGGGGTCATGGGGCTCCCTGACGGACTGCCGGCTCGAGCTGGTGGAAGAGCGCCCGGCAGGCCCGTTCGACGGTCGAGAGCACTCGGTCGAACTCGTGCCGGTCCGCGTAGTACGGGTCCGGCACGTCGGCCTGCTGGGGCCAGGCGGCGTCGTACCGCAACAGGAGCGTCACCTTGGCGGAGTCGTCCATGGTCGGGGCCCACGAACGCAGGATGCGCTCGTGGGAGCGGTCGAGTGCGACCACCAGGTCGAGGTCCGGGAACCGGTCCGGGTCGAACTGACGGGCGCGATGCCTGCTGCCATCGTATCCGCGCGCCGCCAGCGCTGCGATCGTGCGCTCGTCGGCGGGTTCACCCACGTGCCAGTCACCCGTGCCGGCCGACTCCACCTGGAAACGGTCCGCGAGACCGGCGTCGGCGGCGATCTGCGCGAACACGACACCGGCCATGGGGGAGCGGCAGATGTTGCCGCTGCAGACGAACGAGACGCGGAACGGGGCGTCGACGTCCTGGGTCATGAGCACATCATGACGCAGGGCGGGGTCCTCCGCGAGGTCCGCCGACCTCACGCCCGCTGGCGGTTGAGCACCGGCCGGGCGAAGAGCCCGATCAGCCAGGCGAAGACCGCGAGCACGAAGGCACCGACGATGCCCCAGCCGAAGGAGTCGACCTCGAGCCCGAAGCCGAACGCCTCCGAGATGCCGGCGACGATGAGCAACAGGATCGCGTTGACGACGAACGAGATGAGCCCGAGCGTCAGGATGTAGATCGGGAAGGCCACGATCCGGATCAGCGTGCCGATCACGGCGTTCACGAGGCCGAACACGAACGCCACGAGCAGGAAGGTGAGCACGGTCGCGGTGGTCCCGCCGTCACCGAACGGCGTCACGGAGACGCCGCTGACGATCAGCGTGGTGAGCCAGAGCGCGAGGGCGTTGACGACGAGGCGGACGAGGAATCGCATGCGTCCATGATGCCCTCCGCCACCCGCGCACGGGCCGGTAGCCTGAACCCGTGACCGAGCAGCGTGTGCACATCCGGCCCGAGGTGGCCGTCCTCCCCGCCTACAAGCAGGGACGTCAGGCGTCCGACTCCGCCTTCAAGCTGTCGAGCAACGAGAACCCGTTCCCGCCGCTCCCCGGGGTCGTCCAGGCCGTGCAGGCCCAGACGTCGTTCAACCGCTACCCCGACGCCACGGCCCTCGCCCTGCGCGCCGTGCTGGCCAACCGCTTCGGGCTGACCGCCGAGCAGGTGCACGTCGCCCCGGGCAGCGTGGCGATCCTGCACGAGCTCGCCCGCGCCACCTCCGGCCCCGGTGACGAGATCGTCTACGCCTGGCGTTCGTTCGAGGCCTACCCGGGGGTCGTCACGGTCGCCGGTGCCACGAGCGTGCAGGTGCCGAACCGTGCCGACGGCGGGCACGACCTGGACGCGATGGCCGCTGCCGTCACCGAGCGCACCCGCATGGTGCTCGTCTGCTCACCGAACAACCCGACGGGGCCGATCGTGACCGCCGCGGAGTTCGACGCGTTCATGGCAGCGGTGCCGCAGTCGGTGCTGATCGTGCTCGACGAGGCATACGCCGAGTTCGTGACCGACGAGGCAGCGGTCCACGGCCACCCGCTGCTCGCCGCGCACCCCAACCTCGTGGTCCTCCGCACCTTCTCGAAGGCGTACGGGCTGGCCGGCCTCCGGGTGGGCTACGCGCTCGGTCCGGACTACGTCCTCGACGCCGTCCGTGCCTGCGCCATCCCACTGTCCGTGACCGCCCAGGGCCAGGCTGCAGCGCTCGCCAGCCTGGAACGCGAGGCCGAACTGCTCGAACGCGTGACCGAGATCGCGGCGCTGCGCGACCGGATCGTCGCCGAGCTCCGGGCCCAGGGTTGGGACGTCCCCGACGCCCAGGGCAACTTCCTCTGGCTGCCGACGGGGGACCGCACGGCAACCGCCGCGGCCGCGTTCGAGGACGCCGGGATCATCGTCCGGGCCTTCCCGCCGGAGGGCATCCGCATCTCGATCGGCGAGCACGAAGCTGTGGGAACGCTCCTCGAAACAGCCCGCTCACTTGTGGGGGACCTCCAGGTGGCCGACTAGTGGCTGGCGCTACGCTGGCCCGCATGTCATTCCGCGCCGCGGCTCCCGCGACGACCACCGTCCGGCTCCTCGACCCCCAGGGTCGGTTCGTGGAGACCGACGAGAACGCCGAGTTCGCCGCCGCCGCGCGAGCGATCCCGGACGAGACCCTGCTGGCGATGCACCGCCGCATGGTGCTCACCCGTCGGTTCGACCACGCCGGCCACAACCTGCAGCGCACCGGCCAGCTCGGCCTGTGGGTGCCCAGCCACGGGCAGGAAGCTGCGCAGACCGGCTCCGCCTTCGCCCTTCGCGCCCAGGACCACGTGTTCCCGTCGTACCGCGAGCACGCCGTCACGATGCACCGCGGCGTCGAGCCGATGGAGATCATCGCGATGTACCGCGGGCAGACCCACGGCGGGTGGGACCCGGACCAGCGCGGCAACACGCACATCTCCACCCTGGTGATCGGCTCGCAGACCCTGCACGCCACCGGGTACGCGCTCGGCCAGAAGCTCGACGGCGACGTCGGCACGGGCGACCCGGACCGCGACGCCTGCTCGATCGTCTACTTCGGCGACGGCGCCACCAGCCAGGGCGACGTGAACGAGGCCTTCGTGTTCTCCGCGTCGACCAAGGCGCCGGTCGTCTTCTTCCTGCAGAACAACCACTGGGCCATCTCGGTGCCGGTGTCGGTGCAGTCCCCGACGCCGCTCGTCGACCGCCCGCGCGGCTTCGGGATCCCGAGCGTCCTGATCGACGGCAACGACATCCTCGCGTCCTACACGGCCTCGGTCGTCGCGACCGAGCACGCCCGCAGCGGCCAGGGCCCGGCCTTCATCGAGGCCGACACCTACCGCATCGGTGCGCACACCAGCTCGGACGACCCGAGCCGCTACCGCGCCGACGGGGAGCTCGAGGAGTGGGTCCTCCGCGACCCGATCGTCCGGTCCGAGGCGTACCTGCGCTCGAAGGGCGCGACGGACGAGCAGTTCGCCGCGTTCGACGCAGAGGGCGAGGACATCGCCGCCGACGTCCGCCGCCGAACCGTCGCCCTGACAGCACCGTCCGTCGACGTCATGTTCGACAACGTGTACCGCGAACCGCACCCGCGGATCGCCGAGCAGAAGGCCTGGCTCGCCCAGTACGAGGCCGGCTTCGAAGGGGGCGCCCACGCATGAGCACCACCGAGCAGCTCTTCGACTACACCCTGCGCTCCCACCCGGGCGCCGGCGAGGTCCCGAGCGACCCCACCCCGACCCTGCCGATGGCCAAGGCCCTGAACGCCGGGCTCGCCGCGGCCATGGAAGCGGACGACAAGGTCCTGCTGATGGGCGAGGACATCGGCCAGCTGGGCGGCGTCTTCCGCATCACCGAGGGCCTGCAGGACCGCTTCGGGCCCGAGCGCGTGCGGGACACCCCGCTCGCCGAGGCCGGCATCATCGGCACCGCGATCGGCCTCGCCCTGCGCGGCTACCGCCCGGTCGTCGAGATCCAGTTCGACGGCTTCGTGTGGCCCGGTTTCGACCAGATCACCTCGCAGCTCGCGAAGATGGCGAACCGCCTGCCGGCGCACATGTCGTTGCCCGTCGTCATCCGCATCCCGTACGGCGGCCACATCGGCGCCGTGGAGCACCACCAGGAATCCCCCGAGGCGTACTTCGCGCACACCCCGGGTCTGCGGGTCGTCAGCCCGAGCACCCCGAACGACGCCTACTGGATGATCCAGGAAGCCATCGCGTCCAAGGACCCGGTGGTCTTCCTCGAGCCGAAGTCGCGCTACTGGCCCAAGGGCCAGGTGGACCTGGTCGACGGCCACGTCCCGATGCACACCACCCGCGTCGCCCGCACCGGCACCGAGGTCACCCTCGTCGGCCACGGCGCGATGGTCGCCACCCTGATGCAGGCCGCGGACATCGCCGAGGCCGAGGGCACCAGCTGCGAGGTCATCGACCTCCGCTCGATCTCGCCGATCGACTGGGAGCCGCTGGTCGCATCGGTCCGCAAGACCGGTCGCCTGGTCATCGCGCAAGAGGCCTCCGGCTTCGTCAGCGTCGGCAGCGAGATCGCCGCGACCGTCGCCGAGCGGGCGTTCTACACGATGCAGGCACCGCCGCTCCGGGTCTCCGGGTTCGACGTGCCGTTCCCGGTCTCGAAGCTCGAGCACCTGCACCTGCCGGATGCGGACCGCATCCTCGAGGCCGTCGACCGCGCCCTCGCCTACTGACCCGTCCGACCGAGGACCCGTCCGACCGAGCTCGACCAGATCCACGAAGGAGCCGTAGTGGCCGCCGCCGAATTCCCCCTGCCCGACGTGGGTGAAGGTCTCACCGAGGCCGAGATCGTGCAGTGGCGCGTCGCGATCGGCGACGAGATCGCCGTCGACCAGGTGCTCGTCGAGATCGAGACCGCGAAGTCGCTGGTCGAGCTGCCGTCGCCGTTCGCCGGCACCGTCACCGGCCTGCTGGTGTCCGAGGGTGACACGGTCGAGGTCGGCAAGCCGATCATCCGCGTCGACTCGGACGCGTCGGTCGCGTCCGGAGCCGCGCTCACGCCCCCTGCCGAGCAGCCTGTCGAGCAGCCCGTCGAGCAGCCTGGAGGCGCGACGCCCGTCGCCCAGACCGCCCCGGTCTCGCCGGTGGTCGCGTCCACCCCTCCGGCCGCCGCCGCCCCGTCGGCCCCGGTCGCGCAGACCCCTCCCGCTCCCGCGGCAGCCGCGGCCCCGGCACCGGTCGCGCCTGCTCCGGCTGCTGCCCCCGCGGCAGCTGCGGCACCCGCGACGCCGGCCCAGCCGGTCGCGGTCGACGCCTCCGTCCACGGGACGGACGAGTCCTCCGGCGCCGTCCTCGTCGGCTACGGCTCGGCGACCTCGTCGCCGTCCCGTCGCAAGCCGGGCGCCCGCCGGGCCGCAGCGCTCGCGGCTGAGGCGAGCCGTGCCTCCAGTGCGGACACCGCGGCGGCGGCCGAAGCCTCCGTCGACCCGGGCGAGGAGCGCACGGCCGAGGCCATCAGCGCTCTCGGGACGGGCTCCGCGCACAAGCAGAGCACCGCGACCAACGTGCTGGCGAAGCCGCCGATCCGGAAGCTCGCGAAGGACCTCGGCGTCGAACTGACCGAGATCGTCGCGACCGGTCTCGCCGGCGAGGTCACCCGCGACGACGTCATCCGGCACGCGAAGCAGGCCAGCGTCTTCCGCAACATCGAGACGCCCGAGTGGGGCGAGGTCCGCAGCGAGACGATCCCGGTCAAGGGCGTCCGCAAGGCCATTGCCACCGCGATGACGACGTCCGCGTTCACGGCACCGCACGTGTCGCTCTTCGTCGACGTCGACGCGACCCACACGATGGAGTTCGTCAAGCGGCTCAAGGCCTCGCCGACGTTCGCCGGCGTCAAGGTCTCGCCGCTGCTCATCGTCGCGAAGGCCGTCATCTGGGCCGTCCGCCGCAACCGTTCGGTGAACTCGACCTGGACCGACCGCGAGATCATCGTCCACCACTTCGTGAACCTCGGCATCGCCGCGGCGACCCCCCGCGGGCTCATCGTGCCGAACATCAAGGACGCGCAGGACATGTCGCTGCTCGAGCTGGCGCAGGCGCTCGAGGAACTCACCCTGACCGCCCGCGACGGGAAGACGACGCCGAAGCAGATGGCGAACGGCACCGTGTCGATCACGAACATCGGTGTGTTCGGCATGGACACCGGCACCCCGATCCTCAACCCGGGCGAGGTCGCGATCGTCGCCATGGGCACGATCAAGCCGAAGCCGTGGGTCGTCGACGGCGAGGTCCGCTCGCGCATGGTGACGACCATCGGTGCCTCGTTCGACCACCGGGTCGTCGACGGTGACGTGGCCTCCCGCTTCGTGCACGACGTCGCTTCGGTGCTCGAGGAGCCCGCGCTCCTGCTCGACTGAGCGCCGGTCAGCGGCTCTCTCGTCGGTCGTTCCGCTTCGTGAGCAGAAATGGTCGGGTTGCTTCGAGCCACTCGACCATTTCTGTTCCCCATCTGCGGGCTTCCGCAAACGTCGCGTGGTGTTCACACGGATGTCGGGGGTCGGCGGCATGATCAGTGCATGGTCCACCAGCTCCTGACCCCCTCGCAGGAGATCCGAACGGATCGCCTCCTGCTCGCCCCGCTGACGCCGGCCGACATCGACGACGTGCACGCGCTCTTCTCGGACGCCCGCACGTGGCAGCACCTGCCCACCGGACGGCACGTGGCGCGGAGCTCGAGTGTGGACATGGTCCAGCGCAAGATCGGCGGTCGTGCGCGGCACGGCCTCGGGTCGTGGGCTGTCCGCAGCGCCTCGGACCACGCCTTCGTCGGCGTCGGGGGGATCGACATGACCGCCGGCGGGGTCTGGAACCTCGGCTACCGCCTGGCGCCGGCCGCCTGGGGGCAGGGTTTCGCGTCCGAGATCGCGCTCGCTGCCGTCCGTGCCGCCGGCGACACCGCTCCCGACGTCCCGGTGACCGGCCGGGTGCTCACGAACAACCCTGCTTCCGCCGCTGTACTGCGTCGAGCTGGGCTGTCGCTGGTGTGGCAGGGGGCTCCCGCCGCGCAGAACCGTGCGGCCGCCGGCGTCGAGGGGCAGGTCTGGACCGATCGGCTGCTCTCCGACGAGCAGTTCGCCTGGCTCGTCGCCAACGCCTGACCCGTCAGCGAGCGGGTCCACTGAGCGTGATGCTCCGTGCGGCGCGCGCTTCGACCGATGACGAGTGTGTCGCGATCAGGACGGCCGCTCCGTCGGCCGCCAGTTCGTCCAGCAGGTCGAGCACCATCGCGGCGTTGCCGTCGTCGAGGGCACTCGTCGGCTCGTCCGCGAGGATGACCGACGGACGCTTCACCAGGAGCCGTGCCATCGCGACGCGCTGCTGCTCGCCGCCGCTGAGCTCGTGGACCCGGTCGGTTCCGCGTCCGGCCAGACCGACACGTTCCAGGGCCTCACCCGTCCGGAGGCCTCGGTGTCTCCGCCGTCCGTCCGGCAGGCGAACCACGTCGACGTTCGACTGGACCGTCATGTCGGGTACCAACCCGAAGTCCTGGAACAGGTACCCGAGGTGGCGCCGCCGGATCAGTCGTGCTCGCCGCTCGTTCGAGCCTGCCGACTCACCGTTGATCCGGATCGTGCCGCCGTCGAGCGCATCGATGTGCCCGACACAGTCGAGCAGCGTCGACTTCCCGCAGCCGCTCGGCCCGACCAAGCCGACGATCTCACCCCGTGCCACATCGAACGTCAGGTCGTGCCACAGTGCATGGCCTCCGCGACGCTTCGACGCGTTCCGTACCTCGATCATCGTGATCCGTTCCCTCGGTTGCGTGCAGTCCTCCGTGCCGTGACGGCCATGACGACGAGGCTGGTGGCGCTCACCGCCGCGAGTGTCACGAGGGCGAGCGCCGCGGCGACTCCGGCCGACTGCACGACCGGGTCGAGTGCCGATCTGAGCCCGCTTCCGTCCGGCCGTTGCGACCACCAGGTGTTGACGACGGCGATGACGGCGATCGATACCAGGCCGGCTTCGATCGTCAACAGGCCAGCATCGGTGCGGACGGGCGAGACGCCACTGGTGAACTTCGCGAACATCGCGCGGCCGTGACGGCGTCGGTGCGCGATCGTGGCGACCATACCGAGCATGACGCTGACGGCGAGGGTGCTGACCAGGGTGCCCGTCCCGATCGCCACGGTCATCGCTGCATGCCGTGCCTGTTCCGCCGCAGACTGACCCACCGCGACGACCGCGCTGAACTCGGTGCGGAGGCCCGATGCGCCGATCGACCGCTCGGCGGCAGCACGGGATGTGAAGACGACGTCTCCGGTCGACAACCACGATCCGAGTTCATCGGCCGAGAAGACGTCGCCCGGTGTGGGGACGACCACGATCACGGCGTCTTCGAGCCACGCGCGCGACGACGCGTCGTCCGGGTACGAGTAGACCTGCTGACGTGCCAGCGTGCCACCGGTGACGTGCTCGAGGAGGGCCGCGGGTGCGTCCCGCAACTGCCATTCGGTCAAGCCCTCGACGAGCCGCTCGCGGGAGAGGCCACTGTCGGCGGGCATCCACACGGCGATCTCCGCGCCGTCGGTGGTGATGCGGGCCCCGTCCTCGGAACGGACGTCCTGCAGGTCGAGGTAGCCCTGGTCGACGACGAGCGCAGGGACCGTGGACTTCCCGCTGCCACTCGACACCTCGACCGCAGCGGCGAGGAACGCATCACGCCGTTCGAGTGCCCCGCCGGCGAAGTCACCGATGCTGTCCCAGTAGGCCTGCTCCTCGACCGGGCGCGGATCCGGGGTGACCCAGAGCTGGACGGTTTCGCCGGCCGCCCGCAGATCCCGTTCAGCCGTCCCCTGTCGTGCGGTGGTCACCGCGCCGGTCAGTTCGAAGACGGCCGCGACGAGCACCAGCAGCGCGGGCACCCGCGCGATCTGTGCGACGAGCAGGAGCGCGCCCGCTGGTCGAGCGCCTCGCAGTGCGCCGACCAACGGCTGTCGGCACGCGACCACCGTGCCCATCGTGTGCGCGACGACGACCGGTACGAGCAGCCCCACGCAGAACGCGGAGATCGCGACGGCGAGGGTCGCCGCCGAAGCGAGCCCGTTGTAGAACCAGAGCCCGATGGCGGCGACGGGTACCCCGATGGCGGTGACGAGCACGGCGGTCCGGAGCTCAGCCAGTTCCTGGATGACGATGGCGGCTGTGGTGTCTCCGTGCAGTCGGCGGACTGCGCTGCGGCGAGGGGCCCCGACGGTCGTCATCAGACAGAGCGCCACGCATCCCGAGACGAGTGCTCCGACCAGGGCCAGGGTCTGATCCAGGCCGTCGGTGACGCCGATGCGTTGCAGGAGCGGCACGCGCTCCACGCTGACCTCGTACCCGGCGTCGGCCAGTGCGCGCACGGTGGCTCGCCGAGCGTCGTCGTCCCCGAATACCGAGTACGAGCCGGTCGGGTCGAACTGGTCGAGTTCCGACATCGGACGGACGGTGGTGACCATCGACCTCGTGAAGTCCTCGTACCCGTCGAGGAGCCAGCCGGCACCGCGGCTCGAAGGCGCGTCGGTGACGAGCGCCACGCGGCGCGTCGTCGGAGCCGCGCGGTCCGCCACCATCCGCGCGATCGTCGCGTGCTCGGCCTCGGCGACCTGCTTGAGTGCGGTCGCGACCCGCTGGTTCGATCCGGTCTCGGCACCGGCGGCAGCGGTCACCACGGACGAGGCGCCCACGATGCCGGCTTCGCTGACCTGCACCAGGCCGACGAAGCCCAGGACGGAAGCCAGGAGGGGTGGGACGAGGTAGGCGAGCGTCACCGAGCGGATGTTCATGGTCCCCCTTGCGGCGAGCGTGAGCCGGAGCGGACGGTCGCTCGGGACCGCCCGCTCCCGGTCTCAGCAGTTGTGGTAGTACGCCTTGTTGCCGCTGCGTGCCTTCGGTGTCATCGCCATCGCGTACCGGCCGCCTGGCACGTTCGTGACGCGCTTCGACTTCTTGCCGACCGCAGTCGCGCCGTGGCACCGCTTCTCGCGGAAGTAGTTCGACCAGGTGTCGTCCTTGCCGACGCCCCACTGCCAGAAGCTCCCGCCCCCGCCGTCGTTGTTGGTACCGATGCCGCTGGTCTCACCGCCTGCACTCCCGCCGGATGCAGCGACGGCCACTCCGCCGGCTTCCGACCCTGATCCCATGACCTCGAACTGCGCAGCTGAGGCCGCCGTCGCAGTGCCCGTGATCAGGCCGACGGTGAGACCGAGGCCGACGAGCATCTTCGTTCTGGACTTGCGCACGACTGTTTCCTCCCATGTGCCCCCCGATGAGGCTCGACCGATCGTGGCAGCCATGCACAACTGATGTCAAGAATCTGAAATGCATGTGTCACCGAGACCGGGTTGGCTGACGTTGGTCTTCCCGGCCTGACTCGCTACTGTGATGGGGACTGGTCATGTCCGCGCATGACCACCGCCCAGGACCAGCAACGGAGCACGAGGGACGCATGACGAGCCGCATCACCGAGGGTGCCGAACCGAAGCACCAGCAGCTGCGGCGCATCCTGCTCGACCTCGTCACCACGCGGCTGGCTCCCGGTGCTGCGATCCCGTCCGAACGGCAGCTCATCGCCGAGTACGGCGTCTCACGGATCACCGTGCGTGAGGCCCTCGGGCAGCTGGTCAACGAGGGCTACCTGGAGCGCGTCCGTGGCAAGGGCACCTTCGTGGCGCACCGGCCCGTGCAGTCGACGCTGCACCTCGCCTCGTTCACCGAGGAGATGCGGGCGATGGGACACGAGCCGACCACCGTCGTGCTCGTGCGCGAGGAGCGGGTGCCGCCGGCCGACACTGCGGCGGCCCTGCGGATCGACCCCGACGTGCCGGCCTTCCACGTGAAGCGCCTGCGGATGGCCGATGGTGCCCCGGTGTCGATCGACGACGCCTGGCTCGTGGCCGATGCGTTCCCGGGCCTGCTCGACCATGACCTGTCGGGGTCGGTGTACTCGATCATCGCCACGGAGTACGGCACCCCGATCGACCGC
Source organism: Curtobacterium sp. MCBA15_007 (assembly GCF_001864905.1). Lineage (NCBI taxonomy): Bacteria > Bacillati > Actinomycetota > Actinomycetes > Micrococcales > Microbacteriaceae > Curtobacterium > Curtobacterium sp. MCBA15_007. The sequence continues at coordinate 39,218 of NZ_MJGM01000016.1, forward strand.
GCGCAGCAGACCGTCGCGGCGAACCCGGCGGCCGACGACGTCGCGACGCTGCTCGGCACGAAGACCGGAGCGCCGGTGCTCGAGTTCGACCGGGTGTCGTACGCGGGGGAGCGGCCCGTGGAGCACACCCGCAGCTGGTACCGCTCGGACCGCTACCGCGTGCAGATGGAGGTCACCGCGACCCCCGCGGTCGCGTAGTCCGCCCGACAACGCGAAAGCGACTGTGTGCTGCGGGTGTTCCGCAGTACCCAGTCGCTCTGGCGAGGAAGAACCCCTAGACCTCGTACAGGGTGTCGCCGTCGAGCACCGTGGTGCCGACGGTTCCCTGGTCGATGCTGTCCGGCGTCGAACCGAGCACGACGACCGGGCAGATCGGCGAGTACCCGGCAGCCGAGATCACCGAGGGGGTGAACCGGACGACGGGGTCGCCGGCGGTGACGGTGTCGCCCTCGGTCGCGAGGAGCTCGAAGCCCTCGCCGGCGAGCTTCACTGTGTCGATGCCGACGTGCACCAGGACGTCGGCACCAGCGGCACCCTGCAGGGCGAATGCGTGCGGGTGCAGCTTGACGATGGTGCCGTCGACGGGGGCCACCGCGGTGACCGCACCCTCGACACCCGTCGGGTCGACCGCGACGCCGGCGCCGACGAGCTGCCCGGCGAACACGGGGTCGGGCACGTCGGCGAGGGCGACGACCGGTCCGCCGAAGGGGGTGCGGACGACGGTCACAGTTCGTCCTGGATGTCCTGCGCGAGGTTGTCGGCGACCGTGCCGACGATGACCTGCCAGCCGGTGCCGCCACCGACGACGGCCTGGGCTCCGGCTGCCTGCAGGGCGGCCTTGTCGACCAGGTCCCCGTCCTCGACCTCGACGCGGAGGCGCGTGATGCAGCCCTCGACCTCTTCGATGTTCTCGGCGCCGCCGAGTGCGGCGATGATGTCGGCTGCCTTGATGTCGGCCATCGTTTCCTCCTCGTTAAGGGTTTGCGTCGCAGGTTGACACCGGACCGCTCTCGGATCAGACTACGGAACTGGTCATGACCGGACAGGACCGGACCTGGCGACACCGCCGAGGTTACCTGCGCTGGCTGCACGACTCAACTCACCCCGACAGCTCCACCCAATGACGAGAGGACCTCCGATGAGCGCCACCACTGCCGCGGATGTGCCGGAGAAGAAGAAGCCGAAGAAGCAGTCACGGCTGTTCGCACAAGCCCAGCGCCTCGGACGGAGCCTGCTCCTGCCGATCGCGGTCATGCCCGCCGCGGGCATCCTGCTCCGCATCGGCCAGCCAGACCTCCTCGGGGCGATCCCCGGCTTCGGCAAGTGGGCCGGAGTCATCTCGGCTGCTGGCAACGGTGTCTTCAACTGGCTGCCGTTGCTCTTCGCGGTGGGCATCGCGATCGGCTGGGCGAAGAAGTCGGACGGCACCACCGCCCTCGCCGCGGTCGTCGGCTACATGGTCATGTTCGAGGTCTGGAAGGTGATGTCGCCGATCGTCCTCGACGGCGTGAAGGACGCCAACGGCGACCAGGCGATGATCAACTTCGGGGTGCTCGGCGGCATCGTGATGGGGCTCGTCTCCGCGGTCATGTGGGAGAAGTTCCACCGTACGAAGATGCCCGACTTCCTGGGGTTCTTCTCGGGCCGCCGCCTCGTCCCCATCCTCACCGCGGTCGCGGGTCTCGTCATCGCCGTCGCGATGTCGTTCGTCTACCGCTACTTCGACATCGCGCTGACCGCGGCGGGGACGGCCGTGGCCGACAACGCCGTCATCGGCGGCGGCATCTTCGGCTTCGTGAACCGCATGCTCATCCCGATCGGGCTGCACCAGCTGCTCAACTTCTTCCCGTGGTTCCAGCTCGGCAGCTTCACGGGCGCGGACGGCGTGATCTACCACGGCGACATCGCTCGGTTCCTCAACGGCGACCCGACCGCCGGCATCTTCCAGACCGGCTTCTTCCCGATCATGATGTTCGCGCTGCCCGCCGGTGCCCTGGCGATCTGGCGCAACGCCAAGCCGCAGAACCGCAAGCTCGTCGGCGGCATCATGATCTCCGCCGCACTGACCTCGTTCGTGACGGGCATCACCGAGCCGCTCGAGTACTCGTTCATGTTCGTCGCGTTCCCGCTCTACGTGATCCACGCGGTGCTCACGGGTACGTCCCTCGCCCTGGTGAACGCCCTGGGGATCCACGACGGCTTCTCGTTCTCGGCCGGTGCGATCGACTACGTGCTGAACTTCGGCAAGGCGGACGGTGCGATCTGGCTCATCCCGATCGGCCTCGGCTACGCGGTCGTCTACTACTTCCTGTTCAGTTTCGTGATCAAGAAGTGGAACCTCCGCACGCCCGGGCGTGAAGAGGACACGATCGCCGAGAACACGATCGACGCGGCCACCAAGCCGTAGACGCGAGCGTCTCTGAAACGGGAGGCCCGGTGCCAGC
>NZ_MJGM01000016.1:42172-59555 GCF_001864905.1 Curtobacterium sp. MCBA15_007
GGGCCTCCCGTCCGTCTCGCGGTCGCGCTGAGAGCCCTCATAGCGGTTTTGACAATCGTTATCAGTAGGCGTTAGCGTCGTGCCATGCACAACCGCCTCCTCGCCCTCCCGCTCGTCGCCGGCGCCGCCGCGCTCGCCCTGACCGGGTGCGCCACCTCATCTGCCTCGGGGGAGGCCACCAGCAGCGACGGCACGATCAACGTCGTCGCCTCCACGAACGTCTACGGCTCGATCGTCAAGAGCATCGGTGGCGACGCCGTCACCGTCACGAGCATCCTGAGTGACCCGTCGCAGGACCCGCACTCCTTCGAGTCGAGTGCCCGCACGCAGCTCTCCGTGTCGAAGGCCGACCTGCTCATCGAGAACGGTGGCGGCTACGACGACTTCATGACGACGCTCGCGAACGCCTCGGACACCAAGGCCGACACGATCAACGTCGTGAAGCTCTCCGGCCTCGACAAGGGCGGGAGTGCCGAGTTCAACGAGCACGTCTTCTACAGCTACCCCACGATGGTGAAGCTGGTCGAGGCGGTCACGAAGGACCTCAGCGCACTCGACGAGAGCGGCAAGGACGCGTTCCAGAAGAACGCCGCCACGCTCACCACCAAGCTCCAGGACCTCGAGTCCCAGACCGACGCCGTCAAGAAGCAGGACGCCGGCGACAAGGTGGCGTACACCGAGCCGGTGCCCGGGTACCTGTTCGACGCGATGGGCCTCGAGAACGAGACCCCGCCCGCCTTCTCCGAGGCCATCGAGGAAGGCGACGACGTCCCGCCGGCGGCCCTCCGCGACACCCTCGCGCTGTTCACCGGCAAGCGCGTGCAGCTCCTCGCCTACAACAACCAGGCGTCGAGCCCCGAGACCGAACAGGTCCAGAAGGCCGCCGAGCAGAACGACATCCCCGTCGTCGGTGTCACGGAGACGCTCCCCAAGGGGCAGGATTACGTCTCGTGGCAGCAGGCGAACATCGACGCGGTGAAGGCAGCGCTCCAGAAGTGACGACCTCGACCGCAGCAGCGGCGACCCACGGCCCGGCGACCACCTCGGTGGACGACCGGGCTGCGGCTCGTCCGGTCCTCGCGCTCCGCGACGCCGGGTTGTCCTACGGCGCCCGGAAGCTCTGGGCAGGCCTCGACCTCGACCTCGCGCCGGGGGAGTTCGTCGCGGTCCTCGGGCCGAACGGCGCCGGCAAGACCTCACTGCTCCGAACGGTCCTCGGGCAGCAGCGGCTGACGAGCGGGACGATGTCGTTCCTCGGGCAGCCCGTGCACCGCGGCCACCGGAAGATCGGCTACATCCCGCAGCAGCGCCTGATGGAAGCCGGGACACCCCTGCGCGCACGGGACATGGTCGCCCAGGGCGTGACCGGACACCGATGGGGCATCCGGCGGGCCTCGAAGGCCGACCGGGCACGCATCGACCGGGTCCTCGACGAGGTCGGCGCCACCGCGTTCGCGGACGCCCCCGTCGCCGAGCTCTCCGGTGGCGAGCAGCAGCGCACGCGTGTCGGGCAGGCCATCGCCGCCGACCCCGCCCTGCTGCTCTGCGACGAACCCCTCATCTCCCTCGACCTGCGGCACCAGCGCGGGATCACCGAGCTCATCGACCGCGAGCGCCGGCAGCGCCAGGCCGCCGTGCTCTTCGTGACCCACGACGTGAACCCGATCCTCGACGTCGTCGACCGCGTGCTCTACATCGCCGGGGGCCGGTTCCGGATCGGTTCGCCCGACGAGGTCCTGCGCGCCGACGTCCTGAGCGACCTGTACGGCACGCCCGTCGACGTCGTCCGCACCATGGGGCGCATCGTCATCGTCGGGGCGAACGAGGCCCACGAGCACCACCCGGGCGAGGTCGACCCGCACGCCGACCAGCCCGACGACGGGCGGATCTGATGGACCTGCTGTCGACCGTCTTCTCGTTCCAGGACTACGGCCAGCTCCTCGTGCTGGTGCAGAACTCGATCTGGGCCGGCGCGGTGCTCGGCATCGTCGGCGGGCTCATCGGCCCGTTCGTCGTCGCCCGGAACATGCCGTTCGCCGTGCACGGCATCTCGGAGCTCTCGTTCGCCGGAGCCAGTGCGTCGCTGCTGCTCGGGGTGAACGTCGTCTCCGGCTCGCTCGTCGGCTCGGTCGTCGCCGCCCTGCTCATCGGTCTGCTGGGCTCCAGGGCCCGGGAACGCAACTCGATCATCGCCGTCCTCATGCCGTTCGGGCTCGGGCTCGGCATCCTCTGCCTGGCGCTCTACAAGGGCCGTGCCGCGAACAAGTTCGGCTTGCTCACCGGGCAGATCGTCTCGGTCGACAACCCGCAGCTGACGGTCCTGATCGTGGTCGCCGCGATCGTCGTCGCGACGCTGCTCGTCATCTGGCGTCCGCTGATGTTCGCCTCGGTCGACCCCGACGTGGCTGCGGCCGCGGGGATCCCGGTCCGCACCCTGGCGATCGTGTTCATGCTCGTGCTCGGACTGGCCACCGCCGTGTCGGTGCAGATCGTCGGGGCGCTGCTCGTGCTGTCCCTGCTCGTCACCCCGGCCGCCGCGGCGCTGCGCCTCAGCTCGCACCCGGTCGTCGTGCCGGTGCTGTCGACGGTGTTCGCGGTGACGTCGGTCGTCGGTGGCATCCTGCTCGCACTGGGCGGCGGACTGCCGATCAGCCCCTACGTGACGACCATCTCGTTCGCGATCTGGGTGGTCTGCCGGATCATCGGGTCGCGACGCGACAAGCGGGGACGCAACCGTGTCGCCGGCCGGGGCCAGCGTGGCGGGGACGAGCCGGGCCTCCCGGCAGGGACGACGTCGACAGCCGGTCGGAAGGAAGAGGTGCCAGCATGAACGCCGTGCAGAAGACGAAGCGGAACACGTGGCAACGCGAAGCGGTGCGCGGCGCCCTCGACTCCACCGAGGGGTTCGTCAGCGCGCAGGCGCTGCACCAGCACCTGCGGGACGAGGGCTCGACCATCGGCCTGGCCACCGTCTACCGGGCGCTCGCCGACCTGGCGACCGAGGGCGGTGCCGACTCGCTGCAGCAGGACGGCGAATCGCTCTACCGGGCCTGCACGACGGACACGCACCACCACCACCTGATCTGCCGGAACTGCGGTCGGACCGTCGAGATCGAGGCGGACCCGGTGGAGCAGTGGGCGCAGGACGTCGCCGCCGCCAACGGGTTCACCAACGCCAGCCACGTCGTCGACATCTTCGGCGACTGCGCCGTGTGCACGGCCGCCCGCGCGACGGACCCGACCGGCGAGTAACCTGCCCCGCATGCACGTCATCCTGGTCCCGGGGTTCTGGCTCGACGCGAGCGCGTGGGACGACGTCGCCCCGGTGCTCCGCGAAGCCGGGCACTCGGTGCAGGCCGTCACCCGCGACGGTGACACACTCGACGAACAGGTGGCTGCCCTGGTCGCCATCCTCGACGACGTCGCGTCGGCCGACGAACCCGTCGTCCTGGCCGGGCACTCCGGCGCCGGACCGATCGCGTACATGGCTGCCGACCAGCGCCCGTCGCTCGTCGCGCACCTGCTCTACGTCGACACGTTCCCGGGGCCCGAGGGCGGGTGCGTCAACGACGAGCTGCCCGTGGTCGACGGGGCCGTGCCGCTGCCGTCGTGGGACATCTGGGAGCCCGCCACGGTCCGGGGCATGACGCCCGAGGTGCGGCAGGACGTCGAACACCGGGCGATCCCCGAGCCTGCCTCGGTGCCGTCGGACCGGTTCCACTACGCCGACACCGCACGGCACACGATCCCGGCGACGATCATCACCTGCGAGATCCCCGCCGCCGAGCTGCTCGCGATGGTGGCGGACCACCAGGCCTGGGCGGCCGAGCTCGTCGCGACCGAGGAGCTCTCCATCGTCGGGCTCGAGACCGGCCACTGGCCGATGTTCACGGCGCCGCAGCAGCTCGGTGAGCTCATGGTGCAGGCGCTCGCGCCGAAGCCGACGCAGGCCCCGTAGGGCCGCGGGGCCGGGCGCCGGGCGCACTCGAACGCCGTGGGCGCGACCAACGCGGCCACGTGAACGGCCCTGTCCAGCCGCCACGGGCCTCCAGGCCTGGAGGCCCGGCTTGCGACACGCCCGGTCGTCGCGTAACGTGGACCCCTGGTTCTCCGCGTCCGCGCGGCGGACCCGTTGTTCCAAGCCCTCCGACCGTCGCGAACGCCGCGGTCGCGCGGTGTCCGGCTCTCCTTCGACAGGGGATGCGGACCTGGGCGGTGCACACAACCCCCTCGCACGGCCACTCCGGTGGCACTGCGCGTGTGCACCAGGCAAGTGAACTTGGGTGCGGCCGTCCGGTCGCACGGTACTCAGGAGGAAACCATGGCAGCAGTGTGCCAGGTGACCGGCGCCGTTCCCGGCTTCGGTCACAACATCTCGCACTCGCACCGCCGGACGAAGCGTCGCTTCGACCCGAACGTGCAGAAGAAGACGTACTACGTGCCGTCGCTTCGTCGTAACGTCACGCTCACGCTCAGCGCGAAGGGCATCAAGGTGATCGACGCACGTGGCATCGAGTCCGTCGTCAAGGATCTCCTTGCCCGTGGGGAGAAGATCTGATGGCGAAAAAGGGTCAGGACATCCGTCCGATCATCAAGCTCCGCTCGACGGCGGGCACCGGGTTCACCTACGTGACCAAGAAGAACCGTCGGAACAACCCCGACCGACTCGTGCTGAAGAAGTACGACCCGGTGATCCGCAAGCACGTCGACTTCCGTGAGGAGCGCTAAGCATGGCGAAGAAGAGCAAGATCGCGAAGAACAACCAGCGTGCCGTCATCATCGCGCGCTACGCCGAGCGTCGTCTCGAGCTGAAGAAGGCCCTCGTGGACCCGAACGGCACCGACGAGTCGCGTGAGGCCGCCCGCGTGGGCCTGCAGAAGCTGCCCCGCGACGCATCGCCCATCCGCTACCGCAACCGTGACGCCATCGACGGCCGCCCCCGTGGCCACCTCGGTGAGTTCGGCATCAGCCGTGTCCGTTTCCGTGACATGGCCCACCGCGGCGAGCTCCCCGGCATCACGAAGAGCTCCTGGTAAGCACTCGCAGTACCCGACGCCCCGTCACCTCCAGGTGGCGGGGCGTTCGCTGTGTACGGGGTACACGCGACCGTTCATTCGTCACATCTGCCCCTCCAGCACCCCTTCGGAGCCCCGGCAACCCCGGAAATCCGGGCGAGTCGGCGGTTTTCACCCCCTGCGGCTGGTAGGTTCAACTCCGGTTCCGCCGGGCCCTCGGCCCACTGGCACCGTGGCACGGGGCACCCGCTCCGGGCGCCGGACGACATGTGCGTCCGACCGATACTGCAAGAAGTCCGAGGAGGACATCCATGGCTGACAAGTCACTGAACCGCACCGAGCTCGTCGCTGCCGTCGCCGCTGAGTCCGGCCAGAGCCAGGCCACCGTCAACGGCGTCGTCGACGCGCTCTTCAGCGTCGTCTCGTCGTCCGTCGCCGACGGCACGAAGGTCACGATCCCCGGTTGGATCGCCTTCGAGAAGACGCACCGCGCCGCCCGCACCGGCCGCAACCCGCAGACGGGTGACGCCATCGAGATCGCCGCGAGCGACTCGGTCAAGGTCAGCGCCGGCTCGAAGCTCAAGGCTGCGGTCAAGTAAGACTGCTCCGCACATCGAGAGGGACGGCTTCGGCCGTCCCTTTCGTCGTTCCCGGGGCGCGCGGGCGCGTGGTGCGCCGGTCCTGGCCTGGAGGCCCGTGCCGGTTTGCACAGATCGGCCCGCCCCGTTCGGTGGCCGGGTGGGCACCGCCTAGGCTTGCCGGGTGAATCGGATCGCGCGCATCGCCGGTCCCGCCGTGCTCCTGCTCGTCGGGTTCGTGGCGCTGCTCACGGCACTCGTCATCGGTGGGGGAGCGAACCCCGCGCTCATCGCCGACCCCGGGCCCGTCGTCCGCTTCGGGCTGCCGATCGCCCGGCTCGTCGTCGACCTGTCCGCGGCCACCACGATCGGCGGGCTCGCGCTGGCGACCATCGGGCTGTCGCGTTCCGGACCCGAGTGGAACCGTGCGATCGACGTCGCGGCCGGGGCGAGTGGCATCTGGACGGTCGCGTCGGCCGTCGCCACGTTCTGCACGTTCCTCAGCGTCGCCGGTTCGCGCATCAGCATCGACGAGCAGTTCGGGCAGTCGATGGGGGTCTTCCTCACCGGCACCGAGCTCGGGTTGGCCTGGCTCGTGACCGTCCTCGTCGCCGCGGCCGTCACGGTGCTCTGCTTCGCAGTCCGTTCGCGGGGCATGGTCGCCCTGACCGCCGCGGTCTCGATGATCGGCCTGATCCCGCTCGCACAGCAGGGGCACGCCGCCGGCACCGCGAGCCACGACGCCGCCGTCACGGCACTGGGGCTGCACCTGGTCGGTGCGGCGCTGTGGGTCGGTGGGCTCGTCATGCTCGTGCTGCTGCGCGGCGTGCTGCCCGGCGACCGGCTGGCCGCGGTCGTGGCCCGGTACTCGAGCATCGCCCTCGGGTGCTTCGTGCTCGTCGCCGTCTCCGGCACCGCGTCGGCGCAGATCCGCGTCGGGGCGCTGTCGAACCTGTTCACCCCGTACGGCACGCTCGTCCTGGTGAAGATCGGCGCGATCGTCGCCATGGGAGTCCTCGGCGCCGTGCAACGTCGTCGGGCCATCCGCGCCCTGACCACCTCGCCCGGTCGGCAGCGGCCCTTCTGGACCCTGATCGTCGTCGAGCTCGCAGTGATGGGCGTCGCCTCGGGCTTCGCGGCGGCACTCGGCCGCACGGCCACCCCCGTCGACCAGATCGCCCTGAGCAAGACCACCGACCCGAGCCCGGCGGAGCTCCTGACCGACGACCTGCTGCCGCACGCACCCGGTGCGTGGGGCTGGCTGACCCAGTGGAACATCGACCTGTTCTGGCTGATGGCCGCCGTGCTGCTCGCCGCGACCTACGTGGCCGGCGTCGGGCGACTGCGGCGGAGCGGCGTGCGGTGGCCGGCACGACGCTCGATCGCCGCAGCCCTGGCGATCGTGTCCCTGGTGGTCGCGACCTCGGGCTCGCTGCACCAGTACGACCGGTTCCTCATCTCGGCCAACGTCGGTGCCCACGTGCTGCTCGGCCTGGTGGTCCCCGCCCTGGTGTGGGCGGCGGCACCCGTCGCGCTCATCCGTGCGGCCGTGCACCCCCGGCACGACGACAGCACAGGGGTGCGCGAGTGGACGGACGTCATCGTCGAGCACCCGTCCGTCCGGTACCTGGCGCAGCCGTTCCCCGCGTTCCTGCTCGCGGCGGCGGTGTGGTGGGCCTTCTTCGCCACCGATGCCGTCCGGTGGTCGGTGAGCGACCCCACCGGTCGCACCGTCAGCGACGCCGTGTTCCTGCTCGTCGGGCTGCTGGCCGTCCCCACGCTCTGCACCCCGGTCCCGGTCGGGCAGCGGCGTCCGACCACGGCTGCCGCGGTCGTCCGGATCGTCGGGGCCGTGGTGATCGCGACGGGCACGGTGTCGCTCGGCATCGCGATGCGCGGCCCGCTCGGGCTGCTGCAGGCCTCGTGGTTCGGCGCGATGGGCCGGACGTGGGGGCCGGGTCCGCTCGTCGACCAGGCCCGGGCCGGCCTCGTGTTGATCGTCGCCGGCACGCTGCTCCTGGTGACCGTCGTCGTGGTGGTGCTCGTGCGGCTCCGGCGAGACGGAGCAGCCCCGAGGGATGCGGCCGCCACCGCTGGCGCTGGCACTGGCACTGGCGTCGCCGCTGGCGATGCTGTCGCCGCCGACGCTCCTGACGCCGGGGCGACCGTGCCCGCCGTCCCCGCTGCCCGCGCCGACCAGGACGACCTGGACTTCGACGACGGCAGCGACGACCTCGAACCCTCGCCCGGAGCGGACGCCCGATGAGCATCGAGCTGAGCGACGAACAGCGCGCGGTCTTTGAGTACATCGAGCACACCCGCGACCACGTGTTCATCACCGGCCGGGCCGGCACGGGCAAGTCCACGCTGCTCAACCACCTGTCGTGGAACACCGAGAAGCAGGTCGTCATCTGTGCCCCGACGGGGGTCGCCGCGCTCAACGTCGGCGGCCAGACGATCCACTCGCTGTTCCGGCTGCCGATCGGGCTCATCGCCGACGCCGAGCTGCGGCAGGGCCCGGACACCCGCAAGCTCCTCAACACGATCGACACCCTGGTCATCGACGAGGTCTCGATGGTCAACGCCGACCTGCTCGACGGCATGGACCGATCGCTCCGCAAGGCCCGTGGTCGGCAGCTCGAGCCGTTCGGCGGTGTGCAGGTCGTGATGTTCGGCGACCCGTACCAGCTGCCCCCGGTGCCCGGCGATGCCGATGAGCGCGCCTACTTCACCGACCACTACCGGTCGATGTGGTTCTTCGACGCCAAGGTGTGGCTCGAGGCCGAGCTCAACATCATCGAGCTCGCCACCGTCCACCGGCAGCGCGACGACGCCTTCGCCGCGATGCTCACCGCCGTCCGGCACGGTCGGGTCACCGCGGACATCGCCGAGCAGCTCAACACCGCCGGAGCGCGCCCGGCTCCGGACGACGCCATCACCCTGGCGACCCGCAACGACACCGTGGCGCGGATCAACAAGGCGGCCCTCGAGCGGCTGCCCGGCAAGGTGAAGACCGCCAAGGCCGACGTCAACGGTGACTTCGGCGGACGGAACTTCCCCGCTGACGAAGCCCTCGAACTGAAGCCCGGCGCGCACGTGATGTTCCTGCGCAACGACGCCGACCAGCGCTGGGTCAACGGCACCCTCGGCATCGTGACCGCCATCCGCGACACCGTGTGGGTCGATGTCGACGGGGAGTCGTTCGAGGTCCAGCCGTCGGTGTGGGAGAAGTTCAAGTACTCGTACGACGCGGACAAGAAGGAACTCAAGAAGGACACGGTCGGGGAGTTCCAGCAGTTCCCGCTCCGGCTCGCCTGGGCCGTGACCATCCACAAGTCCCAGGGCAGCACGTACGACCGCGCCGTGGTCGACCTCGGCAACCGGGTGTTCAGCGCCGGCCAGACCTACGTGGCGTTGTCGCGGCTGACCTCGCTCGAGGGGCTGTTCCTGACGCGCCCGCTCCGCCCGCAGGACATCATCGTCGACCTGGACGTCCGACGCTTCATGTCCGAGGCACCGCGCATCGTCGCCACCGAGCTCGAAGCCCCGAAGGCGAAGCCCGACGCCGACGCCGACGCGGACTGACGGGAAGCTGACCAGCGCGTCGGACTGACCCGGTCGGTCTTCTGCATCGGCCTCGCGCCGAGGAACGTCGGTGCGGGCATGCCTGCGTGCCTGTCGCACGCTGCCGGGCGGTCATGACTCCCCGTCGGTCCTGCGTCGAGTGGTCACTCGTCGTTGCCTGGACGCTCCGCATCCGACAGTTCGTGACCGACCGGCGCACCTGAGCGGGGAGTCGTGACCGGCCCGCGCGCCCGCACCGGCCCCCACACGCGATGCCCGCACCGACCCCGCACACGCGACGACGCCCGCCTGCCGGAGCGGCAGACGGGCGTCGGGAAGTGCAGTCGAGCGGAGGCGTCAGGCGCGCGCCGCACGCAGCGCGCGGAGGTTCTCCTTGTCGGCACCGAGTGCGGTGAGCAGCAGGATCACACCGACGATCGCGTGGAAGACGTTGTCCGTGGTGTTGAGCGCGAAGACGTTGGCCGAGGTGTCCACGAAGACGAAGCCGTACACCGCGAAGACCACGAGCAGGACTCCGACGAGCAGGTTGCCGTTGCGGGAGCCGATGGTGTTGCCGAGGCCGGTGATGAGCAGGACCACGGCGAGCAGCACCCACACCAGGCAGAGCGCCGGGTTCACGCCGAACGCGTTCCACAGCATGCCGCCCTGGCGGTTGAAGAAGCCGGGGTCGCCGTCGGCGGCGAAGAAGAACCCCAGGACGCCCCAGAGTGCGAGGACGCCGCCGGCCGTGAGTGCGAGACCCCGGTTCGGCGAGGCGGTGATGCCCGGTTCCTTGATGGCCACTTCGGTTTCCTCCTCGTACACTGCCGACGCGACGTGCGTCGGTCCCGCGTGGTGCGACGGCCCGGCGGGGATCACCGATCCCGTCGTCGTGGCGCGGAGTGCGCGGCCGACGGGGGTGCGGTTCCCAGCCTCCGGCCGGTGCTCCAACGGTATCGTGTCGGACCCCGACCGACCCAATCGCAGCGCCGCTGCCAGTCGTGCGAGGAGCCCGACGACGACCACTCCGAGGAGGACCAGCCCGGTGACCTTGACACCCGAGCGCAGCGCATCCGAATCGCGTGGACCGTTGGTCTCGCGGCGGGTGCGGTGGGCTGCGCTTGCGGCTCTGGGGTTCGTGATCGTGCCTCTCGTCTACGGGGTCGCGGTGCTGACCCCGGTCGGTCAGAAAGCGGAGGACGCCGCGCTCGGCGGGGTCCGGGAGTCCGACCTGTTCAGCTCGGACACTGCCCTCAACGTCATCTCGGTGCCGGTGATCCTGTTGCTCGTCGTCGTGATCGTCGCCGTGGCGTTCGCCAGACGGCGGCTCTCGGTGGGGCTCGGCGCGGGGGTCGTGGTGCTCGCGTCGGCGGCCACCTCGACGCTCGTCAAGCGTATCGCCGTGCGCCCGGAGATCGCCCAGTCGACGACGCCGAACTCGTTCCCGTCGGGGCACGCGACGATCGCGCTGGCGGCGCTGTTCGCGGTCCTGATGGTCACGCCTCGTCGGTTCCGCCCCTTGGTGACCATCGTCGGCGCGGGCTACGCGGTGTTCGTGGCGAACCAGACCGTGGTCTACGGCTGGCACCGGGTCAGCGACATCATCGGTGCCTGCGCGATCGCGGTGTTCTGGCTCGGGATCGTCCGGGCGGTCGGTCCCCGGGTCGACCGCGGGCTCCGGGGTGACCGTGACGGTCGACGAGGCCCGCGGCGGGTGGTGAGCGTCGTGCTCCTCGTGGTGACCGGGGCCACGCTGGCGATCGGTGTCGCGGCGCTCGTGTTCGGGCTGGCCGGTGACGGCGCGTACGACCATGCCGCGATCCTGCTCGCGGGGCGGCTGGCGTCCAGTGCGAGCGTCCTGGCGGTGGTCACCGCGGTCTGGTTCCTGGACGGGATGCACCACGCCGCGCGCACCGACCCGGCCACGTTGCGGTCCGCCGGCTGACCCGGGGAGCCGAGCCGGGCCTCCAGGCCGCGCGGCAGCACCGACCGACGGGCGCGAGCCTGGCGGGAATGCGCCGCCGTGCGCTACGTTGTACCGAGCAAGTCGATGCAAACGCATCGATATCGCGAAAGGCGGCGCAACATGCAGTTCGGCATCTTCACGGTCAGTGACGTCACGACCGACCCCACGACCGGCACCACGCCGGACGACACCCAGCGCGTCCGCGACATCCTGACGATCGCCGAGCACGCCGACCAGGCCGGCCTCGACGTCTTCGCGACCGGTGAGCACCACAACCCGCCGTTCGTGGCCTCGTCGCCGACCACGTTGCTCGCCTACCTGGCCGCGAAGACGAAGGGCATCACCCTGTCCACGTCGACCACGCTGATCACCACGAACGACCCGGTGCGCATCGCCGAGGAGTACGCGATGCTCCAGGTCGTGTCCGACGGCCGCATGGACCTGATGATGGGGCGCGGCAACACCGGCCCGGTCTACCCGTGGTTCGGGCAGGACATCCGTCAGGGCGTCAACCTGGCGATCGAGAACTACGCGCTCGTCCGCCAGCTGTGGGAGAACGACGTCGTCAACTGGCAGGGCAAGTTCCGCACGCCGCTGCAGGGCTTCACCTCGACCCCGCGTCCGCTCGACGGTGTCCCGCCGTTCGTCTGGCACGGCTCGATCCGCACGCCGGAGATCGCCGAGCAGGCCGCGTACTACGGCGACGGTTTCTTCCACAACAACATCTTCTGGCCGATCCAGCACACCGAGCAGATGGTCGGCCTGTACCGCCAGCGCTTCGAGCACTACGGGCACGGCCGCGCCGACCAGGCGATCGTCGGGCTCGGTGGGCAGTTCTTCGCGCGGAAGAACTCGCAGGATGCGATCGACGAGTTCCGGCCCTACTTCGACAACGCCCCGGTCTACGGCCACGGCCCCTCGATGGAGGACTTCACCGCCCAGACCCCGCTCACCGTCGGTTCGCCGCAGCAGGTCATCGACCGGTACGCCGCGATGAAGGACCACGTCGGGCACTACCAGCGCCAGCTGTTCCTCATCGACCACGCCGGCCTGCCGCTCAAGACGGTGCTCGAGCAGATCGACATCCTGGCGACGGACATCGTGCCGGAGTTGCGCAAGCTCAACGACGAGGGGCGGCCCGAGGGCGTGCCCTCGAACCCGCCGAGCCACACGGAGCGTGCGGCCGCGGCGCTCGCCGCCGGAACGGTCGGCAGCGACCACGTCGCCGCCGAGGACGAGTGGACGGGCGCGTCCGTCTGATCGCCTGACCACCTGACGGGCGGGAGGCCGGGTGCCAGCTGGCACCGGGCCTCCCGTCCGTCCCGGCGCGCGTCCAGGGCGCTGCGTCGTGAAAGCGACAGCCCTGCGGATGGCGCTGCCGTCACCTTCGCGAGAGCGACAGTTGCCCGCGGATCATCCGCGCAGATCTGTCGCTTCCGCGAGGGGAGTGGCGCGCTCCGCGGCGGGGCGTGCCGGCACGAGCTTGAGGCCGACGACGCACCCGACGATGCCGGCGATGAACAGCAGGCGCAGGACGGTGACGGGCTCCGCGCCGGTGGCCATGCCCCAGAGCACGGTGAGGGCGGCGCCGGTCCCGGTCCACACCGCGTACGCCGTGCTGATCGGGATGTGCTGCAGGACGTAGCCGAACGCGACGAGGCTGATCACGATCGTGACCCCGAACACGATCGTCGGTCGGAGTTCGGTGAAACCGTCGCTCTCGCCGAGGGCGGTCGCCCAGACGGTCTCGAGCGCGGCGCTGACGAACAGGACGAGCCACGCCACCTCAGCTCACCACCTTGAGGCCGACGACGCACGCGACCAGGCCGAAGACCAGGCCGAGGCGGGCGGCGGAGGCGCGCTCCTGGCGGCGGAGGATCGCGACGACCACCGTCAGGGACGCGCCGATGCCGACCCAGACGGCATACGCGGTGCCGACCGGGATGGTCTTCATCGCGAACGCCAGCCCCACCATGCTCAGGGCCATCCCGGCGACGAACACGATCGTCGGGACGACCTTCTTGAAGCCGTTCGAGGCGCTGAGGGCGGTGGCCCAGACGGCTTCGAGCACGCCGCTGAGCACGAGGATTGCCCATGCCATGACGATGTCCTTTCCTGCGGGGGTCGTTGTGGTTCCCGTTGTCGTACGACTGTGCGACAACGACCTCGACGGTAGCACGAGTTGGTACGACTGTGCGATTATGGCGTCGTGGCCAGGAGCATGGACGTCGACGAACGGCGCCGCACCGTGTCCGAGGCGGCGTGCCGGGTCCTCGCCCGCGACGGCCTCGGGGCACTGAGCGTCCGGAACGTCGCCGCCGAGGCCGGGCTGCCGCCGAGCACGGTCCGCTACACGTTCCCGACCCAGGCGAGTGTCCGGTCGCACGCGCTCGAGCTGGTGTTCGACGCGACCGCGGCCCGGGTCGACTCCGTGCCGCGGGACCTGCGCGGGACCGCCTACGCGCACGCGGTCCTGCTCGAGCTGCTGCCCCTCGACGAGGAGCGGCGCATCGAGCTCGACGTCTACCTCGGCCTCGGCACCGCCGCCCTGACCGACGCCGAACTCCGGCCGTTCCACGACCGGGTCGTCGACGAGATGCGCCAGTGGTGCGCGCAGATCCTCCGCGCGGTCGGGGTGCCGGACGCTGCCGTGCCGTACGAGACCCGGCGGTTGCACGCCCTGGTGGACGGGCTCGCGATGCACATCGTGCGGGTCGACCCCGGTGGTGACGCCTCGTGGGCGATCGACACGCTGGACCGACACGTGGCGGGCATCGCCCGGGTCTGACCGCTGCACGGTGCCCGGAGCGCGTGCACGGTGCCGGGTCCGCGAACCCGTGCGGCGTTGGTGGCTCCGTGCGGCGCTCCATACCTGCACCGAGCCGGCAACCCTGCACGGGGTGACCGCACTCGCACGGTGCGAAGGGCGCGCAGCCCCGGACACGACGCGTCGCCTATCCTGTCCCGGTGACGACGACCACGCGGCCGCCGCAGCGCACCCGGAGCCTCACCGGCCCCGGCCTGGTGCTGCTCGCCGTCGTCGTCCTGTTGGGCATCCGGCTGTTCTCCCCGAGCATCGGGACGACCGGGCTGCCCGACGTCGTGCAGGACTTCCTGACGCTGGCGATCAGCGTCGTCGTCGAGTCCCTGCCCTTCGTGGTGCTCGGCATCGTGCTGTCGATCGTCGTCGAGGTCTGGGTACCGGTCGGTGCGCTCGAGAAGGTCCTGCCGCAGAACGCCTTCGGTCGTCGGGCCGTGATCTCCCTGATCGGGATGCTGTTCCCGGTGTGCGAGTGCGGCAACGTCCCGCTGGCCCGCGGTCTGATGATGCGCGGGTTCACGCCGGCCGAGGCGGTCACGTTCCTGGTCGCTGCCCCGATCCTCAACCCGCTCGTCATCATCAGCACCGCGCAGGCGTTCGGTTGGTCGGGGTGGATCCTGCCGGTGCGCATCGTCGGTGGCTTCGTCGTCGCGAACCTCGTCGGCTGGATCGTCGCCGCGCACCGCCGTCCGGCCGACCTGCTGCTCCCCGCCTTCGAGGCCCGGTGCCGTGCGGCCGTGGGAGCGCCCCGGGGCCTGCACCGCTGGCGGCAGAGCGCCGCGCAGTTCGGCGGCGAGACGGCGACGATGATGCCGGCACTGTTCGTCGGTGCCGGGCTGGCCGCCGCGATCCAGGTCGCTGTGCCCCGCTCGACCCTGGTCGCGATCGGCTCGAACCCGGTGCTGTCCGTCGCGGCGATGATGCTGCTGGCGATGACGGTGTCGCTCTGCTCGAACGTCGACGCCTTCTTCGCGCTGTCCTTCGCCTCGACGTTCCTGCCGGGGTCGATCACGGCGTTCCTGATCATCGGGCCGATCATCGACGTCAAGATGATCGCCCTGCTGCGCACGACGTTCCGGGTCCGCTTCCTGGTGCTGCTGTCCGTCGTGTGCGTCCTGTTCGCCGGAGCCGTCGGGTTGGTGATGAATGTCCTCGTCTGATGCACGCAGCAACGCGCCCGCGTACCTGGGCCTCGGGTCGGTGCTGGCCGTTGCGCTCTGCACGCTGTGGCTGGCGCTGGTCGGGCAACTCGACCTGTACATCAACCCGCGCTACTCGGTGTTCACGGTCGTGCTCGCCGCCGTCGGGGTGCCCGCGTCGATCGCCGGCCTGGTGGTCATCGCCCGCGGGCACGGCCACACGCACGGCGACGACGCGGACGAGCACGAGCCAGATGGCGATCGGGGGCGGCGCGGGCTCGGCCGTCGTCGCGCCGTCCGCGTCGTGCTCGGCAGTGCAGCCGCCATCGTCACGGTCGGTGTCACCGTCGCGATGCTCGTCCTGCCCCCGACGACGCTGTCCGCCCGCACCGCACAGCAGCGGAGCGTCGACTCGGCGACCCTGTCGAACGCCACCGGTTCCGAGGCAGCGGTGTCCCTGCTCGGCAGCGAGGGCGTCGACACCTCGGAGTACGGCGTCAAGGACTGGGCGGCCCTGATCCGGCAGACCACCGACACCACGGCACTCGTCGGCAAGCAGGTCGAACTGACGGGCTTCGTGGTGCCCGGTGACGACGGGTCGTTCACCCTGACCCGCTTCGTGATCAGCTGCTGCGCCGTGGACGCGCAACCCGTCGGCCTCAGCGTCGTGCCCGGCGACGACGACGGTAGTGGTGGCGGCAGTGGCACCGTCCCCGACGAGGGGAAGTGGGTCACCGTCCGCGGCGCCCTCGCAGCGAACCCGGACCAGTCCGCCGACGCCCGCATCGTCGTGAAGGCAGCGAAGGTCACCGAGGTCGCGCAGCCCAAGGACCCGTATGAGTACTGAGACGGGCGCGAGCTCCGAGGGGCGCCGCGAGCGCCGCCCGGTCGCGCACCGGTTCCACCGCCGGTACGTGGCCGTCGTGGTCGTCCTCGCCGTGGTCGCCGCGCTCGCCGCGGTCGTCGGCTCGCAGCAGGGTCCGCGGCTCCGCGGCGTGTCCTACGACGCGACCGGGCTCGTCACGAGGCCGGCCCAGCGGATCATCCTGACGGCGAACCAGGCACTGCAGAAGGTCGACGCCGCCGACGTCCGGGTCAGCCCGGCTGCGGCGCACACCGTGACCTCGAGCGGCAACACCATCGCGGTCGAGTTCGCCGGGCCGCTGGCCTACGACCGCGACTACACCGTCACGGTCGCGGGTGTCCGGGCACCGGGACAACGTGCGACGTCCGACCTGACGGCGGCGATCCGCACCGGCAGCACCGACGTGCTCGCCCTGGTCCCCGGGCAGGCAGGCGCGAAGGACCGCATCGTCCGGCGCTCCCTCGACGCCGGCGGCGCCACGACCGTCTACGAGGGCACCGCGATCAGCGAGTACGCCCGGCTCGGCCGCTCGCTGGTGGTCGTGAGCGGCACGGACGCCAGCTCCTCCGTCGACATCGTGGCGCTGAGCGGCGGCGTGCAGGACGACGACGCCCCCGTCGAGCACCTCACCCTGCCGACGTCCGAGGGGCGGGTCACGGCGCTCCACGTCGCGGACGACGGGGCCTCGTTCGGGTTCGAGTACGCCGACACCTCGACCGGGCAGTCCCGGAACACCGGCCTGTACGTGGTCGACATGACGGGCACGCACATGCCCACCGCGATCGCCGCGAACGGCAAGCCGAAGACGGGCGCCGTGCCGATGACCGTCGGGCAGTGGGCCTACGTCCCGCGCACCGAGAGTGCCCTGGTCCGGACGGGCAGCGACGACCTGGTCCTCGTCGACATGAGCGGTCGCGCCGACCCGGTCCGGCTCGGCAGCGCGACCTACCTGCACGGCTTCGTCGGCACCGGCACCACGGCCGTCGTCGAGACGGGCACCGGCATCGAACGGCTGGACCTGACCGACGGGTCCAAGTCGGCGTTGCAGGCCCCCGCGGCCAGCACGGATGCGGCCGTCCTCGGCCGCATCGCCCAGCTGTCCGACGACACGTACCTGCGGGTGCTGGGGGACGTGCGGTCGGACGGCACCATCGCGGCACGGATCGTGCGTGTCGACGGGGGGCGCGCCTCCCGGCTGCCCGTGACGATCCCGGACGACGCGAGCGTCACCGCGGTCTGCCCGTCCCCGAACAGCCAGTTCGTCGCGGTCGCGACGAAGTCGGCGAACGGCGAGCTCGTGAGCATCGTCGATGCGGCCTCCGGGGCGCTCGAGGCGAGCATCGACGCCGGTTCCGTCGACTGGTGCGGCGCGCTGCCGTCCGGTGACGAGGTCGGCTGACGGTCCGGAGACGACAGACGGAAGGCCCGGTACCAG
>NZ_MJGM01000016.1:60137-65640 GCF_001864905.1 Curtobacterium sp. MCBA15_007
CTGGTACCGGGCCTTCCGTCCATCATGTGGTGACGACTACGCCAGCGTGGCCGCGTCGATCACGAAGCGGTAGCGGACGTCCGAGGACAGGACGCGCTCGTAGGCCTCGTTGATCTGGTCGGCGCTGATGAGCTCGGTCTCCGGCAGGATCCCGTGCTCGGCGCAGAAGTCGAGCATCTCCTGGGTCTCCTGGATGCCGCCGATGGCGGAACCAGCCCAGCTGAGCCGACGCGGGATGAGCGCGAAGGCCGGCACCTCGAGCGGCTCGGACGGTGCACCGACGTTGACGAGGGTGCCGTCGACCTTGAGCAGGCCGAGGTAGGAACCCATCGGGATCTTCGCCGAGACGGTGTTGATGATGAGCTCGAAGGAGTTCGCGAGCTTCTCGAACGTCTCCGGGTCCTTCGTCGCGTAGTGGGCCTTCGCGCCGTAGCGGAGCGAGTCGGCTTCCTTCGAGGTGGTCTGCGACAGGACGGTGACCTCGGCGCCGAGCGCGACGGCGATCTTGACGGCCATGTGGCCGAGCCCGCCCATGCCGACGACGGCGACCTTCGTGCCGGGGCCGGCCTTCCAGTGGTGGAGCGGCGAGTAGGTGGTGATGCCGGCACAGAGCAGCGGCGCGACCTTCTCGATGTCGAGCGACTCGGGGACGCGGAGCACGAAGTCCTCGTTCACGACGACGGCCTGCGAGTAGCCGCCCTGGGTGATCGAGCCGTCGGCGGGGTCGACGCTGGCGTAGGTGCCGATGTTGCCCTTGAGGCAGTACTGTTCCTGGCCGGCGACGCAGTTCTCGCACTCGCCGCACGAGTTCACCATGCAGCCGACGCCGACGCGGTCGCCGACCTTGTGCTTGGTGACGTTCGCGCCGACCTCGGTGACGTGGCCGACGATCTCGTGGCCGACGACCTGCGGGTACTGGATGGGGCCCCACTCACCGCGGACGGTGTGGATGTCCGAGTGGCAGATGCCGGCGTAGGCGATGTCGATCGCGACGTCGTCCGGGCCGACGTCACGACGGGTGATGGTGGTCTTGACGAGCGGCTCGGTCGCTGACGGTGCCGCGTACGCGTTGACGGTGCGCAATGATCTCCTCGTGGGGGTGGTGCGTTGCGGGCCGGTTCCGGCCCGGAACCAGTCTGCGCGCCCCCGCGGCCGTGTGGGAGGTACAACCAGGACACCCCTGGTGCCGCCCGACGGGCGCGTCGCGGCGGCTGCGCGGCGCGGCGGTGCGCGGCGCAGCGGTGCGCCGGTGTGCGGTGCGCCCGGCGTTCTGCTCGCTCAGGCCAGCCGGGCCAGCCGCTGCCCGGCGATCGTCGCGAAGCGCAGGGGGTCGGCGAGGGCGTCGTCGGGTTCGCCGGTGGTCTGCGTCGCGAGCACGGTCAGCGACGCGGCGGCCACGTAGTCGTCGAGCGGGGCCTCGATCGCGCCGGCGACGAGCATCGAGCGGGCACCGGGAGCGTGCGCCGCGGTCAGGTCGCGGACCACCGAGGGAACCTTGCCGACGGCGCTCTGTCCGTCGAAGCGTCCCTCGCCGCTGATCACGACGTCGGCGGCGTTCACGTCGGTACCGTTCACGATGTCGTTGCCCCCGAGCAGTGCCGGCAGCCCGAGGACCTCGGCGACGGCCGCTGCCCCACCCGCGAGCGTGGCGCCCCACACCAGCAGGCCGAACCCCACCCCACCCGCGGCTCCGGCGCCCGGGGTGCTCGGGTCGACGTCGGGGAAGCGCGCGGCCCAGATGGCGAGCCGGTCGTCGAAGGACGCCACACGGTCGGGCGTGATGCCCTTCTGCGGGCCGAAGACGGCGGCGGCACCGGTCGGGCCGAGCAGCGGAGAGATGACGTCGGTGAGCACGGTGACCCCGAGCGGCGGGAGCAGCCGGAGACCGCCGGTGCCGGTGCCGCTCTGCTCTTCGTCGAGGCCGAGCGCCTCGAGCACCGGACGCCCGCCGTCGGTGGACGCGCTGCCGCCGATGCCGAGCACGAGCCCCGTCGCACCGGCGTCGAGCGCGGCGGCGATCGCCTCGCCGAACCCACGGCTCGTCGCCGTGTCCGGCATCGGTGCATCGAGCAGGGGCAGGCCGCTCGTCGCCGCGAGCTCCACCACGGCACGGCCGTCGGGCAGTCGCAGCCAGTGGGTGTCGACCGGGGCCCCGGCCGGCCCGGTCACGGTGACGGGGACCCGGACGGATCCGGGGACGGCGGACTCGAAGGCGTCGAGGGTGCCCTCGCCACCGTCGGCCATCGGGACGAGCACCACGTCGTCGTCAGGGCGTTCGGCCAGCCAACCGTCGCGGACCGCCGCAGCGATCGACGCCGCCGTCGCGGTGCCCTTGAACGAGTCCGGAGCCACGATGATGCGCACGGTTCCACCGTAGTGGCCGGTCGCGGGACGCCGGCGTGCGCGCGTGTGTGAGACGCCGGTGTGTGTGGTGTGTGCGTGTGTGAGACGCCGGCGTCTGTGCGTGTGTGAGACGCCGGTGTGTGCGCAGAACGCCTCGTTGTCCGCGAGACGCCTCCGTATTCGGCGGCGTCTCGAGGCCATGGCGGCGTCGAACGAACACGACGGCGTCCATCGACCGCGCCGGCGTGCGTCGAACGAACACGCCGGCGTGCGTCGAACGAACACGACGGCGTCTCGCGAACGACCGCGCCCCGATGCGTCAGGGCGCGGGCACCGGCTCCGGCAGGGCGAAGCGCGGGTGCGGTGCGCCGCCCGTCGCGAGGTCCGCGAGCATCTCGCCCAGCAACGGCGCGAACTTGAAGCCGTGCCCGGACAACCCCGTCGCCACGGTGAGCGGCCCCATGCGGTCGATGACGAAGTCCTCGTCGGGGGAGTTGTCGTACAGGCAGCTGATGAACGTCGGCTTCGTCGCGTCGACCCCCGGCACGTACCGCGCGACGTACGCCTGCAGCCGCTCGGCTTCGGCGGGTACGGGCGTGAAGTCGCGGTCGTCCGGGTCGACCACGGGCCCGGTGCCGTGGAACCCGACCTTGACGCCCTCGCCGGGCGTCAGCAGCCCGTAGACGTCGTCGCCGTCGGCCCAGTGCACGAAGCTCGGCCAGGCCTCGTCCGGCAGGTGGCTGGGGAAGTGGGCGGGCTGCTCCTGGGTGACGCGGATGGCCGGGAGGCCCGTCCCGCGTCCGGTAAGCAGCCCGCCGACGAGCGTGGGGGCCCACGACCCCACCGCGGCCACCACGGACGCGGTGCGGACCGCGGTGCCGTCGGACAGTGTCACGGTGACGTCGTCACCGTGGTCGTCGAGCCCGGTGACCCGGGTGTCGAAGCGCAGGTCGGCGAGGCCGGTCCGTTCGGCCAGGGTCAGGAAGGCCTCGACCGTCCGGGCGGAGCGGATCCGCCCCGCCGACGCATGGGTCAGCACGTGCCCCTCGAACGCGATGCCGGGCCAACGTGCTGCCGCCTGCTCCGGCGTCAGCGACTCGTGGGGGATGTCCGCGTCGGCCAGGGCGGCGGCGATCGCGTCGACGACCTCGGGCCGCCCGTGGTCGACCGCGCCCGTGCGGACGATGAGCTCCTCGCCGACGGCCTCCTCGAGCCCTTCCCACAGCGCCAGTGCGCGGGTGGTCAGCGCGACGTACTCCGGGTCGGCGTAGCCCTGCCGGAAGATCCGGGTCGCACCGTGCGAGGAACCGAGGTGGTGGCCGCGGGCGTGCTGCTCGACGAGCAGGACGCGCTCGCCGCGGGCCGTCAGGGCGTACGCGGTCGCAGCACCGACGACCCCGGCGCCGATGACGACGTGCGTCGCCGGTGCGGGGATGGTCATGTCGAGAGCGTAGTTGGGTGCGCCGACCCCGACACGACCGTCCCCGTCAGCGGCCCGAGGTCGGCACCGTGGTCCCGAGGCCTCGTTCGCGAGCGACTTCGAGCACCAGGGCGGCGACCGCCAGGTCCTGCGCACCGAGCCCGACCGAGTCGAACACCGTGACCTGGTCGTCGTCGACCCGGCCGGCAGCACGTCCGACGATGACCTCGCCGAGTTCGGCCGGGTGCAGGTCCTGCGGGACCGCGCCCTCGATGACGGCCTCGAGCAGGTCGCCCGACTTCGACCAGGCTGTGGCCCGGCTGTCGACGAACACCGTCCCACGCGCCATCGCGGGGCCGTCGAGCTCGCGGTGGGTGGGGCGCGGACGGGCGCCGACGGCGTTCACGTGCTGGCCCGCGTGCAGCCAACCGCCCTCCACGACCGGGCGTACCGACGGCGTGAGCGTGCACAGGACGTCGCACTCCTCGGCCACCTGGCGGGGACCACCCACCACGGTGCACCGTCGTGCGAGGTCGTCACCGACGGTCTCGAGGAACCGACCGGTCGTCGCCGCGGAACGCGACCAGAGGAGCACCCGTTCGAAGTACCGGACCTTCGCGAACGCAAGCAGGTGCTCGACGGCGAGGTTCCCGGCGCCAACGAACCCCAGCGTCGTGCTGTGCGATCGAGCGAGGTGCTGCGTGGCGACGACCGAGGCTGCCGCCGTCCGCGCGCGGGTGATGTCCTTGCCGTCGAGGACGCCCAGGCACTCGCCGGTCATCGCAGACGACACCAAGATGCTGGACCGCTGGGTCGGCAGACCGCGGGAGGCGTTGTGCGGGATGTCGGCCATGAGCTTCACCGCCACCAGACCCAGCCGGTCGGACCGCACCGCCATCGGCAGGAAGAGTGCATCGTCGGCACCCGTCAGGGCGACCGGGGCCGGCTGCTGCATCCGGCCTGCTCCGAGGTCGGCGTGGACGGCTTCGACGGCTTCGAGCACATCGACGTCCTCGAGCGCAGCAGCGACGTCGGACGCCCCGAGGACGAGCGTCACGAGACGGCGACGGCGCTCGGCGAACCGAGGAGTTCGTAGGACGACGGGACGTGCGTCGTGAGTCCGCCGTCGAACAGGATCCGCATCCACCGGTCGGACGCATCACGGTCCACGACGGCGGAGTCCCACACGCCGCCCGCCGCCATCTCGTCGGCGGCTCGTCGGAGCAGCGACTGGTCCTTGTCCGGCCAGCGGGCTGCGAGCACGGCGGTGATCTCGGCGTCGGCGTCGCCAGCGGTGATCCGCTGCATGGCCGCAGCGATGCCGTCCATGAACCGTGGCACGCGGTCACCGAGTTCCTCGATACGGTCGGTGCGGGTGTAGTAGACGCTGTTCGGCATCACCCCGCCGGCATCGAGGTGCCGGAAGACGATCGACCCGCCGCCAGCCGCCACGAGTTCCTCGGCGGACACGAGGTCGAGGATGATGGCGTCGCCGAGGCCGCCTCGGTAGAGCTCCACGAGCATGGCGGTCGACAGGTCGCGGACGAAGCGGGTCGCTGCGACGTCGAGACCGGCTTCGCGGACGAGCCCCGCCGTGAACTCGTAGGGCGCGCTGCCGCCCGCACCCGGCGCGAGCACGACCTTCCCCGCGAGCCAGTCCAGGGTGATCGGGGCGGTCTCGTTCCGCGCCACGATGGTCATCGGGAAGGCGTGGTTCAGCTGGCCGACGACGGACAGTGC
>NZ_MJGM01000016.1:66275-66557 GCF_001864905.1 Curtobacterium sp. MCBA15_007
TGGCCGACGACGGACAGTGCACGAGCGGTGCCGGCGTACATCGCCGGCACCCAGAGGCCCCCGAGCGCGAGGTGGGCTGCACCCGAGTCGATGTCGTCGAGGACGCCAGTCCACGGGTCGCAAGCGGTGGCGGTCACGGTGAGTCCGCGTTCGGCGAAGAGGCCGCCCAGGTCGGCGACGTACTCGGGCAGGTAGTTGAGGCCGTTCGCGGTCGCCGAGATCTGCAGGGTGTCCATGGTGGTGCTCCGTTCGTGGGGTGCGGCGTGCCGGGCGTTGCCCGGC
>NZ_MJGM01000016.1:67329-67819 GCF_001864905.1 Curtobacterium sp. MCBA15_007
GTGCCGGGCGTTGCCCGGCACGCCGCTGGATCGTGTGGGTGGATCGGGTGGTTCAGGTGGACCTGGCGGTGAGGACGTTCTCGTTCACGTCCTCGAGGGAACGACCGCGCGTCTCGGGGGCGAACCGCGACGCGATCACGAGCACCGCGTACATGGCTGCCGCGAGTCCGAAGACACCGGCGAAGGCCCAGGCACCGTAGAGCGCTATCGCGGCGAAGGGCATCACGGCGCCGGCGATGTTGCCGATCCCGTTCACGATCGAGGCGCCGGACGCTCGGATCGCCGTGGGGTAGACCTCGGCGGTCCAGGCTGCGAGCGTGGTGTTCGTCAGCATCGTGAAGAACTGGAACAGTGCGCCGAGGGCGAGGATCGCGCCGGTGTCGTTCCCGAACGCTGCGAACGCCAGTGCGGTCAGACAGCCCAGGACCCCCGCGGTGGCGACCAACGGTCGACGCCCGATGCGGTTCGCGAGCAGGGCGGCGGCGGTGCA
>NZ_MJGM01000017.1:0-45042 GCF_001864905.1 Curtobacterium sp. MCBA15_007
ACCCCGCACCGAGCGCCGCCGCGCCAACCCCGCACCGGCCGACGGACCCCGCACCGTGCGCGGCCACGCCACCCTCGCACCGGAAGCGCACCGGAAGCGCTCCGGAGCGCAGCGCTCAGCCGAGCGGGCCGAGCACCGACGCGGCGATCGTCCGCGCCGCGGAGTCGCGCGACGACGGGTGGTACTGCCCCGCCCGGACGTCACGCGCCAGCCGCGCCAGCTCACTCGACGCCCGGAACGCCGAGCCGCCGACGACGCGCATGGCCTCGTCCACGACGTGCTGCGCCGTGTCCACGGCCCGCGCCTTCGTGCCGACGAGCAGCGGGAACCACCGGGCTCCGAGGTCGTCGACCTCGTCGACCGACCGCGCCAACGAGTCGACCTGCAGCGTGATCGCGTCGACCGCGCCGCGCAGGTCGGCGATCGCCCGGCGCACGTCGGGGTCCTCCGACCGCCGAGTACCGTCGGCCGCGGTCCGCCCCGCCACGGCGGTCGCCGCGAGCGCGATCGCCCGCTCGGCGATCCCGACGTACACCGACGCGATGAGGAGCTCGAACGAGGCGAAGATCCCGAACACGAGCGGGTTCTGGTTCGGCCCGACCGGCAGTGACCGGACGATGCGGCCAGCCGGGACGTGCACGCCGTGCAGGTTCGTGGTGCGGCTCTGCGTCGCGCGCATCCCGAGCGTGTCCCAGTCGTCCAGGTGTTCCACGTCGCCGTCCGACCGCAGCACGAAGCCGTGCACGAGCCGGGGTTCCGCCCCCGAGGTGTCCTTGCCGAAGACGCTCATGACGTCCCACGCCGGAGCGAGGGAGGTGAACACCTTCGTGCCGGTGAACCGGTACCCGCCGTCGCCGTCCGGCTCCGCCGTCGTCGACGAGTCGAACAGCACGGCGTCGTTGCCGGGTTCGCTCACCCCGAAGGCGAGCAGCTGGTCGTCCGCCGCGTGGTCGGTGACGGCCTGGAGGAACGACTCACCTCGCGCACGGACGGCGCGCGCCGCCTGCACCCACACCTGGTGCATGCCGAGGCCGAGCGCCGTCGCCGGCGCGGCCTGGGCGAGGGCGCGCTGCACGCCGGCGGTGGCGCGCAGGCCGAGGCCCGCCCCGCCCTGCTCGACGGGGACACCGATCCGCAGGTAGCCGGCGGCGCGGAGCTCGTCGAGGTCCTCGGTGCAGAACGCGTTCGCGGCGTCGTACCCGGGGGCGCGCCCGGCGATGCGGTCGAGCAGTTCGTCGGGCACCGACCAGCCGACGGCGTCCGTGTTGGCCTTCGTCATGCCACGAGACTAGGGTCCGGGACGTGTCAGATCGTCATCCTTGGACCAGGTACGTCGCGATCGGTGACTCGTTCACCGAGGGGATCGGGGACCCCGACCCGACCGTCCCGGGCGGCAACCGCGGCTGGGCGGACCGCGTCGCCGAGGTGCTGGCACACCAGACGGACGACTTCGCGTACGCGAACCTCGCGATCCGCGGGCGGCTGCTCCAGCAGATCATCGACGAGCAGGCCGAGGCCGCCGTCGCCCTGCACCCGGACCTCATCACGGTGTCGGCCGGCGGCAACGACATCATCCGCCCGGGCTCGGACCCGGACGAGCTCGCCGAACGGGTGGACCGGCTCGTCGCCGACCTGCGCCGCGATGGAGCCACCGTCGTGCTGTTCACCGGCCCGGACGTCGGGATGACCCCGGTGCTCGGCATGGTCCGCGGCAAGACGGCGATCTACAACGAGAACCTGCACGCCATCGCCCTGAAGCACGGTGCCCTGGTGGCCAACATGTGGGCACTCCGCGTGCTCCGGGACCCGCGGATGTGGGCTCCGGACCGGCTGCACCACTCCCCGATGGGCCACTCCACGATCGCCGCCGCGGTGCTCGACACCCTCGGTGTGCCGCACGGGCTCGAACCGTTCAACCCGGACCCGCTCGAGGCACGCCCGTGGCGCGAGGCCCGCGCCGAGGACCTCGGGTGGGCCAGGGAGTACCTGGTGCCGTGGGTGGTCCGCCGCATCAAGCACACCTCGTCCGGCGACGGGGTGACGGCGAAGCGGCCCGAGCTGCAGATCGTCACCGAGCACCCTTCCGACACCCCGTAGCCGACGACGCCCCTTCGAGTCCGCACGCCTCCGCAGCCGCGCCCCACCACGGTCATCGCGCCCCGGCTCACCAGGGCGCGATGACGCTACGGGGGCGCGAACCGTGTCGTGCGCGCCGCGAACGGGGTCGTGCGCACCCTGTGGTCGGCACAGGTCAGTCCGCGGGGCGACGGAGCGTCATCGGACCGTCGTGCAGCGGCTCGGTCTTCCACTTCGCCCCGACCGTGCCCGCGTCGAGGTCGATGCGCAGGTGCAGCAGGTGCGGGGTCTCCAGGAAGCGGACCGCGACGAGCACGGTGCCCTCCGGCTCGGTCGCCGCACTCGCCGCGAGGGCACCCTCGACGGCCCACAGTCCTTCGCCGAGCGGCACGGACTCCGACCGGCCGTCGTCGGTGATCGTCAGGCGGATCCCGTCTGCACCGCGCGTGAACGTGGCGGCATCGAGGATCCCGCCGGGACGCGACCGCAGCTCGACGTCGGCGAGGTGCTCCGGAAGGCGACCACCCTGCACCGGTGGCAGCCCGAGGGAGGCGAGCCGGGCCTCCAGTGCGGTGTCCGCATCCGTGTCGGTCGTGCCGTCGACGGCGGGCAGGAGGTGCTGCCAGGCCGCGTCGAGGACCGCCTGCATGTCGACGGTCTGACCGGTGATCGCGAGCACGACGTCCTGCTCCGGCAGGACGACGCAGAACTGACCGTAGGCGCCGTCGCCGCGGAAACCGTGGCGGGCCATCCAGAACTGGAAGCCGTACCCCTTCGACCAGTCCGGGTTGGCCTCGTCCGGGTTGGCGACCTGCGTGCTCGTGGCCTGTTCGACCCAGTCGGCGTCGAGGATCCGCTCGCCGTTCCAGACGCCGTCCTGCAGGTACAGCTGGCCGAGCTTCGCGACCGCGTCGGTCGTGGCGTAGCACCCGCTGAACCCGAACTCCGCGCCGGTGTCGTCGCGGCGCCACGCGAGGTCGTCGATGCCGAGCGGGTCGAGCAGGTGCGGGCGGAGCCAGGCCACGAGCGACCCGCCGGTCACGCGCCGGACGATGCTCGCGAGCGTGTACGTGCACGGCTGGTTGTACGCGAAGACCGAGCCGGGCTCCTCGTCCGGCGGGAGCAGCAGGAACCCGCGCACCGTGTTCGTCGGATCGAGGGCCTCCGCCCGTTCGAGCGTCTCCTCGCGGTGCCCGCTTGCCATCGCGAGCAGGTGCCGCACCCGCATCCGGCGGCTGCGCTCATCGGTGACGTCGGCGTCGAGCTCCGGGAAGTACGACAGCACGGTCGCGTCGAGGTCGACCAGTCCCTGGCGCACGGCGATGCCGACGGCCGCTGCGGTGAAGCTCTTGCTCAGCGAGTAGAGCAGGTGCACGCGGTCGGCCGAGTACGGCTGCCACCACCCCCCGGCAGCGACCTGGCCGTGCCGGAGCAGCATGAAGCTGTGCGGTTCGACGCCGGGTGTCGACTCGAGGGCGTCGACGAACGCGAGGACTCCGCGGGCGTCGACGTCGAGGGCGGAGGGGGTGGTCCGGGGGAACGTCGTCATCGTCGTCACCCGACCGACTCTACGGTCGGGCACCGACGAGCGTCACGCCCCCTGGAACGGGTTCGTCCAACGCCACCAGACGCCGGGGTCGTCGATCGTCCGCGCGAGCGCGAGCGGCACCGTGACCGGGTCGTGGTCGGAGATGCGGAACCGGACCCGCCCGACCCGCTCGCCCTTCGTGCCGAAGGTCACCCGCTCGAGCGTCGCCTTCGCGGTGACCGTGGTCTTCCCCCACACGAGCACCTCGGCGGCCTTCGTCGTGACCGCGTCCGCCTCGTCCTGCCACGGGGTCGAGAAGGTGCCGAAGGTCTGCCCCTGATGGGTGAGCGTCACCACCTGGAAGTTGTCCGCGACGGACCGCAGCAACCGCTGCACGTCGTTGTCGAGGGAGTCGTGGTCCACGCCGCCGAGCATCACGCCGACGACGGTGACCTGCCTGCCGCCGCGCTCGTACGTCGCCGCGAACAGCAGACAGGCCCCGGCCTCGTCGAGCGTGCCGGTCTTGATCCCCTCGACGCCGTCGAGCCCGAGGAGCTTGTTCGAGTTCTCGATCGCGCCGACCGTCGGGATCGTGACGTCCTGCGTGCCGACGATGTCCTTGACGACCGGGTTCGCGAGCGCCAGCTGCCCGAGCTCGACCAGGTCGGTCGCGGTCGAGGTGTTGTCCGGGTCGAGGCCGGTCGGCTCGTGGATCGTCGTGTCGTCGAGGCCCTGCTCGTCGAGCCACTTCGCGGCCGCTCGCTCGTAGGCGTCGAGGGATCCGAAGGCCCAGATGGCGAGCGCGCCGGCGTAGTTGTTGGCCGACTTCATGAGCATCACCTGGAACGCCTGGTGCTCGGTGAGCTTCAGGCCGGCCGGCATCGGAGCGACCTCGCCGTTCTGCGCCGCGTACTTCGCGTACAGGCCCTCCATCTGCTTCGTGAAGCGGATGGCCGGGCCCGACTGTCCGGGCGCCATCGGCTTCTCGTCGAGCACCACGAGCGCCGTGACGACCTTCGTGATGCTCGCGATGGACCGGGGCTTCGTGTCGCCGCTGGTACGCAGGCTCTCGGGGAAGTCCGTCGCTTCGACCGCGGTCGCGCCGTAGCCCGGGAAGCTCAGTGCCGGGGCAGTCGTCCTCGGTGCCGAGTAGGTGGTGGTGCTGGCGCTCGCCGGACCGAACGGCACGACGGCCGCGGCGACGAGGTACCCGGCCACCAGGAGCAGCACGGCGACCACCGAGATCGTGACCGGCCTCCGGACGGCGGAGCGGGGGCGGCGGACGACTCGTGACACGGGACCCGAGCGTACCGGTCCGCTCCTAGGCCGAGGCTGCGACCGGCTGGTCGGGCTGCCGTTCCGGAGCAGGGGCCTGGGCGGCCGGGCTGGCGGGGTGCGCACCCACGGCCGGGTCGGCCACATCGGCCGCGCCGGTCGTCTCGGGCCGCGCGAAGGTCAGGCGACGGGACAGGTACGCGAGCACCGGGCCGAGCGCGTTCATCAGCACGACCGAGACCCAGGCGGCCCAGGCGTTCCCCGGGTCGAAGCCGAACCCGCCGAAGCACGTCGCGAAGAACGAGGCGAACCCGAGGAACATCCCGGGGACGAGCCCGAACAGCTTCGTGCGACCGGTGTACATCAGCGCGCAGTTCACGACGAGGATGAGCAGCGCCAGCACGGTGTTCTGCGCCGCCTGCCCCTCGCCGAAGAGCGTGCCGAACCGCTGGTCGAGCAGGACGATGACCAGACCGAACGCCGACCCGATCGGCATCGCGGCCCAGAGCCGGGTGGCGTTCCGCAGCGTCGGCTTGCTGCCGAGCAGGAACATCCCCGCCCAGCTGATGAAGATCGCCCAGGTCGGCAGGTGCAGGGCGTTGCCCCCGATGAACGCCGTGGCACCGGCCAGGACGGAGGCGACGATCTCGTGCGGGATCCGTTCACGCATGGCTGAGTTCCTTCGATCGGTTCGTGGTGCGGCTGGTGGTGAGTCGGGTGGTCCTGGTGGTCTCGGCGACGACCCGGCCGCGCTTGACGACGAGGGCGCGGTCCGGCCGGTCGAGCAGCACGCCGTCCGGGTCCGTGGTGGAGAGCACGACGAGGTCGGCGGCGGCACCGGGCCGGATGCCGTGGGTGTCCGCGACGCCGACGACCTGCGCGGCACCGGTGGTGGCCATCGCGAGCACCCGTCGCAGGTCGTCCGGTCCGGACAGGTGCCCGGTCTGGGCCAGCAGGAGCCCGACGTCGAGCAGGTCGGCGTTTCCGAACGGGGTGAAGGCGTTCCGGACGTTGTTCGACGCGTACGCGCTCGTGACGCCGGCGTCCCAGAGCTCACGGACCGGCACGACCCCGCGGCGGACGTCGTGGTCGTCGGACCGGCCGCCGAGGTGCAGGTCGGTCGCGGGCAGCGGCACGACGGCGACCCCGGCGGCGGCCAGGCGGTCGAACAGCACCCGGCGCTCGCCGCGGGGCAGGCTGGCGACCGAGGTCACGTGGCCGAGCGCCACCCGCCCCTGCAGCCCGCGGGCCGCCACACGGTCGGCGATGTGCCCGGCGAGCGCGTACCGCGGGTCGGAGGTGTCGTCGGCGAAGTCGGCGTGCAGGTCCGCCGGCACGCCGAACTCCTCGGCGAGGTCCAGGACGGTCTCGACGTGCTCGTGGCACGCGGCGAGGGTGCGCTCGTTGTAGGTGCAGCCGCCGATGACGTCTGCCCCTGCGGCGAGCGCCCGGCGGAGCAGGGCCAGCGTGCCCGGTGCCTTCGCGATGCCCTCCTGGGGGAAGGCGACGATCTGCAGGTCGAGGGCGTCCCGGTACTCGTCGCGCAGGTCGAGCAGGACCTCGACGCCGGTGAGCCCGACGATCGGGTCGACGTCGGGGTGTGCGCGGACGAGGGTCGTGCCGTTCGTGATGGCCTGGTCGAGCAGGGTGCGGGCGCGGTCGCGGACGGTGGCGTGGGTGAAGCCGCGCTTGAGCTCGCCCGTGACGGCGATGGCTCCGGCGAGTGTGCCGTCGGGGTTCGGGCGTTCCCGGTCGAGCAGGGCCTTGTCGACGTGCAGGTGCGCTTCGATGAGTCCGGGGATGACGACGCGGCCGGCGCAGTCGACCACCCGGGCGGAACCAGCGGGAGCGGCGGCACCGGGGAGCGTGTCGGAGATGCTGGCGATCAGGCCGTCGGTGATCACGAGGTCGACGGAACGGCCGTCGGTCAGCCGTGCATTGGTGAGGACCAGGTCCACGTCGGACCTCTCTTCCGGTCGGTGCTGGCGGGGTGTGCTCCACCATTCGCCCACCGTGTTTCGGGTTCCGACGCCGGATGTGACGGCCGTGTAAAAGTTGGTCGTACCAATGAACCAAGCAGACCAACGGGCCCTACGGTCGATGGCATGCACCGTGGACGGACCCTGAGTGCGGCGACCGCCGCCCACCTCGGCACGCTCGTGCTCGACGACCTGCAGCCCGGCGACAAGCTGCCGCCGGAACGCACCCTCGCCGAGGACCTCGCCGTGTCCCGCACGACGATCCGCGAGGCGTTGCAGGAGCTGGAGCGCCGTCGCCTGGTCTCCCGGACCCCTGGTCGTGGCACCGTCGTGCTGCCGAGGCCGGAGGAGGCGTCGGCCCTGCTCGACCACCACCGCGACGACCTGGACCACCGGGCCGAGCACGTCGCCGAGTTCCGGACGGTCGTGGAGCCGCAGGTCGCGGGACTCGCGGCGGCGCGGGCGGGTGCGGCCGACCTGCTCACCCTGGAACGCATCCTCGCCGCCACGCACGCGGGCCTCAGCCCGGAGGAGTCGCTCGCGCAGGACGTCGCCTTCCACGTGCAGGTCGCCCGTACCTCGGGCAACCCCCTGCTCGTGTCCCTGTGCGAGCTCAGCAGCGGATGGGTGCAGGACGTCCGCGCCCGGTCGCACAGCACCAGCGAGGGGCGGCGGTCGTCGTTCGAGTGGCACGAGCGGATCCTCGAGCGGATCCGGCAGCACGACGTCGACGGCGCGGCCCGGGCGATGGCCGACCACCTCGCCGACGTGGCCCACCTGGTCGAACGGAGGACGGACCGATGACCACCGCACACCACACCAGCGCACACCGCACCACCGCACACCGCACCACCGCACACCAGAACACCGCCCCCGCGGTCCCGACCCTGCAGCCCGGCGCCGGGCCCGTCCGCGGCGACCACTCCCTGCACGTCGACCCGGAGACCGTCCTGTGGGGTCGGCTGCCGAGCGACGGTGATGTCCCCGCCCTGACGATCGGTGCCGGGGAGTCCGTCACCATCGACACCGTCAGCCACGAGGGGATCCTGCCCGACCAGGGCAGCGACCCCGTCGCCTGGTTCGGCGACCACGGTGTCGCCCCGGAGCACGTCCTCGCCGACGCCGTCGCGATCGCCCGCTCCGGACACCGCGACCCCACGGCGGACGGCCCCCACGTGGTGTCCGGTCCGATCGCGGTGCGCGGCGCCCGCCCCGGTGACGTCCTGACCATGACGGTGCTCGAGACCCTGCCCCGGGTGCACTACGGCGTGGTCTCGAACCGGCACGGCCGCGGTGCCCTGCACGGCGAGTTCCCGGTCGACGGCACGACGGTGAGCGTCTTCGCCGACGTCGTCGACACCGCCCAGGGTCGACGGGGCCGCATCCCGCTCACCGCCGCGGGCGACCGCTTCGCGCACTTCCCCCTGGCACCGTTCCTCGGGATCATGGGCGTCGCGACCCCCGGCGAGCGGCTGCACTCCGTCCCGCCCGGTCGTCACGGCGGCAACATCGACGTCAACCTGCTGCAGGTCGGTTCGCAGCTGCACCTGCCGGTACTCGTTCCCGGTGCGCTGGCCCACGTCGGCGACCCGCACTTCGCCCAGGGCGACGGCGAGGTGGCGCTCACCGCGATGGAGGCCTCGCTCCGCGCCACCATCCGCTTCGACCTGACCCCGGCAGCCGAGGCCGCCTCCCGCTTCGGCGACCTGGTCTGGCCCGTCGCCGAGACGCAGGAGTTCCTGGTGCCCACCGGCATGGACCCCGACCTCGACGAGGCCGTCCGGCAGTGCGTCCGGCACGCCGTCGCGATCCTCGGGGCCCGCTGGGGCATGGAACGTCACCTGGCGTACGCGTACCTGTCCGCCGCGACCGACTTCAACATCTCGCAGGTGGTGGACCTGGTGACGGGTGTCCACGCCCGCATCCGCAAGGCCGACTTCGAGGAGCCCGCCCGATGACCACGCCCGGAACGTCGACCAAGCCGCACACCCCGGCCACGCCGGACGCGCCCGAGGCCCCGGCCGGCCTGCTCGCAGCCATCCACGCCTACGAGACGGCACTGCTGGCGAACGACCTCGACGCCCTCGACGCCGCCTTCGTCGACTCCCCCGGCACGATGCGCGGCGACGACCGCGGCCTGCTCGTCGGGCACGACGCGATCAGCGCGTTCCGCGGGGCACGGGGTGGGGTCGCGACCCGGTCGCTGACGCACGTCGAGGTCCGCCCCCTGACCGAGGACCGCGCCCTCGTCGTGTCGGTGTCCCGGTTCGCCGCGGGTGGGCAGGGCCTCCAGACCCAGCTCTGGCGCCGCGACGGCGAAGGCGACACCGACACCGACACCGACACCGGCGCCGGACCCCGCTGGCGCATCGAAGCGGCCCACGTCACCGGCCGCCCGAAAGCCGTCGACACCACCGTCTGGCGGGCCGTCGGCGACCCGCTCGTCGCACCCACCGCCGTGGGGCCGCTCGACGGCCTGACCATCGCCGTCAAGGACCTCTACGCCGTGCCCGGCCAGCCGGTCGGCGCGGGCAACCCGACGTACCTGCACGAGGCACCGGTCGAGACGACGGCCGCCCCCGCGGTCGCCGCGCTCCTCGCCGCCGGCGCGTCGATCCGCGGGATCGCACGCACCGACGAGTTCGCCTACAACCTGACCGGCCGGAACGCGCACCACGGCACACCGCCGAACAGCGCGGCCCCCACCCGACTGCCGGGAGGCTCGTCCAGCGGATCCGCATCGGCCGTCGGCCTCGGGATGGTCGAGATCGGGATCGGCACGGACACCGCGGGCTCGGTGCGGGTCCCCGCCTCGTACCAGGGACTCTGGGGCCTCCGGACGACCCACGGCACGGTGTCCCGCGACGGGCTGCTCCCCCTGGCGCCGTCGTTCGACACCGTCGGGTGGCTCACCCGCAGCCCTGAGGTGCTGCTCGCCGCCCTCGACGCCACCGTCCCGCCGATGCCCGGGCCGGACGAGGCGGTCGACGCGACGGTGCTCGTCGTCCCCGAGGAACTCGTCGCGCTCGTCGAACCGGACACCGCCCGGGCCTTCACTGCCTTCGTCGAGACCCTCGACGAACCCGTCGCCACCGTCCGACTGCGCGACCTCGGCATGCCGGAGCCCCGAGCCCTGCAGGAGCAGCTGCGGCTCGTCCAGGCCGCCGAGGCCCTGGCAGCACACGGCCCCTGGATCGACGCGCACCCCGGAGCGCTGAGCGCCGTGGTCGGTGACCGGTTCCGCGCGGCCGGGGCGAACGACCCCGACGCGACCGCCGACGCCGGCACCGCCCTGGACGCCGTGCGCACGACGATCCGCGGTGCCCTCGCCGGTCGGACCCTGCTGTTCCCGACCGTCCCCGGGCCCGCACCGCTGCTGGGCGCGGACGCCCGAGCACTCGAGCGCACGCGGACCGCCACCACGGCGATCACCGCGCTCGCGAGCGTCGGCGGGCTCCCCGCGGTGAGCGCACCGGCGATGACCGTGGCCGGCGCTCCCGTCGGTGTGTGCCTGGTCGGCGGACCGGACACCGACCGTGCCCTCGTGATCCGTGCCGGGCGCATGCTGCCGGACCAGCCCGCCCCGGGCCTCCCGACCGTCTCGGTGGTGCGCTAGGAGGCGAGCCGCCGGGCGTGGGTGACCGCCCACAGACCGACGGCGCTCGCCGCGGCCACGTTGAGCGAGTCGACGCCGTGTGCCATCGGGATGCGGACGGTCGTGTCAGCCGACGCGATCGCGGCCGGCGTCAGTCCCTGCCCCTCGGTCCCCATCACGAGCGCGACCCTGTCGGGCAGGTCCGCCACGAAGGCGTCGAGGTCGACGGACTCGTCCGTCAGTGCCATCGCGGCCAGGTGGAAGCCCTGTGCGCGGAGTTCCTCACCCGCCGCGGGCCAGTCGCCGATGCGGGTCCACGGCACCTGCAGGACGGTGCCCATGCTCACCCGGACGCTCCGGCGGTACAGCGGGTCGGCGCAGCGCGGGCTGACGAGCACCGCGTCGGCGCCGAGACCGGCGACGCTGCGGAACACGGCACCGACGTTCGTGTGGTCAACGATGTCCTCGAGCACGACGACGACCTTCGCGTCCCGCACCACGTCGGCGACGCTCGGCAGCTCGGGACGCTGCATCGCAGCGATCGCACCGCGGTGCATGCGGAAACCGGTGAGCTCCTCGAGCAGGGCGTCCGCACCGACGAAGACAGGACCGTCGTGCTCCGCGACCAGCGGCAGGACGGTGTCGAGCCACTTCTCCTGCACCAGGATGCTGCGCGGCACGTGACCGGCGCGGACCGCCCGCTCGATGACCGTGTTCGACTCGGCGATGTACAGGCCGCCCTCGGGCTCCGAGACCCGACGGAGCGCCACGTCGGTGAGCCGGGCGAAGTCGTCGAGGCGGGGATCGTCGAGGGAGTCGATGCGGACGGGGTGCACGGGGCTCGTTTCGGTGTGGTGCGGCGATGGCGTCCCCGGTGCTCCGCTCGGGAAGTGACCGGGACGGTCGGGTGTTGAGGGTACCGTGAACAGGGTGCTGGATGATGCTGCGTCGACGACCGGACCGACCACCGGAGCGGCCTCCGGGGCCACCTCCGGGTCGGTGAGCGCCGACGACCTCGACCGTGTCGTCGAGCTGCTCGCGGGCAAGCGCATCGCCGTGCTCTCCGGCGCCGGTCTCAGCACCGACTCCGGCATCCCCGACTACCGCGGAGCCGGACGCGTCGTGCGGAAGCCCATGACGTTCCAGGAGTTCCTCGCCGACCCCGCGAAGCGCCAGCGGTACTGGGCCGGATCGCACCTGGGCTGGCGGAGCTTCGCGGCCGCCACGCCGAACGACGGGCACCGGGCGCTCGCCGCGCTCGAGGACGCCGGGATCGTCGCCGGTGTCATCACGCAGAACGTCGACGGCCTGCACCTGCGCGCCGGGTCCCGTCGCGTCGTCGAGATCCACGGGTCGATGGACCGCGCCGTGTGCCTGCGGTGCGGGCAGGTGTTCTCCCGCTCCGACCTCGCCACCACCATCGACCGGGCGAACCCCTGGATCGACGAGCCCGGGTCCGTGCAGCTGCAGCCCGACGGTGACGTCGAGATCACCGAGGTCGAACGGTTCGTCGTGCCCGCGTGCTCCGTCTGCGGCGGCGACCTGAAGCCCGACGTCGTCTTCTTCGGCGAGTTCGTGCCGGCCGAGAAGTTCCGCGAGGCCGTGTCGATCGTCGCCGACGCCGACGCGCTGCTCGTGGTCGGGTCCTCCCTCACCGTGAACTCGGGCGTGCGGCTGGTCGACCACGCGGCACGCCGGAAGAACCCGGTGGTCATCGTGAACCGCGGTGAGACCCGCAGCGACCGCCGGGCGGCCGTGAAGCTCGACGCCGGCACCACCGAGACGCTCGTGCACCTGGCGGAGCGGCTCAGTGCAGCGGGGGCGTCGCGCGCGGAGTCGCCCGCGGAGTCACCCGCGGCGTCACCCGCGGCGTCACCCGCAGCGTCGCGCGAGGACTCGCGCTCGTCCGAGTAGCCGGACGGGCCCGCCGGTCGCGTCTGCGAAGATCGACGAGTGACGACCCTCCTGTACCTCGTCCGCCACGGCGAGACCGACTGGAACGCGCAGCGCCGCATCCAGGGCTCCACCGACATCCCGCTCAACGACACCGGACGACGGCAGGCCGCCGAGGCCGCCGAACTCCTGACCCGCCGGCCGTTCGACGCCGTGGTCGCCTCCCCGCTGTCCCGCGCCGCCGAGACGGGTGCGATCATCGCCGATCACCTGGGACTCGACGCCCCGACGACGTACCCGGGCCTGGCCGAGCGGTCCTACGGCGAGGCCGAGGGTCTGACCGACGACGAGGTGTCCGCCCGGTACCCGCACGACGACATCCCCGGTCGGGAGTCCCGCTCCGCCCTGCTCGCGCGGATCACCGAGACCCTCGGCGAGATCGCGGTGCGGTTCGACGGAGGCGTCGTGGTGGTCGCGACGCACGGCGCGGTGATCCGCAGCGTCGTCAACGCCGCAGCCCCCGGAACGGCCGACCGCGGCCACACCCCGATCCGGAACGGGTCCATCCACTCGTTCCGGTGGGACCCGGAGCGCTTCCACGCCGAACTCGTCCGGTTCGACGACCCGATCGACGACGTCTCCGACGCCACCGGCGGCTCGGCGTTCGAGTACCAGAACCCCTTGGAACGCCGGGGCTGACCGGGGACTACGCTCCGACGCACCCGCACACCGGGGACCACCCGCAACCCAGGGTGACGGGAGCCAGATGTCCGACGACGGAACCAGCCGACACGGCCGGCATGCCCCCGATCCGTCCGACGACGACCTCGACCGCGTGTTCGGCCCGGAGACGGCGAGCATCCCCACGCGCACCCGCGCCCGCACCTGGTTCGTCATCGGCGGGAGCGTCCTCGTCGTGGCCGCGGTCATCGCCGTGGTGCTCGGGTCGATCATCGGCTCCGTGCAGAACGGCATCGGCGGGGTCTTCCCACGGCCGGACGTCGCGCTCGACCGGTTCGACACGCGGGTGGACGACCTGCCCGGCGTCATCGAGGTGCGGCACCACGCCCCGGCCAAGACCGGGTTCGCGAGCTACGACGCGGTCGCGACGGTCCGCGCCGACCCCTCGCTCGACCGCGCTGCCAGACGTGACCTGGTCGCCGCCATCAGCCGAGCAGCCGACGAGTCCGGTGGCAACGGCGTCCGCGTCGTCGTGATCGCCGACCTCGGCAGCCTGCAGATCGGCGTCACAGGAGCCGGGGAGGTCGCGGCGAAGCGACTCGCGCTGGCGGACACGCTCGACCGCATCGGCGGGGTCACCGCGGTCCGCTGCTCGTGGGAGCGCGGCGGCGACCCGTCCGACACCGCACGGGACCAGTCGATCGTCGTGCGGACCCCGGGGCGGGGAGCAGCGGTGCCGCCCATCGTGTCGCGGGTGACCGAGGAGACGCAGAAGGTGTTCCCCGGGGCGGACGTGCAGGTGATCGCGCGGCAGTAGCGGAAGGAGGTGTGGTGCGGTGGTCGCGGGCGGGCGACGTGGAACCACACGGTCGACGTCGTACGACATCGGCAGCGTCGTTCCGCATCGCCACGAAGCGCGAGACCGCGCGCAGCGCCCCGAGCCCGAACCGCGAGCCCGCGTGCGCCGGCCCTCAGGCCCGCCGGTCCCCCACGGCCCGCTCGACGGCCCGGACGACCTGCTCCGCCGAGTCCTGCCACCGGAACCGCCGAGCACGCTCGATCGACCGCAGCGAAGCCTCGTCCCACCGGTCCTCGACCCGCCGGACGGCCGCGGCGACGGCGGACGGCGACGCCGGGTCGAAGTACTCGGCCGCATCGCCACCGATCTCGCGGAAGATCGGGATGTCGCTGACGACGACCGGGGTCCCGACGCCCATCGCCTCGACGAGCGGGATGCCGAACCCCTCGTCGTACGACGCGGTCGCCAGCGCCGTGGCCGAACGGAGCACGGACAGGTACTCCTCGTCCGTCGCGCCGTCGTGGAAGACGATCGTCCCCGCGGGAGCGAGCCCCTCGAGTCGCGCCCGGTCGGCACCGGAAACCCGCGACATGCAGTGCAGCGTCCAGTCCGCCCCGAGCAGCGGCAGCGCCGCCGCCAGGGTCTCGACGTTCTTGTACGGCATGAACGACCCCATGTAGACGAGGGAGCGCTCGCGCGGCGCTCCGGTCGCCCGTGGCGTCGCCGGGTCGGCCGCGTTGTACGCGACCGTCACGGGTCGGCTCGTCAACCGG
The DNA here is from genome assembly GCF_001864905.1 of Curtobacterium sp. MCBA15_007. NCBI lineage: Bacteria > Bacillati > Actinomycetota > Actinomycetes > Micrococcales > Microbacteriaceae > Curtobacterium > Curtobacterium sp. MCBA15_007. The sequence continues at coordinate 14,600 of NZ_MJGM01000017.1, forward strand.
TGCTCGGCGATCAGCCCGGCGGTCGTCTCCGACACCGTCACCACCCCGTCCGCACCGTTCAGCAGGAACCGCTGTGGCGCCCACGACAGGTGGAACGCCCGCCAGCCGAGCCGCAGCGGCCACGAGAACTCCCGCGGGGGCGTGCGGTTGCGGTAGTAGATCAGGTCGTGCAGCGTCAGGACGAGCGCGTACCGGCGCCCGCGCGACCCCATCGTCTGCATCGGTGAGAACACCGCGTCGAGCCCCAGACGGTTGACCCGCCGGGCGACGAGCGGCTCCCCCGCGTCCGTCGGTGCCGGCAGCAGCTCCCACGGCAGGTCCGGCGGCAGCGACTCGAGCTGGCGCTCGTCGTGGACGAGCAGCACGAAGTCGTGTCGGTCCGGCAGGTTCGCGACCACTCCGGCGGTGAACCGGCTGATGCCGTCGTGCCGACCGATCCGCACGTACCGGCAGTCGATCCCGATGCGCAGGCGCGTCACGCGTCGGTCTCCTTCGTGTCGCTCGCCGTCGCCTCGGTCGCCTTCGTGGCGTTCGGCTTCGTGGTGTTCGACTTCGCCGGAGCCGTCTTCGCCTCGGTCACCTTCGCCGCGGTCGTGCGGGAGGCCCGCCCCGCCCCCGACGGTCGGCCCGCCCTGGTGCCGCGGCCCCGTCCAGGGCGCGCGGCCGTGTCCGCCATCCGGCGCAGCACCGCGGCGGCGGCCGGAGCCGGTGTCTCGTAGTGCACCAGGTGCCCGACACCCGGGATCACGACGAGCTCGGCGTCCCGCAGGCGTTCGGCGAGTGCACGCTGTTCGGGCACGGCGGTGATGTCGTCGTGCTCCGCCGCGACGAGCAACACGGGCACGTCGATCCGGTCGGCGTACTCGGACACGTCGTGGGTGACCGAGGTGCGGAACGCCTCGAGCACGCTCGTACGGTTCGCGAAGGCCGAGAAGTACCGGTCGTGCTGATCGTGGACCCACCGGCGGACGACGGGGTCGTGCGACTTCAGCATCGCGATGCTCATCGCCCGGACGATCGCACCGTTCCGCAGGATCCCGAGCCCGATCGGCTTCGGCAGCACGGCGCCGGCACGGTAGTACCCGATCGCGATCGCGGTCCCGACGGCACGCGGACCCTGCAGTGCCGGGGCGGCGATGGGGTTGACGAGCACGAGCAGCCGGGTGTCGAGACCGGCGGCGACGGTGGCCGACACCACGATCGACCCGAACGAGTGCCCGAGCACGACGGTGTCGCGCCCGAGCCCGAGCGCGGCGTGGAACCCGGTCAGCCAGGTGACGTACGCGTCGATGTCGGACACCGGCAGCGGATCGGACACGCCGAAGCCGGGCAGGTCGGGGACGATCACGCGGACACCGTCCAGGTGCGCGGCGATCGTCTCGAGGCCGTGGTGGTCCCCGCGGAACCCGTGCACGGCGAGCACGGTGCGATCCGCGTCCTCGGGCCCGTAGACCCAGTAGTGCGTGGTCCGGCCGTCGACCTGGACGGCCCGGTGCACGACCGGGGTGGCGGCCATCAACGACTGGTACGGGGAGAGCACGGGCGGTTGCATCGGCGTCAGTCTAGGGAGCGAACCGCACGAATCCCCGGACACCCGCAGCATCTCGCGCCTATCGTGTCCGGGGCGGGCCGTCGAGCGGTCCGTCGACGACGACGAGGAGCACGGTGACCTTCACAGCCCCGATCCAGCTGCCCGGCCTGACGCTCGACCCGCAGTGGTACAAGCGCTCGGTCTTCTACGAGTGCATGATCCGGTCGTTCGTCGACTCCAACGGGGACGGCATCGGCGACATCCAGGGCGTGATCGGCAAGCTCGACTACCTGCAGTGGCTCGGCGTCGACGCGCTGTGGCTGCCGCCGTTCTTCCAGTCGCCGATGCGTGACGGTGGCTACGACATCGCCGACTACCGGGCGATCCTGCCGGAGTTCGGCACCCTCGACGACTTCCGCGAGCTCGTCACGAAGTCGCACGAGCGGAACATGCGCATCGTGATCGACATGGTGATCAACCACACCAGCGACCAGCACGAGTGGTTCCAGCAGTCCCGTGAGGACCCGGACGGCCCCTACGGCGACTTCTACGTCTGGCGCGACACCGACGAGGACTACTCGAACATCCGCATCATCTTCGTCGACACCGAGGAGTCCAACTGGACCTTCGACCCGGTCCGACGCCAGTTCTTCTTCCACCGCTTCTTCTCGCACCAGCCCGACCTGAACTTCGAGAACCCCGCCGTCATCGAGGCCATCTACGACGTCGTCCGGCACTGGCTCGACATGGGCGTCGACGGGCTCCGGCTCGACGCGATCCCGTACCTGTTCGAGTCGGAGGAGGGCAACGGCGAGGGCGAGCCGGAGACGCACGAGTTCATCAAGAAGCTCCGCGCGATGGTCGACGACGAGTACCCCGGCCGGGTGCTCCTGGCCGAGGCGAACCAGTGGCCGCGCGAGACCGCAGCCTTCTTCGGCACCGACGAGGAACCCGAGTGCCACATGGCGTTCGACTTCCCGGTGATGCCGCGCATCTTCTACTCGCTCCGCGCCCAGCACGCCGCCGAGCTCAAGGCGATCCTGTCCGAGACCCTCGACGTGCCGGCCAGCGCCGCGTGGGGCGTCTTCCTCCGCAACCACGACGAGCTCACGCTCGAGATGGTGAGCGAGGAGTACCGGCAGGCGATGTACGGCTGGTACGGCTACGACCCACGGATGCGCTCGAACATCGGTATCCGCCGACGTCTCGCTCCCCTGCTCGACAACTCGCGCGCCGAGCTCGAACTCATCCACGCGCTGCTCTTCTCGCTGCCCGGTTCACCGTTCTTGTACTACGGCGACGAGATCGGGATGGGCGACAACATCTGGCTGCCGGACCGCGACTCGTCCCGCACGCCGATGCAGTGGACGCCGGACCGCAACGCCGGCTTCTCCACCGCCGACCCGGGCAAGCTCTACCTGCCCGTCGTGCAGTCGCTCGTGTACAACTACGCGCAGGTCAACGTCGAGGCGCAGCTGGCCCAGTCGCGCTCGCTGCTGCACTGGGTCCGCAACGTCATCCACACCCGCAAGGCCCACCCGGTGTTCGGCCTCGGCTCCCTGAACGTGCAGGAGACCTCCAACGACTCGGTGCTCGCCTTCGTCCGCTCGTGGGAGGGCTCCGGGCAGCAGTTCGGGCCGTCCGCCGAGGACGTCCTGTGCGTGTTCTCGTTCGCGACGAACCCGACCTCGGTCACGATCTCCGCGCCGGAGTTCGCGGGGCGCCCGCTCTACGACCTGTTCGGCGGCAGCTCGTTCCCGTCGTTCGACGAGGACGGCACCGTCACGCTCACCATGGGCACGCAGTCGTTCTACTGGCTGCACGTCGGCGCGCCGACCCGGTAGTCGGGGGTGTCGGTGCGTCCCGTTAGCCTGACCGCGTGACGTTCCCCACAGCACAGCTCGACGCACCCGCTCCGTCCCAGGACCTCACGGGTCGCCCCTGGTGGCACGCGCTGGGCGTCTTCGACCTCGAGACCACCGGGGTCGACGTCGAGACGGCCCGCATCGTCACGGCCCACGTCGGACTCATCGACATGACCGGGGCCTCCATCGTCGAGGGCGCGTGGATCGCCGACCCGGGCGTCCCCATCCCCGAGGGCGCCGCGGCCGTGCACGGGTACACGACCGAACGTGCCCAGGCCGAGGGGCGTCCCGCGGCCGAGGTCGTCGGCGAGATCATCGCCGCGATCGAAGCCGTGTTCGCCCGGGGCATCCCGCTCGTGATCTACAACGCCCCCTACGACCTCACCGTCCTCGACCGCGAAGCGAAGCGGCACGGGTTCGCCTCCCCCGTCGTCGGCAACGTCGTCGACCCGCTCGTGATCGACAAGGCGCTCGACACCTTCCGCAAGGGCAAGCGCACGCTCGAAGCCGCGTCCGAGCTCTACGGTGTCACCCTCGACGACGCCCACGACGCCGGCGCGGACGCCATCGCTGCCGGGCGTGTCGCCCAGGCCATCGCGGGCAAGTACCCGGACGAACTCGGCATCTCCGCCGAAGCACTCCACCGCAAGCAGGTCGGCTGGTGCGCCGAGCAGGCCGCGTCGTTCCAGGACTACATGCGCAAGAAGCGCGACCCGTCGTTCACCGCCGACGGCCGCTGGCCGCACCGCAACGGCGCCTGACCCCGCACAGCCCGCGCGGGACACCGGTGTTCGTGCGCCGAACACCCGCACAACCCGGTGTGACGCGCGAACACCGGTGTCTTGCGGGCCCGGGCCAGCGGCTGCCGGAGACACCGCACAACGCGAGCGGGCGGCCCTCCTGCAGGAGGGCCGCCCGTCGGCGTTGCGTGGGGGCTGCTTACTTGCTGAAGCCCTTGAAGCGCTGGTTGAACTTCTCGACGCGGCCGGCCGAGTCGAGGATGCGCTGCTTGCCCGTGTAGAACGGGTGCGAAGCGGACGAGATCTCGACGTCGATGACCGGGTAGGTCGCACCGTCGAGCTCGATGGTCTTGTCGCTGTTCGCGGTCGAACGCGTCAGGAACGTCTCACCGGAGGCCAGGTCGCGGAAGACGATGGCGCGGTACTCGGGGTGGGTGTCGGTCTTCATGGAGATTCCTCGATAGCGGTGGTGGGATTGCGCGAACTGCGCGGGAAGTCGTCGGCTTGCGCCAGCCGTCCACGATACCAGAGAGACGGCGGGATCGCAGCGCTACGCGGCGCGTGCCGTGTAGCGACCGGCGTCCTTGGTGACCGAGAGGTCGATGCCGAACGCCTCGGTCAGGGTCTGGTCGGTCAGGACCTCGTCGATGGGACCGGCGGCCTGCACGTGGCCGTCGGCGAGGACCAGTGCGTGGGTGAACCCGGCCGGGATCTCCTCGACGTGGTGGGTCACGATGACGATGGCGGGCGAGTCGGCGCTCTGGGCGTAGCCGCCGAGGGTGCGGACGAGGCTCTCACGGGCGCCGAGGTCGAGCGACGCGGCCGGTTCGTCGAGGAACAGGATCTCCGGGTCGGTCATCACGGCCCGGGCGATCTGCACGCGCTTCTGCTCGCCGTCGCTCAGGTCGCCGAACGTGCGGTCGGTGAAGGACCCCAGGCCCCACTCCTCGAGCACGCGCTGCGCACGACGGACGTCGAGCTCCTCGTACTCCTCGTTCCAGCGCCCCGTCACCGAGTACGCCGCGGTGAGCACGACGTCGATGACCTTCTCGGTGACGGGGATGCGGCGCGCCAGCGCGGTCGACGCGAAGCCGATGCGCGGGCGGAGCTCGAACAGGTCGGCGCCACCGAGCTCGGTGCCGAGCACCTCGACGTCGCCCGAGGTCGGGAACGTCTGGGCACCGGCGACCTGCAGCAGCGTCGTCTTGCCGGCGCCGTTCGCGCCGAGCACGACCCAGCGTTCGTCGTCCTGCACCTCCCACGAGATCGCGTCGAGGATGGTGGCCCCGTTGCGGACCACGGAGACGTCTGACAAGCGCACGACCGAGGGCATGCGACCAGCCTACGGGTTCTGGCCGAGCACCTGGTCGTAGACCTGCCGTGTCCTGGTGGCGATCGCGTCCCAGGTGAACTCGGTCTCGACACGGAGCCGTCCGGCGCGTCCCATGAGCTTCGCCAGCCCCTCGTCGGCGAGCACCTCGGCCAGGGTCGCGGCGAGGTCGGCCACGAAGCGGTCGGGGTCGGTCGGGGTGCCGGTGCCGTCCTGCACCTGGTCGATCGGGACGATGCGACCGGTGAGCCCGTCGGCGACGACCTCGGGGATGCCCCCGGTGCCGGTGCCGACGACGGGGATCCCGCACGCCATCGCCTCGAGGTTCACGATCCCGAGCGGCTCGTACACCGACGGGCAGACGAACACGGTGCCCGAGGACAGCACGTTCACGATCTCCTGGTGCGCGAGCATCCGGTCGATCCAGACGACGCCCTCGCGTTCGGCGCGGAGCCCCTCGACGAGCGCGGTGACCTCGGCCAGGATCTCGGGGGTGTCCGGCGCGCCGGCGCACAGCACGATCTGCACGTCCGACGGCAGCGAGGCCACGGCGCGGAGCAGGTACGGCAGGCCCTTCTGCCGGGTGATGCGTCCGACGAACACGACGCTCGGGCGCGTCGGGTCGATGCCGAGGGCACGCACGGCGTCCTCGTCGACGGTCGGCTTCCACGCGTCGATGTCGATGCCGTTGTAGACGACGTGCACCTTCGCCGGGTCGATCGAGGGGTAGGAACGCAGGATGTCCGCACGCATGGCCTTCGAGACCGCGATGACGCCGTCGGCGTTCTCGAACGCCTCGCGCTCCATCCAGCTGGACAGGCGGTAGCCGCCGCCGAGCTGCTCGGCCTTCCACGGGCGCAGGGGCTCAAGGCTGTGGGCGGTGACGACGTGCGGGATGCCGTAGGTCAGCTGCGCGATCCGGCCCGCGGAGTTCGCGTACCAGGTGTGCGAGTGCACGAGGTCGGCGCCCTCGACGTCGGCTGCGATGGCCACGTCGGTGCCCAGGGCCTGCAGTGCGCCGTTCGCCTGGCCGAGGCCGTCCGGGGTCCGGTAGCCCCACACGTCGGGTTCGTCACGGAAGGCCCCGAAGGCCCGGACACGGACTTCCGTCTCCGTTCCCGACCGCAACGCGGCGGTGAGTTCGGACACGTGGACACCGGCTCCGCCGTAGACCTCCGGCGGATACTCCCTGGTCAGCAGATCGACTCGCACTGGTTCAAGGTAACCGGTTCCCAGTGCTGACGCCTACTGTGAGCGGCATGGCTCCAAAGAAGGTCTTCGGCATCGTGCTCGCCGGTGGCGAAGGCAAACGACTCATGCCGCTCACCGCCGATCGCGCGAAGCCCGCCGTCCCGTTCGGCGGCAACTTCCGTCTCATCGACTTCGCACTGTCGAACCTGGTGAACTCCGGTCTCAACAAGATCGTGGTCCTGACCCAGTACAAGTCGCACAGTCTCGACCGACACGTCGCGGAGACCTGGCGGATGGAGGGGCTGCTCAGCTCCTACGTCGCGTCGGTCCCCGCGCAGCAGCGGCTCGGCAAGCGCTGGTTCGCCGGGTCGGCCGACGCGATCCTGCAGTCGCTCAACCTGCTCCGCGACGAACGCCCCGACATCGTGGTCGTCGTCGGCGCGGACCACGTGTACCGGATGGACTTCCACCAGATGGTCGAGGCGCACATCGCCTCCGGCCGCAGTGTCACCGTGGCGGCGATCCGCCAGCCGATCGGCCTCGCCGACCAGTTCGGCGTGATCCAGGTGGCCGAGGACGACCCGACCAAGATCGACGCGTTCCTCGAGAAGCCGAAGGACGCGATCGGCCTGGCCGACTCCCCCGGCGAGATCCTGGCCTCGATGGGCAACTACGTGTTCAACGCGGACGCCCTGGTCGACGCGGTCCTGCGCGACGGCCAGCTCGAGACCTCGGCGCACGACATGGGCGGCGACATCGTGCCCGACTTCGTCAACCGCGGCGACGCCGGCGTGTACGACCTGCAGCGCAACGAGGTCCCCGGGTCCACCGACCGCGACAAGTACTACTGGCGCGACGTGGGCACGATCGACTCGTTCTTCGACGCCCACATGGACCTCATCGCCCCGGTCCCGGTCTTCAACCTGTACAACCAGGACTGGCCGATCTTCAACCAGCAGACGAACCTGCCGCCGGCGAAGTTCGTCCGCGACGCGAACGGGAACACCGGCTCCACGGTCGACTCGCTCGTGTCGCTCGGCTGCCTGGTGTCGGGCGCCCAGGTCGAGCGCAGCATGATCGGGCCGTGGTGCTCGATCGACTCCGGTGCGAAGGTCCTCGACTCGATCGTGTTCGAGCGCGCCACCATCGGCGCCGGCGCGATCGTCAACCGCGCCATCCTCGACAAGGACGTCGTCCTCGCACCGGGTGCGCAGGTCGGCGTCGACCGCGAGGCCGACGAGGCACGCGGCTTCACCGTCACCGCGTCCGGCATCACCGTTGTCGGCAAGGGCGTCCGCGTCGACGCCTGATCCGTCACCGAGTCCGGGCTCAGCCCATGGGTCGGCAAGGGCGTCCGCGGCGATGCGTGACGACGCACCCGGGGCGCAGCCCGGAACGGACGGTCTGGAGGCACGGCTCGCGTCACCGACGCGGCCGTGCCTCCGCCAGTCGGTACCGTTGGTGCGTGCCCCGCTTCCTCGTCGTCCTCGATGCCGATTCCACCCTCCTCGAGGACGAGGTGATCGAACTGCTCGCCGACAGCGCCGGGACCCGGCCACAGGTGGCGGCGATCACGGAGCGCGCCATGCGCGGGGAACTCGACTTCGCCGAGAGCCTCCGGGAGCGTGTCGCGACCCTGGCGGGCCTCCAGGCGGACGTCTTCGTCCGCGCGCAGCAGGCGGTCCGTGTGACGCGGGGCGCCGACCAGCTCGTCCGCGGCGTGCACGCCGCCGGCGGCACCGTCGGCGTGGTGTCGGGCGGGTTCCACGAGGTCCTCGACCCCTTCGCCGAGCAACTCGGCCTCGACCACTGCCGGGCGAACCGGCTCGAGGTCAGCGGCGGCGTGCTGACCGGCCGCGTGCTCGGCGACGTCGTCGACGCGCACGCGAAGGCCGTCGCGCTCCGCGAGTGGGCGGACGCCGACGGTGTCGACCCGGCACGGACGATCGCGATCGGGGACGGCGCGAACGACCTCGAGATGATGCGCGTCGCGGCGCTGTCGGTCGCGTTCGACGCGAAGCCGCGCGTGCGGGAGCAGGCGGACGTCGCGGTCATCGACCGTGACCTGTCCGCCGTGCTCGCGACGCTCGGTCTGCGCGGCTGAGCGGACCGTCCGGTCTTCGCGCTCAGCGACACGTCACGCGCGCGAGCACCCGTGGACGGTCGCTGGGCACGAAACGTCGCGCAGGCGGTGGCTAGTGCCCCATCCCGAGGCCGCCGTCGACCGGGATGATCGCTCCGGAGACGTACCCGGCGCCGTCGCTCGCCAGGAACAGCGTGGCGTCGGCGACGTCGTCGACCGTGCCGTAGCGGGCGGCCGGGATCGCCTTCTTGAACTCGGCCTGCAGCTCGTCGGAGAGCGCGGCGGTCATGTCGGTCTGGATGAAGCCGGGCGCGACGACGTTGGCGGTGATGCCACGCGAACCGAGTTCACGGGTGATCGAGCGGGCCATGCCGACCAGGGCGGCCTTCGAGGACGCGTAGTTGACCTGGCCGATCTGGCCGTAGGCACCCACGACGCTCGACATCAGCACGATGCGCCCGAACTTGGCCTTCATCATGCCCTTCGTGGCGCGCTTGACGACGCGGAAGGTGCCGGTGAGGTTCGTGTCGACGACGCTGGTGAAGTCGTCCTCGGACATGCGGAGGAGCAGCTGGTCGTTCGTGATGCCGGCGTTCGCGACGAGGACCTCGATCGGACCGAACTCGGCCTCGACCTGCGTGAACGCGGCGTCGACGGAGGCCGTGTCGGTGATGTCGGCCTGCACCGTCAGCGCGCCCTCGGGACCACCCTGACCGCTGCGCGACGTCACGGCGACCCGGTGGCCGGCTGCGACGAACCGCTCGGCCAGCGCGCGGCCGATGCCGCGGTTGCCGCCGGTGATGAGGACGGTACGGGGGGTGCTCATGGTCGCTCCGTTCGGTGGGTTCTGCTCGGCACGCGGTGCCGGGGACCCGGCGGACACGCCCGGACGAGCGTACCGGAGCCGACCACCCTGCCGGTTCGCGCGCGGCGCACCCATGATCGGCCCGGCGGGATTAGGCTTGACCACGGGTAGACGGAGACCATCTGTATGAAGAGCACGCACACGAGCATCACCTCGCTGCCGGACACACCGGAGCAGGACCGGGCGCACCGCCTGTCCCGCTACGTCTGGCAGATGGCCATCCGAGTGGTCCTCTTCATCTCCGCCGTGCTCGTGTACTCGACCTGGCACTCGTGGCTTGCCGTCATCCCGATCGTCCTCGCCGCGGTGATCCCCTGGGTCGCCGTCGTCATCGCGAACGCTGGCAGCCGGACCGAGAGCGACATGATCTCCCCCGCCGGGTCCATCGAGCTGTACGACGCCGTCGACCCGCGCCTCCGCGAACAGCAGGAGGATGCACGGGCCCAGGCCTACCGCGACGAACAGGACCGCCTCCGCCAGCAGGCGCAGCACGCCCAGGACGAGTGGCAGCGCAACGGCGACCGATCGAAGATGTGGGGACCCCGCTGATGGGTGCGACGTTCGACCTGCAGACCGAGCCCGGATCGACCCCGGTGTGCTCGCGAGCGGGTTGCACCTCGACGGCCGGCTGGCGCGTGAACTGGCGCAACCCCCGCATCCACGCGATCGACCGCGTGAAGATCTGGGCGGCGTGCGACGAGCACCGTGACTTCCTGGCCGACTACCTGCGGTCCCGCTCGTTCCCGGTGCGCGTCACCGGCATGCACGAGGACGTCGACCGCCTCGACGACGAGCGCGACCCGGTGGCGGCGCCGAAGAACGACGTCGGGGTGCGCGCCACCGGCACCTCGCGATGACCGACGGCTTCGACCCGCAGTCCCGGTACGGCCGCAAGCACGCCGCCAAGTTGCAGCGCGCCGCCGCCGGATCGGACCCCGGCTCCGGCTCTGGCTTGGAATCGGGCTCGGACTCGGGTTCGCCCGGCCGCTCCGACGAGCCCTTCGTCGGCTGGCGCTTCGTCCGGAGCCGCCGCTGGCTCGGGTACTTCGCGATCGCCGTCGCCTTCGCCATCGTCTGCACGCTGTTCGGCATGTGGCAGTGGGACCGCCGCAACGAAGCCGTCCGGCAGAACGAGCAGGTCGCGCAGAACTACGACCACACTCCCGTCCCCCTCGACCGGGCGCTGCCGAGGGCGTCGAGCTGGCAGGACGAGCAGGAGTGGCTCCGGGTCTCCGTCACCGGCCGGTACGACGTCGACTCCCAGCTGCTCGTCCGCAACCGCGTGCACAACGGGCAGCCCGGGTTCGAGGTCCTCACCCCGCTCGTCACGTCCGAGGGCCGCGCCTTCATCGTCGACCGCGGCTGGGTCCCGACCGGCAACGCGCAGGACGCCCCCGACCATGTTCCCGCTCCCCCGTCCGGCGAGGTCACCGCCGTTGTCCGGCTGCAGCAGAGCGAACCGCGCATCCCCGGCCGCTCCGACCCGAAGGACACCGACCAGGTGCAGTCGGTCACCCTGGCCGACGTGGCGAACAAGGTCGACGACCCCATCTGGACCGGTGCGTACGGGCAGCTCGCCTCGGAGTCCCCCGCCCCGACCGAGGCCCGCCCGCTCGGCTGGGATCGCCCGAACGCCGACACCGGGCTGCACCTGAGTTACTTCATCCAGTGGTTCCTGTTCGCCGCCGGGGGCTTCGGGTTCCTGGCGTACGTGATGGTGCAGGAGTACCGGAACCTCAACCAGGACGACCCCGAGGAGCGCGAGCGTGCCCTCGAGCGCGAACGCCGCAAGAACCTCAAGCCGAAGACCGACGCCGAGATCGAGGACGAGCTCATCGCGTCCCGTCGCTGACGGGCTGGCGTGTATGTGCGTGTGTGCGCGTGTGTGCGCGTCAGCGCACCGTGCGCACCTCGCAACCCCGTGCGCGCTTCCGCGCACCGTGCGCCGCCACAAGCGCGCACCCAGCACGCAACAGCGCACCGGACCGCGAACGCGGCACCGTGCGGACGGGAGGCGCGACGCCCGACCAGCACCGCGCCTCCAGCGCACCGTGCGCACCTCGCAACCCCGTGCGCGCTTCCGCGCACCGTGCGCCGCCACAAGCGCGCACCAAACACGCAGCACCGCACCGGACCGCGAACGCGGCACCGTGCGCACGGGAGGCGCGACGCACGACCGGCACCGCGCCTCCAGACCGCACCGTGCGCACCTCGCAACCCCGTGCGCGCTTCCGCGCACCGTGCGCCGCCACAAGCGCGCACCCATCACGCAACAGCGCACCGGCCCGCGAACGCGGCACCGTGCGCACGGGAGGCGCGACACACGACCAGCACCGCGCCTCCAGACCGCACCGTGCGCACCTCGCAACCCCGTGCGCGCTTCCCCGCACCGTGCAGCACCACAAGCGCGCACCCAGCACGCAACAGCGCACCGGACCGCGAACGCGGCACCGTGCGGACGGGAGGCGCGACGCCCGACCGACCCCGAGGCCGGTGCGCAAGACGCCGTCGTCATCACGACACGCCCCCACGTCGTCGAGGCGCCGCCGTGTCCGGCGGCGCCTCGACGGCTCAGCGGCGTCGTGTGGACACGACGGCGTCTCGCAGGCGGCTACGCGAGCTCGATGAGCTCCGCGTAGTCCTTGTTCCAGTGGTCCTCGGTGCCGTCCGGCAGCAGCAGCACGCGCTCGGGGTTGAGCGCCTCGACCGCCCCGGCGTCGTGGGACACCAGGACGACCGCGCCCTCGAAGCCGGCCAGGGCGTTGAGGATCTCCTCGCGCGACGCCGGGTCCAGGTTGTTCGTCGGTTCGTCGAGCAGTAGGACGTTCGCCCCCGACACCACGATCATCGCGAGGGACAGACGCGTCTTCTCACCACCGGACAGGACGCCGGCCTTCTTGTAGCCGTCGTCGCCGGTGAACAGGAACGACCCGAGCACCCGACGGGCCTCGGTCTCGTTGAGGTCCGTCGACGCAGACACCATGTTCTCGATCACCGTGCGGTTGATGTCGATGTTCTCGTGTTCCTGCGCGTAGTAGCCGATGCGCAGACCGTGGCCTGGCTGGATCTCACCGGTGTCGGGCTGGTCGGCACCCGCGAGGATGCGCAGCAGCGTCGTCTTGCCCGCACCGTTGAAGCCGAGGATGACCACGCGGGAGCCGCGGTCGATCGCCAGGTCGACACCGGCGAAGATCTCCAGCGAGCCGTAGGACTTCGACAGCCCCTCGGCCATCAGCGGCGTACGACCGCATGGCGCCGGCGTGGGGAAACGGATCTTCGCGACGCGGTCGGCGACGCGCTCGTCCTCGAGGCCGGCGAGCAGCTTGTCGGCACGCGCGACCATCTGGTGCGCGGCGGCGGCCTTCGAGGCCTTCGCACCGAAGCGTGCGGCCTGGTCCTTGAGCGTGGCGGCCTTCTTCTCGGCACCCGCGCGCTCCTTGCGACGGCGCTCCTCGTCGGCGACGCGCTGACGCTGGTAGAGCTTCCAGCCCATGTTGTAGATGTCGATGGTCTGGCGGTTTGCGTCCAGGTAGAAGACGCGGTTCACGACCTCTTCGACGAGCTCGACGTCGTGGGAGATGATGATGACGCCGCCGGGGTAGGTCTTCAGGTGCTCGCGGAGCCACACGACGGAGTCGGCGTCGAGGTGGTTGGTCGGCTCGTCGAGGATCATCGTCTCGGCGTCCGAGAACAGGATGCGGGCGAGCTCGATGCGCCGTCGTTGACCACCCGAGAGCGTCTTGAGCTGCTGGTCGAGGATGCGGTCCGGCAGCTTCAGGTTCGACGCGATCGAGGCGGCCTCGGCCTCGGCCGCGTAGCCACCGAGCGCGTTGAACTGGTCGTCGAGACGGCTGTAGCGCCGCATCGCCTTCTCGGCAACGGCCGCGTCGTCGCTCGCCATGTCGAGCGTGGCGAGGCGGATGCCCTCCACGAGCTCACCGAGCCCGCGGGCGTCGAGGATGCGCTTCCGCGCGGTCTCCTCCGGGTCGCCGGAGCGGGGGTCCTGCGGCAGGTAGCCGATCTCCCCGCCGCGGTCGATCGTGCCGCCGTTCGGCTGCGTCTCGCCCGCGAGGGCCTTGGTCATCGTCGTCTTCCCCGCGCCGTTGCGGCCGACGAGTCCGATCTTGTCGCCCTTCTCGACACGGAAGGACACTTCTTCCATGAGGAGACGAGCTCCGACGCGGATCTCGAGTTCGTGCACGGCAAGCACAGTGGACGTCCAATCAGTTGGTGGGTTTGCACAACGGTGTGTGCGTGAGGTGCACCGCTACGCTGACGGGACCGATGGTTCCGAACGGAACCAGCAGTCCATTCTAGGAGAATCCATGACGAACGCCACCGGGTTCGCTCCCCGCGCAGTCCTCGCCGACCGTCTGCGCACGCACGGGCTGGCCACCGACGCCGCCCTCGTCGCCGGCGGAGCCCTGTTCACCGCCGCGATGGCGCAGCTCGAGGTCCCGATGTGGCCGGTCCCGATCACCGGGCAGACGCTGGCCGTCGTGCTCGTCGGCGCGACGTTCGGCGCACGTCGCGGCATGCTCTCGCTGCTCGTCTACGCCGTCGCCGGACTCGCGGGTGCCCCGTTCTTCGCCGACCTGCAGGGCGGCCTGCAGGCCCTGGCCCTGCCGAGCTTCGGGTACGTCATCGGCTTCATCCCGGCCGCCGGGCTCGTCGGCTGGCTCGCCCGCCGCAACTGGGACCGCAACGTCGGTCGTGCCGCGGTCGCGATGCTGCTCGCGAGCGCGATCCCGTTCGTGACCGGCCTGCCGTACCTCGCCGTGGCGCTCGGCCAGCTCGGCGCCCCGAACGACGTCCAGTCGGTGCTCGCCGCCGGCCTGTACCCGTTCATCATCGGTGGCGTCGCCAAGGCCCTCATCGCCGCCGGCATCCTGCCGCTCGCGTGGAAGGCCGTCGGCCGCCGCTGACCCCTCGCACGAGAACGGCCCCGCACCGATCGGTGTGGGGCCGTTCTGCGTCCGCAGCGCGTGGGCGGGCAGGCAGGCGGCCGCGGCGCCGGGCTGTCAGTGCGGTCACGACTCCCCACTGCCCGGATGCCGAGTGGTCACGTTCCGTCGCCTGGAGCGGGGTCAGCCGACCGAACGCGACCACTCGGCGAACGTGAGCGGGCGGTTGCGACCACTCGGCGGCGCGCCCCGCGCGTGGCGTGCGCACAAACGGACGGGAGGCGCGGTGCCAGCTGGCACCGCGCCTCCCGTCCGTTGTGGGTCGCGCCTAGATCGCGAACCCGAGGGCGCGCATCATCTCGCGTCCATCGTCGGTGATCCGTTCCGGACCCCACGGCGGCATCCAGACCCAGTTGATCCGGAAGGCGTCCACGATGCCGTCGAGCGCGTTCGCGGTGTCACCCTCGATGACGTCGGTCAGGGGGCAGCCGGCGCTGGTGAGCGTCATGCTGATGACGAGGGCGTTGGCGTCGTCGTCCCAGGCGAGGTCGTAGATCAGGCCGAGGTCGACGATGTTCACGCCGAGCTCCGGGTCCTGGACCTCCTTCAGGCCCTCGACGACCTCGTCGAACTTGTCGGGAGCGAGTGCGGCGATCATCAGGCCTGCGCCTCGGCGGCCGCGACGGCCTGCACGTAGCGGTCGTAGCCCTCGTTCTCGAGGCGGTCGGCCAGCTCGGGGCCGCCCTGCTCCGCGATCTTTCCGGCGACGAACACGTGCACGAAGTCCGGCTTGATGTAGCGGAGGATGCGCGTGTAGTGCGTGATGAGCAGTACACCGAGGCCGGTCGCGGCCTTGGCACGGTTGACGCCCTCGGAGACGATCTTCAGCGCGTCGACATCGAGGCCGGAGTCGGTCTCGTCGAGGACGGCGAACTTCGGCTTGAGGAGCTCGAGCTGCATGATCTCGTGGCGCTTCTTCTCGCCACCGGAGAAGCCCTCGTTGACGTTGCGCTCGGCGAACGACGAGTCCATCTTCAGGTCGGCCATCGACTGACGGAGTTCCTTGATCCAGCCGCGCAGGGCCGGGGCCTCACCGTCGATCGCCGTCTTGGCGGTGCGGAGGAAGTTCGACACCGTGACGCCGGGGATCTCGACCGGGTACTGCATCGCCAGGAACATGCCGGCACGGGCACGCTCGTCGACGCTCATCGCGAGGACGTCCTCGCCGTCGAGGGTGATCGTGCCACCGACGACGTTGTACCGGGGGTGTCCGGCGATCGTGTACGCCAGGGTGGACTTGCCGGAGCCGTTCGGCCCCATGATCGCGTGGATCTCGCCCTCGTTGATGGTGAGGTCGACACCCTTCAGGATCTCCTTGGTGCCCTGGTCGGTGTCGATCGAGACCTTGAGGTCACGGATTTCCAGAGTGGACATTGCGTTCCTTCGGTTGCAGCTGTGGTGCGGCGTCAGCCGCGGGAAGTGTTGGGGTGCTCAGTCGACCGGGACGACGTCCTGGACGTCGACGTAGACGTCGCCGTCGCGGACCTCGACCCGGAAGACCGGGACGGGCTCGTAGGCCGGGAAGTTCTGCGGCTTGCCGGTGGTCAGCGAGAAGCGGGACCCGTGGGCCCAGCACTCCAGCGAGTCACCCTCGACGAAGCCCTCGGCCAGCGAGATGTCGCCGTGCGTGCAGGTGTCGCCGATGGCGTGGACCGTGCCGGACGAGTCCTTCACGATCGCGACCGCCGTGCCACCGACGACCACCCGCATCGGGCTGTCCACCGCGATGTCGGCTTCGGCGCAGACCTTCTCGGCCATCAGGCGTTGGCCTGCGGAGCGGCGGTCTGCGGTGCGGGTGCCTGCGGCGCGGCGGCCGGCTCGGCGCCGGACTCGGCCGGTGCCGCGATGACCGAACGGCCCTCGGCGAGTTCCTGCTCGACCGCGGCGATGAGGCGTTCCTCGAGCTCGGGCGCACCGATCTTCTGGATCACCTCGACCAGGAAGCCGAGCACGACGAGACGCCGCGCTTCTTCTTCCGGGACTCCGCGGGACTGCAGGTAGAACAGCTGCTCGTCGTCGAAGCGACCGGTGGCACTCGCGTGACCGGCACCCTCGATGTTGCCCGTCTCGATCTCGAGGTTCGGGATGCTGTCGGCACGGGTGCCGTCCGTCAGCACGAGGTTGCGGTTCTGCTCGTACGAGTCGGTCCCGTCACCGGCGCGACCGATCAGGACGTCACCGATCCAGACGGTGTGCGCGCCCTGGCCCTGCAGCGCACCCTTGTAGTTGACCCGACCGCGCGTGTTCGGCGCGTCGTGGTTCACGTAGACCTGCTGCTCGATGTACTGGCCGGCGTCGGCGAAGTACACGCCGTACATCTCGGTGTCGGCACCCTGCGCACCGAGGTGCGTCGAGGGGTTGACCCGGATGACGTCGCCGCCGAGCGAGACCACGACGTGCTTGAGGAAGGCATCGCGCCCGACCTCGGCGAAGTGCGTCGACACGTGCACCGCGTCGTCGTCCCAGTCCTGCAGGCTGACGACGGTCAGTCGTGCGTTCTGCTGCGCGACGATCTCGATGTTCTCGCTCAGCAGGGCGCTGCCGCGGTTGTCGAGCACGACGATGCCCTGCGCGTTCGGCTCGGCCGTGATGACCGTGTGCGCGGCGCGGGGCTGCGACCCGAAGTCGGAGCGGGTCACCGTGATGAACTCGTGCGCTTCGGTGGCCTTGATCGTGATCGCCAGGACCGCGTCACGGGCGCTCCAGGCCGCGGCCGCCGCGCGGTCTTCGGGCAGGCCGGCGGTGCCGACGCGGGGGTCGTCGCTGCGACCCCACTCGACGTCGGCGCCCTCGGACTGGCGGGCGAGGTACGGGTAGGCGGATCCGTCGAGCGGGCCGTCCAGCAGCGGCTGGAGCTTGGTCAGCGGCGCGAACTTCCAGTTGACCTCTCGGCCGGTGACCTTCGGGAACGCCTCGACGTCGCCGGACTGGAACCGCTCGGAGCGGGTCTGGACCGGCACCTTCTTGTCGGGGGCGTCCCAGCCGCCGTCGGAGTGGGCTCCGGCGCCGTGCTGGGTGCCGCCCTGCGCTGCGGCAGCGGGCTCGATCGGCTGGTCGATGTGGGGAGGGGTGGTGCTGGACATCTAGCCGACGGATCCTTCCATGCTCATCTCGATGAGCTTGTTGAGTTCGAGTGCGTACTCCATCGGGAGCTCGCGGGCGATCGGCTCGATGAAACCACGGACGATCATCGCCATCGCCTCGTCCTCGGCCATGCCGCGGGACATGAGGTAGAAGAGCTGCTCCTCGCTGACACGCGAGACCGTGGCCTCGTGCCCCAGCTGCACGTCGTCGACACGGATGTCGATCGCCGGGTACGTGTCGCTCCGGCTGATCGTGTCGACGAGCAGGGCGTCACAGCGCACGGTGTTGGCCGCGTGGTGCGCGCCCGGGTCGACCCGGACCTCGCCGCGGTACCCGGCACGACCGCCGCCACGGGCGATCGACTTGGAGACGATCGAGGACGTCGTGTACGGCGCCATGTGGATCATCTTCGCGCCGGCGTCCTGGTGCTGGCCGGGGCCCGCGAAGGCCACGGAGAGCGTCTCGCCCTTGGCGTGCTCCCCGGCGAGGTAGATCGACGGGTACTTCATCGTGACCTTGGAGCCGATGTTGCCGTCGATCCACTCCATCGTCGCGCCTTCGTGCGCGATCGCACGCTTCGTGACGAGGTTGTAGACGTTGTTCGACCAGTTCTGGATCGTCGTGTAGCGAACGCGGGCGTTCTTCTTCACGATGATCTCGACGACGGCCGAGTGCAGCGAGTCGGACTTGTAGATCGGAGCGGTGCAGCCCTCGATGTAGTGGACGTACGAGTCCTCGTCCGCGATGATCAGCGTCCGCTCGAACTGACCCATGTTCTCGGTGTTGATCCGGAAGTAGGCCTGCAGCGGGATCTCGACGTGGACGCCCTTGGGGACGTAGACGAACGACCCACCGGACCAGACGGCCGTGTTCAGCGCGGCGAACTTGTTGTCGCCGGCCGGGATCACGGTGCCGAAGTACTCCTCGAACAGCTCCGGGTGCTCACGGAGCGCCGTGTCGGTGTCCATGAAGATGACGCCCTGCTGCTCCAGGTCCTCGCGGATCTGGTGGTACACGACCTCGGACTCGTACTGCGCGGCGACGCCGGCGACCAGGCGCTGGCGCTCGGCCTCGGGGATGCCGAGCTTCTCGTAGGTCGCACGGATGTCCTCGGGGAGGTCTTCCCACGACTGCGCCTGCTTCTCGGTGGAGCGCACGAAGTACTTGATGTTGTCGAAGTCGATGCCCGTCAGGTCGGCACCCCACGTCGGCATCGGCTTGCGGCCGAAGAGCGACAGCCCCTTGAGGCGGTTCTTCAGCATCCACTCGGGCTCGTCCTTGAGGTTCGAGATGTCGGTGACGACCTCTTCCGAGATCCCACGACGGGCGGAGGACCCTGCCGAGTCGGAGTCGGACCAGCCGAACTCGTATTGGCCGAGCCCTTCGAGCTCGGGACGGTCGATGAGCACGTCGGACATGGTCTCCTCGTTTCCTTCTCGCGGGACAGCGTTACAGGTGTCAACC
The DNA here is from genome assembly GCF_001864905.1 of Curtobacterium sp. MCBA15_007. Classification (NCBI taxonomy): domain Bacteria; kingdom Bacillati; phylum Actinomycetota; class Actinomycetes; order Micrococcales; family Microbacteriaceae; genus Curtobacterium; species Curtobacterium sp. MCBA15_007. Next base: position 33,717 of record NZ_MJGM01000017.1, read on the forward strand.
CGTGGCGTCTGGACGCCATTCCACCGTGGACCGCTGACATGCGGACCCGGTGCTGCTCCCTCGCAACGACTATGGTTCCACGCAGTCCGTGGAGTGATCGGCGATCTCGGCCCATTCGGAGCCGGCGCCTGCCTAGACTTGACTGCTGCTGAACCCTCGAATCCTACAGGTTCACTGCACGGAACAACAGGAAGGCACCACCCTCGTGACACGCGTCGGATCCCCCGTCGAGCAGGATCTCCGGACCGGACGGTGGTGGTTGCTCCCCCGTGCGGTCGACCGCCGCGTCGTCGCACTGGCCTGGGCGTCCTTCGTGGTCGAGGTCGTGCTGATCGGCACAGGCGGCCTGGTCCGCCTCACCGCGTCGGGCCTCGGATGCCCCACCTGGCCCAAGTGCACGGCGGATTCGCTGGTCTCCACGCCGGAGATGGGCGTCCACGGCATCATCGAGTTCGGCAACCGTCTGCTGACCTTCGTGCTCGTGATCGTGGCCGTCGCGATGTTCCTGGCGGTCGTCCGGATGCTCCGCACGCGGCCGGAACTGTTCTGGTTGGCGTTCGCTCAGGGCGTCGCGATCCCGGTGCAGGCCGTGATCGGCGGCATGAGCGTGTGGACGAACCTGAACCCCTTCGTGGTCGGACTGCACTTCGTCGTCTCCGCCGCGCTCACCTCGGTGACCGCTGCCCTGGTCTACCGCACCGTGCACGGCCCCCGCACGGCCGAGCGGCTCGTCCCCGGCTGGTACACCGGCGTCGTCCGCGGCACCGTCGCCGCCGTCGTCGTGACCGTGCTCGTCGGCATCCTGACCACCGGCAGCGGCCCGCACGCCGGCGCTGACGAAGCGGTCGACGGCGGACGCCTGCACCGCACCGGGTTCGACCCCGCGGTCATGGAGCACGTGCACGCCTGGCCGGCGTACGCCCTCTTCGCGCTCACCCTGGTGCTCGTCATCGGAGCCGTCCGCCTGGGCCGGCCGAGCAAGTGGCCGTTGCTGCTGCTCGTCGTCGAGTTCCTGCAGATCGCGGTCGGCCTCACGCAGGCACGCACCGGTCTGCCCGTCGGGCTCGTCGGCACGCACATGGTGCTCGCCGGGCTCCTCGTGGGCGCCGTCACCGCGGTGGTGCTGTCCACGCGGGCATCGGCCGGTCGCGACGCCGTCCGGGAACCCATCGACGCCTGACGCCCGGGCGCGTCGCGCGCTCGACACCCGTTCTCCGACACCCCACGAGTCGTTCGACTCGTGGGGTGTCGCGTTTGTGGTGGTCGGCCGGACGCGCCGTCGGACCGAGCCCGCACCACGTGCGGTCCCCAGCCAGTCGGGTCCGCGCCGCGGCAGACGCTCCCCGCGCCGGACGGGAGGCCCGTGGCGGGCCCGCACCGCGCCTCCAGGCCGCCGCGTGCCGAGCACAAGACGCCGGTGTCCTGCCGAGACGCCGCCGAGCGCGCGAGACGCCGCCGGATTCGGCGGCGTCTCGTCGGGGTGGCGGCGTCCTGCGGACACGACGGCGTCTTGCCAATACGACGGCGTCAACTGGACACGACGGCGTCCTGCGGACACGACGGCGTCAACCGGACACGACGGCGTCCTGCGGACCGAGCACGCGCCTGCGGCGGCGCCGGCGCGACCGCCCTAGAAAGTGAAGACCTGCGGCAGCAGCGGGTCGATGCCCACCGCGATGAAGAGCAGCGTCAGGTACGTGATCGAGCTGTGGAAGACCCGCATCGGATGCACGTGCTCGACGTGCTGGATCGCCCGCGAGTACAGGCGGTGCGACTCGACGACGAACCAGATGCCACCGGCCAGCGCGACCACCGTGTACAGCGGACCCATGTGCCCGACGGGGATGAGCAGGAGCGAGCAGACGAGGGTCGCCCAGGCGTACAGGACGACCTGCAGGCCGACGACGGTCCGACCACGGACGACGGCGAGCATCGGCACGTCGGCGGCGTCGTAGTCGTCCCGGTACTTCATCGACAGCGGCCAGTAGTGCGGCGGCGTCCAGAGGAAGATCACCATGAACAGGATGACGGGGGTCCAGGTCAGCGATCCGGTGACACCCGCCCAGCCGATGAGCACGGGCATGCAGCCGGCCGAGCCACCCCAGACGATGTTCTGCGGCGTGCGGCGCTTGAGCCACAGCGTGTAGACGAACACGTAGATCAGGATCGCGATGACGCTGAGCGCCGCCGCGAGCCAGTTCACCAGGAAGCCGAGCACCGCTGTCGACAGGACGCCGAGGATCCACGAGAACACGAGGGCTTCACGGTCGGAGAGTTCACCGGTGACCAGCGGCCGGGTGCTCGTCCGCTTCATGAGCCGGTCGATGTCGCGGTCGATGTAGCAGTTGAAGGCCGACGCCGAACCGGCCGACATCGCTCCGCCGAGCATCGTCCAGAAGACGAGCCACAGGTCGGGGACGCCGCGCTCGGCGAGGAACATCGTCGGGGCCGTGGTGACGAGCAGCAGCTCCATCACGCGCGGCTTCGTCAACGAGACGTACGCACGGACCTTGCGGGACAGCGGCGATCGGGGTCGATCGGTGTCGGGCCGGGTCACGGTGGCAGTCGGCAAGGGAACCTCAGTCTGTTCGCATCAGCTCGCACACTCGGTGGACGACTGCGGCGGCGTCCGGGCATGCGCTGACCCGGAATGTCCACGGGTCCCGATCAGTTTACGGGATGGAAGCGCCGCAACGGTGCCCCGCTCCGACATCCCGGCGTGATCGGGACGCGTTCGACACGCCCGGATCGACCGTCGTCGGCCACCCCGGTGTGAACATCGGGGGTCACCTGAACCCCTTCTGAGTACCGGGTCACTATGCTGGACACGCCCTCCCGCAGTGCGCGCCCCGATGACGTCGGCCGCGATGAGCCGGTCGGCCGCCGCTAGACGGCGACACGACTCGGCCCCGGGATGGCCACATGTCCGTGCGATGGCACGAGCCCTCGCACATGTCGCATCAAGAAGGGTCAACATCCAAGTGGCTGAATTCACCTGGGACGCCATCGACCGGAAGGCCGTCGACACGGCCCGCGTTCTCGCCGCCGACTCGGTCGAGGCCGCCGGCAACGGTCACCCCGGCACCGCGATGAGCCTTGCTCCGCTCGCCCACCTGCTCTTCCAGAAGGTGATGCGTCGCGACCCCAGCGACGCCACCTGGATCGGCCGCGACCGCTTCATCCTCTCCGCCGGTCACGCCTCGATCCTCCAGTACGTGCAGTTCTACCTGCACGGCTACGGGCTCGAGCTCGAGGACCTGCAGCACCTGCGCAAGTGGGGCTCGAAGACCCCGGGTCACCCGGAGTACGGCCACACCGACGGTGTCGAGATCACCACGGGCCCGCTCGGCCAGGGCCTCGCGTCCTCGGTCGGCTTCGCCTACGCCCAGCGCTTCGAGCGCGGCCTGTTCGACCCGGAGACCCCGGCCGGCCAGTCGCCGTTCGACCACTTCACCTACGTGATCGCCGGCGACGGTGACATGCAGGAGGGCGTGACCAACGAAGCGGGCTCGCTCGCCGGTCGCCAGCAGCTCGGCAACCTCATCGCGTTCTACGACTCGAACCAGATCTCGATCGAGGACAACACCGACATCGCGTTCTCCGAGAGCGTCCCCGAGCGCTACGAGGCGCTCGGCTGGCACGTCCAGATCGTCGACTGGAAGAAGAACGGCGAGTACTCCGAGGACGCCGAGGAGCTCCACGCCGCGATCGAGGCCGCCAAGCAGGTCACCGACAAGCCGTCGCTCATCGTCCTCAAGACGATCATCGGCTGGCCGTCGCCGACCAAGCAGAACTCGGGCAAGATCCACGGTTCAGCGCTCGGCGCCGACGAGATCAAGGGCCTCAAGGAGATCCTCGGTTTCGACACCGACAAGACCTTCGAGGTCGCTCCCGAGGTCCTCGAGTACACCCGCGGCGCCGTCGCCAAGGGCCAGGCCGAGCACGCCGAGTGGCAGAAGTCCTTCGACGCGTGGGCCGCAGCCAACGCCGACAAGAAGGCACTGTTCGACCGCGTCCAGTCGAAGGAGCTCCCGGAGGGCCTCGAAGCAGCGCTCCCGGTCTTCCCGGCGGACAAGGCCGTCTCGACCCGTGCCGCTTCCGGCAAGGTCATCAACGCCATCGCGCCGCTGATGCCCGAGTTCTGGGGCGGTTCGGCCGACCTCGCCGAGTCGAACCTCACCACGATCGAGGGTGCCAAGTCCTTCGGTCCGGCCGAGGCCTCGACCTCGACGTGGAGCACCGACCCGTACGGCCGCGTGCTGCACTTCGGCATCCGCGAGCACGCCATGGGCTCGATCCTCAACGGCATCGTCCTGCACGGGAACACCCGCCCCTTCGGCGGCACGTTCCTCATCTTCAGCGACTACATGCGTCCGGCGGTCCGTCTCGCCGCGCTCATGCAGGCGCCGGCGATCTACGTCTGGACCCACGACTCCGTCGCCCTCGGCGAGGACGGCCCGACGCACCAGCCGATCGAGCAGGTCTCGTCGCTGCGTGCGATCCCGGGTCTCGACGTCGTCCGTCCGGCCGACGCCAACGAGGTCGCGTACGCGTGGCTCGAGATGCTCAAGCACACCGACCGCCCGGCCGGCATCGCGCTGAGCCGTCAGAACCTGCCGGTGTTCGAGCGTGGCGAAGGCGACGCCTCGGGCGAGGTCTTCGCTTCGGCGAAGAACGTCGCCAAGGGCGCCTACGTCCTGGCCGAGGCGCCCAACGGCACCCCGGACGTCATCCTCATCGCGACCGGTTCCGAGGTCCAGATCGCGGTCGAGGCTCGCGAGCAGCTCAAGGCCGAGGGCATCAACGCCCGCGTCGTGAGCGCCCCGTCGATCGAGTGGTTCCGCGCCCAGTCCGAGAACTACCAGGACCAGGTGCTCCCGAAGGACGTCACCGCTCGCGTGTCGGTCGAGGCCGGCATCGCCATGAGCTGGCGCGACATCGTCGGCGACAAGGGCCGCAGCGTCTCGATCGAGCACTTCGGTGCCTCGGCCGACTACCAGACGCTCTTCAAGGAGTTCGGCTTCACGACGGAGCACGTCGTGGCCGCCGCGAAGGAATCGATCGCAGCTTCCTGACCTGCAAGGGCCGGGTCCGGTTTCCGGATCCGGCCCTTCTTCCGGGAGGCCCGGCTCGGTTCCGCCACGGGCCTCCCGTCCCCGAAACCCCGACTCACGGTCCTCACGGACCCGTCGATGAAAGAAGAAGAGAAACACATGGCTGAGAACACCCCCACCGCCGCCCTCTCCGCGGTCGGCGTGAGCATCTGGCTCGACGACCTCTCCCGCGAGCTCCTCGAGACCGGCAAGCTCACCGAGCTCATCGAGCAGAAGAACGTCGTCGGTGTGACGACGAACCCGACGATCTTCGCGTCGGCCCTCGCCAAGGGCGAGCGCTACGACGCGCAGGTCAAGGAGCTCGCCGCTGCGGGCACCGACGTGACCGACGCGATCTTCGCGATCACCACGCAGGACGTCGCGAACGCATCCGACGTCTTCAAGCCGATCTACGACGAGACCAAGGGCTTCGACGGCCGCGTCTCGATCGAGGTCGAGCCGGGTCTGGCGCACGACACCGCCAAGACCATCGAGCAGGCCAAGTTCCTGTTCGAGAAGGTCGGCAAGGAGAACGTCCTCATCAAGATCCCGGCGACGCTCGAGGGTCTCGAGGCGATCACCGAGGTCATCGGCGCGGGCATCTCCGTCAACGTCACGCTGATCTTCTCGCTCGAGCGCTACCGCGCCGTCATCGACGCCTACCTCGGTGGGCTCGAGAAGGCCAAGGCCGCCGGCCACGACCTCTCCAAGATCCACTCGGTCGCGTCGTTCTTCGTGTCGCGCGTCGACTCCGAGATCGACAAGCGCCTGGACGCCGTCGGCACCGACGAGGCCAAGGCCCTGAAGTCGAAGGCCGGCATCGCCAACGCGCAGCTCGCCTACCAGGTCTGGACCGAGGCGTTCGCCTCCGAGCGCGCCCTGGGCCTGCTCGAGTCCGGTGCCAACACGCAGCGTCCGCTCTGGGCCTCGACCGGTGTCAAGGACCCGTCGCTCCCCGACACGCTCTACGTGACCGAGCTCGCCGCCCCGAACACCGTCAACACGATGCCGGGCAAGACGCTCGACGCCACGTTCGACCACGGTGAGATCCACGGCGACGCCATCGCCGGCACCTTCGACCAGGCGCAGCAGGTCCTCGACCAGCTCGCCGCGCAGGGTGTCGACTACGACGAGGTCGTCGCGCTGCTCGAGAAGGAGGGCGTGGACAAGTTCAACGTCTCCTGGGGCGAGCTCGTCGACACCGTCAAGGCAGCGCTCGAGGGCGCCAAGTAGTGACGGTTTCCATCGCAGCCAGCGGCGACGCCGCGCGGGCCATCGAACAGGTGGTCCCGCGGCTCGTCGCTGACCTGGTGGCCTCGGGCATCACCGCCCAGGACGCCGATCTGTGGGGAGCCACCGCCGAGGCCGAGGCGTCGAAGCGCCTCGGTTGGGTGGAGGCCGTCTCGGTCTCCCGCCCACTCGTCGCCGAGGTGACCGCGCTGCGCGAGTCGCTCCGTGCCGAAGGGGTCGACCACGTCGTCCTCGCCGGCATGGGCGGCTCGTCGCTCGCACCCGAGGTCATCACGCGCACGGCCGGTGTCCCCCTCACGGTCCTCGACTCGACCGATCCCGCGCAGGTCCACGCCGCCGTGACGACCGACCTCGAGCGCACCGTGCTCGTCGTCTCGTCGAAGTCCGGTTCGACGCTCGAGACCGATTCGCAGCGCCGGGTCTACGAGCAGGCGTTCCGCGACGCCGGTATCGACCCGGCCGGCCGCATCGTCGTCGTCACCGACCCGGGCTCCGCGCTCGAGGCAGCCGCGACCGACGCCGGGTACCGCGTCTTCACCGCCGACCCCACCGTCGGCGGCCGCTACTCCGCGCTCACCGCCTTCGGCCTCGTGCCGTCCGGTCTCGCCGGAGCGGACATCGCCGAGCTCCTCGACGAAGCCGACGCCATCTCCGCGCTGCTCTCGGTCGACCTGGACGAGAACCCCGGGCTCGTGCTCGGTGCGGTCCTCGCCGGCACCGAGCCGCTGCGCGACAAGATCGCCATCGTGCCCGACGGCACGCACATCGTCGGTTTCGGCGACTGGGTCGAACAGCTGATCGCGGAGTCGACCGGCAAGGACGGCCGCGGCCTGCTGCCCGTCGTGCTGCACGCGGACTCCCCCGAGGTCACCGCCGGCCTGCCCGACGTCCAGGTCATCCGCCTGGTCGGTTCGCGCGAGGACGAGCGTCACGTGGCCGAGGGCGAGGTCGAGATCACCGGCACGCTCGGTGGCCAGATCCTCGTCTGGGAGTACGCCGTCGCGGTCGCCGGTCGCCTGCTCGGCATCAACCCGTTCGACCAGCCCGACGTCGAGGCCGCCAAGGTCGCGACGCGCGCACTGCTCGACGACCGCCCCGCCGCGGCTGAGCCGGCGTTCTCCGAGGACAGCATCGCCGTCCGCGCGACGCCCGGACTCGCCATCGGTGCGACGCTCTCGGAAGCCGTGTCGGGCCTGGTGTCCGCACTCGACCCGACCGGCTACGTGTCGGTGCAGGCGTACGTCGACCGCACCGCGAACAGCGGCCTCGAGTCGCTGCGCGACGCGATCGCGGCGCGCACGGAACGCCCCGTCACCTTCGGGTACGGCCCGCGGTTCCTGCACTCGACCGGCCAGTACCACAAGGGCGGCCCCGCAACGGGAGTGTTCCTGCAGATCGTGGCCGACGAAGCCGAGGACCTGGCGATCCCGGGTCGGCCGTTCACGTTCGGGCAGCTCCTCCAGGCCCAGGCGGCCGGTGACGCGAGTGTCCTCGCCGAACACGGCCGACCGGTCCTCACCCTCACCACGTCGGACGTCCTCGCCGCCACCGCGGCGATCGCGGCCGCCGTCTCCCCCTGACTCGTAAGGAGTTCACCGACTCATGTCACCGGTGGCAATCACCCCGGAGCACAACCCGCTCCGGCTGCCGACGGATCGTCGACTGAACCGGATCGCGGGACCGAGCACGCTCATCATCTTCGGTGTGACGGGCGACCTGTCACGCAAGAAGCTGATGCCCGCGGTCTACGACCTGGCCAACCGGGGGCTCCTGCCCCCGGGGTTCGCGCTCGTCGGGTTCGCTCGTCGCGACTGGGAGGACCAAGACTTCTCCCAGCTCGTGCACGACGCCGTCAAGGAGCACTCCCGCACCCCGTTCGACGAGGACGTCTGGCGTCAGCTCGAACAGGGCATCCGCTTCGTGCAGGGCTCGTTCGACGACCCCGAGGCGTTCCGCGAGCTCAAGCGCACCGTCGACGACCTCGACGCCGAGCGCGGGACGCTGGGCAACCACGCGTTCTACCTGTCCATCCCACCCAAGATGTTCCCGGTCGTCACCGAGCAGCTCAAGCTGTCCGGGCTGACCGAGAAGCGCGAGGGCTCCTGGAGCCGCGTGGTCGTCGAGAAGCCGTTCGGCTCCGACCTCCGCACCGCGCGCGAGCTCAACGCGATCGTCGAGAGCGTCTTCGCTCCCGACGACGTGTTCCGCATCGACCACTACCTCGGCAAGGAGACCGTCCAGAACCTCCTGACGCTCCGGTTCGCGAACCAGATGTACGAACCCATCTGGAACTCGAACTACGTCGACCACGTGCAGATCACGATGGCCGAGGACATCGGCGTCGCCGGACGAGCCGCGTACTACGACGGCATCGGCGCGGCACGCGACGTCATCCAGAACCACCTGCTGCAGCTCCTCGCGCTCACCGCGATGGAGGAGCCCGTCTCGTTCAAGGCCGCCGACCTGCGCGCCGAGAAGGAGAAGGTGCTCTCCGCCGTGCGTCTGCCCGAGGACCTCTCCACCGCAACCGCCCGCGGGCAGTACGCCGGTGGGTGGCAGGGCGGCGAGAAGGTGCTCGGCTTCCTCGAGGAAGGCGGCATGGACCCCGAGTCCGGCACCGAGACCTACGCGGCGATCAAGCTCGACATCGCCACGCGTCGCTGGCAGGGCGTCCCGTTCTACCTGCGCGCCGGCAAGCGTCTCGGCCGTCGTGTGACCGAGATCGCGATCGTGTTCAAGCGCGTCCCCGAGGACGTCTACGGCAATTCGCAGTCCCCGCTCGGGCAGAACGCCCTGGTGATCCGCGTCCAGCCGGACGAGGGCGTCACGCTCCGCTTCGGATCGAAGGTCCCGGGCGTCGGCACCCAGGTGCGCGACGTGACGATGGACTTCGGCTACGGCCACGCGTTCACCGAGGCATCCCCCGAGGCGTACGAGCGACTCATCCTCGACGTGCTCCTCGGTGACCCGCCGCTGTTCCCGCGGCACCAGGAGGTCGAGCTGTCCTGGAAGATCCTCGACCCCATCGAGGAGTTCTGGGCCACGCAGGGCCAGCCCGAGCAGTACCGTCCCGGCACGTGGGGTCCGGCATCCGCCGATGCCCTGCTCGCCCGCGACGGTCGGACCTGGAGGCGTCCGTGAAGATCGACATGCCCGACACCACGGTGTCGAAGATCCAGAAGAAGCTCGTCCGCATCCGCGAAGAGGGCGGCGCTGTCGCCCTCGGCCGGGTGCTGACCCTCATCATCTCGACGGCCCTCGGCCACGAGGAAGAGGCGATCGAGGCGGCGAACGAAGCGTCCCGCGAGCACCCGATGCGCGTGATCATCGTCTCGAAGAACAGCGGTGACACGAAGTCCCCCGGGCGCCTCGACGCGCAGATCCGTGTCGGCAGCGACGCGGGTGCGAGCGAGGTCATCGTCCTCCGTGCGTACGGCGAGACCGCGACCGACGAGGAGAGCCTGGTCACCGGGCTCCTGCTGCCGGACGCACCCGTCGTGGCCTGGTGGCCGCAGACGGCTCCGGAGCAGCCCGCGGCGTCGGCCCTGGGCCGCATCGCGCAGCGCCGGATCACCGACGCTGCCGCGCAGAAGGACCCGAACGGTGCGATCGAGGCCCTCGGCGCGTCCTACGTGCCGGGTGACACCGACTTCGCCTGGACCCGTCTCACCCTGTGGCGGAACCAGCTCGCCGCGGCGCTCGACCAGCCGCCGTACGAGCCGATCACCGCGGTCGAGGTCTCCGGAGCGTCCGACAGCCCGTCGACGATCCTGCTCGCCGCCTGGCTGCAGCTGCAGCTCCAGGTGCCGGTGTCCGTCGTCACGTCGCCCCGTGCGACGGGGTCGAGCGGTATCCACGGCGTGAAGCTCGTCCGCGAGTCCGGGACCATCGAGCTCGAGCGTTCCCTGGTGGACGTCGCCACGCTCTCGATGCCCGGCCAGCCGACGCACGACCTGTCGCTGCCACGCCGCAACCTGCGTGACTGCCTGGCCGAGGAACTCCGTAGACTCGACCCGGACGTCCTCTTCGGAGACGTCGTCAAGCACGGGGTGCCCCAGCTGCGCGAGACCATCGCCCGCTGATCCACACCCCACACGGTCGGGCCGTCTGTCTGGTGCAGGCGGCCCGACCGGACCGAAGGCGGTCGGACGACCGGTCGGCCGCCACGAACACGGGAGTCACGTGACCAACGAACGGCGGGTGCTCGTGCACCCCGACAAGCAGGCCCTCGGCGCTTCGGTCGCCGCACGCTTCATCACCAAGATCATCGACGTGCTCGACGAGCAGGAGCGCGCCGACATCGCGATCAGCGGTGGCTCGGTGTCGTCCCTCGTCCTCGCCGCGATCGGCCAGTCGCCAGCGCGCGAGAGCGTCGACTGGTCGAAGGTGCACGTCTGGTGGGTCGACGAGCGCTGGGTCCCGTCGGACGACGCCGACCGCAACACCACCGGCACGCAGACCGACTTCTTCGACCACGTGGACATCCCCGCGTCGAACATCCACCCGATGCCGGCCTCGGACGGCGGGCTCGACATCGAGGCCGCTGCGAGCCAGTACGAGCGTGAGCTGCAGGACGCCGCGCCCGAGGGTGCCGTTGCTCCGCGTTTCGACATCACCCTGCTGGGTGTCGGCCCGGACGGACACACCGCATCGCTCTTCCCGGAGTTCCCGCAGCTCACCGTCACCGACCGCGCTGTCGTGTCGGTGGACGACTCCCCCAAGCCGCCGCCGCAGCGCTTGACCGTCACCTACCTGGTGATCAACGCCTCGCAGCGCGTCTGGGTCATCCTGTCCGGCGCCGAGAAGGCGTCGGTGCTGGGGCTCGCCCTCGCCGGCGCGTCGGTCGACGACGTCCCCGTCGGAGGCGTGCAGGGCCGCAAGCGCACCGTCTTCTTCGTCGACCAGGACGCCGCCCGCGACGTCCCCGAGAACCTGATCGCGTCGACGTACTAGACGCGCGTTCCTGACGGACAGGAGGCCCG
>NZ_MJGM01000018.1:0-35782 GCF_001864905.1 Curtobacterium sp. MCBA15_007
TGGCACCGGGCCTCCCGTCTGTCGTCTGGTCGCGTCTCGGACGCGACCTAGCTGAGCTGGTTGGCCTCGACCCAGGACAGGTACTCCGGGCTCACGGTGCCCGTGACGTACTCGCCCGTGAAGCAGCTCATCTCGAGGTCGGTCACGTCGGAGCCCTCGATGATGGCGTCGCGCATGTCCCCGACCTCCTGGTAGATCAGGTGGTCGCTGCCGAGCACGCGGTTGATGTCCGGGATCTTCCGGTCGTGCGCGATGAGCTCGGCGCGCGTCGGCATGTTGATGCCGTAGACGTGCGGGAACCGGACAGGGGGAGCCGCGCTCGTGAACGTGACCTCGTTCGCGCCGGCGGCCCGGGCCATCTCGACGATCTCGCGGCTCGTCGTGCCACGCACGATCGAGTCGTCGACGATCAGGATGTTCTTGCCCTTGAACTCGGACGACATCGCGTTGAGCTTCTGACGCACCGAACGCTTGCGCTCCGCCTGGCCCGGCATGATGAAGGTGCGGCCGACGTAGCGGTTCTTGTAGAAGCCCTCGCGGTACTCGATGCCGAGCTTCCGCGCGACCTGCATGGCGGCCGGACGGCTGGAGTCCGGGATCGGCATGACGACGTCGATGTCACCGGTCGGCGCGTACTGCTCGATGGTGTCGGCCAGGCGGTTGCCGAGGCGCAGACGTGCGTCGTAGACCGAGATGCCGTTCATCACCGAGTCGGGACGGGCCAGGTAGACGTACTCGAACGAGCACGGCACCAGGCGCGGGTTCTTCGCGCACTGGCGGGCGTGCATCTGACCGTTCATCTCGATGAAGACGGCTTCGCCCGGAGCGATGTCGCGGACGATCTCGTAGCCGCCGGACTCGAGCACGAGCGACTCGCTCGCGACGACCCACTCCGGCTGGCCGGCCTCGTCGAACTTGTGGCCGAGGATCAGCGGGCGGATGCCGAACGGGTCGCGGAAGGCCAGCAGCCCGTGCCCGGCGATGGTCGCGATCGTGGCGTAGGAGCCCTCGACCCGCTCGTGCACGCGCTCGACGGCGTCGAAGACCTGTCCTGGGTCGAGGTTCGCGCCGCGGACCTGGCCCTGCAGCTCGTGGGCCAGCACGTTGACCAGGAGTTCGGTGTCGCTCGTGGTGTTCAGGTGTCGACGGTCGATGTCGAACAGCTCACGCGTGAGTTCCCGCGTGTTGGTGAGGTTGCCGTTGTGCACGAGGACGATGCCGTACGGCGCGTTCACGTAGAACGGCTGGGCTTCTTCTTCGTTCGTCGCGGCGCCCTTGGTGGCGTACCGGACGTGCCCGAGCCCCATGGTGCCGAGGAGGGCACGCATGTCGCGGGTCCGGAACGCCTCGCGCACGTGCCCGCGGGTCTTGTGCATGTGGTGCACGTGACCCTCGACCGTGGCGATGCCCGTCGAGTCCTGCCCGCGGTGCTGCAGGAGGAGCAGTGCGTCGTAGATGGATTGGTTGGCGGGGCCCTGCGCAACAAGGCCGACGATGCCGCACATTCGCGGGTGTGCTCCAGATCAGTAGAATCGGGGGGTACCGCACAAGTCTGCCATGTCACCGCGAAGGACTCCGCATGCCCAACCCGTACGCCGAAGCCGGAGTGGACACCGCTGCCGGTGACCTGGCCGTCGAACTGATGAAGTCCGCGGTCGCGGCCACCCACAACTCCTCGGTCCTCGGGGGCGTCGGTGGGTTCGCCGGGCTCTACGATGTCTCGTTCCTGAAGGACTTCTCACACCCGTTGCTCGCGACCTCGACCGACGGCGTCGGCACCAAGGTCGCCATCGCGCAGGCGATCGACAAGCACGACACCATCGGGCAGGACCTGGTCGGCATGGTCGTCGACGACATCGTCGTGGTCGGCGCGAAGCCGCTGTTCATGACCGACTACATCGCCTGCGGCCGCGTGGTGCCTGGCCGCATTGCCGACATCGTCGCCGGAATCGCCCGCGGGTGCTCGGAGACCGGCACCGCCCTGGTCGGTGGCGAGACCGCGGAGCACCCCGGTCTGCTCGGCCCGGACGACTACGACGTGGCCGGTGCGGCGACGGGCGTCGTCGAGGCCGATGCCCAGCTCGGCGCGCACCTGGTGCAGGACGGCGACGTGGTCCTGGCGATCGAGTCGTCGGGTCTGCACTCGAACGGCTACTCGCTCGTGCGGCACATCCTGTCGACGCGGGGCGTCGGGTTCACGGACCAGCTGCCCGAGCTGAGCGGCGCCGGGTTCGGGGGCGCCGTCTCCGTCGGTGAAGCCCTGCTCGAGCCCACCCGCCTGTACACCGCACCGCTCCTGGCGCTCCTCGAGCAGCACCCGGGCGCGGTGCACTCGCTCTCGCACGTGACCGGTGGTGGCATCGCCGCGAACCTGGCGCGCGTGCTGCCCGTCGGCTCCTGGGTCGAGGTCGACCGTTCCACCTGGCAGCCGCTCCCTGTCTTCCGGGTCCTTGCGGACATGGCCGGCACCCCGATCGAGGACACCGAGGGCACCTGGAACCTGGGCATCGGCATGTTCGCCGTCGTCTCGGCCGGTGCCGCTGCCGAGGTCATCGCGTCGCTCGGCGCCGCCGGCATGCCGACGTGGCCCGTCGGCACGATCGCCACGTCCGCCCGTGACCTGACCGGCTTCGAGCAGGGCGCCAAGGGCGTCGACGGTGGCGCGGTCCGGCTCGTCGGGAACTACGCGGGCTGACCTGCCGTGCGGTGCGGTGCGGTGCCGTGCCGGTGGCCGGTTCCGCCGCGCCGTGGTGCGTGCGGCGAGTGGTCACGAACCGTCGCCTGGCGGGCCTGCAACCGACGGTTCTTGACCGCTCGGCATCGTGTGCGCGGGGAGTCGTGACCACTCGAAGCCGGGGCCCGGGCGCGCCGATGGATGCACGGGCGGACCCGGTCTGGGCGCGCCGTGTCCGGCCACGCCGTGTTCGGGCACGCAGAAACGCCGCGCTGCCCGAGGGCTGCGCGGCGCGACTACAAGAGATGTCAGGCGGACTTGTTCTGGTCTGCCTGGGTCTCGAACTCGTCTTCGTCTTCCGCCGGTTCCGGACCGTACTGGTCCGCCCAACGGTCGACGTAGTTCTCGTCGGAGTGTTGTCCGGCGGAGAGCTCCTGCTCGAGCGCACCGTAGTTCGTCTGCGGGCTGAAGTACTTCAGCTCACGGGCGACCTTGGTGTGCTTCGCCTTCTGACGGCCGCGCCCCATGCGTGACCCCCTCGTTCGGCTCTGGTCCGGTCCTGGCGAATGACGGAGGATCACTCGGGGAACCAGACGGTTCGTGGTTTGAAATCTGCCGATCACTCTACCATGTACCTCGATCTGGACGTCGCGCGACGGCTGGCCCGCACAGCAGAATCGAAGTGATGACGGAACCCCTCGAGACCCCGGTCGACCAGCACGCCCGCGTGGTGGTGATCGGTGCGGGGCAGGCGGGACTCTCGGTGGGATACCACCTGCGGCGCCTGGGGCTCGTCCCCGGCACCGACCTGGTGATCCTCGACCGCGCGCCGAGCACCGGAGGAGCGTGGCAGTTCCGGTGGGAGGCCCTACGGCTCGGGGCGGCGCACCGGGTGCACGACCTGCCCGGGATGCGCGCGATGGGCCTGGAGTTCGACGACGCCGACCGGTCACGACCCGCGCGGGACGTCGTCGGCGAGTACTACCGCCGGTTCGAACAGCACTACGACCTGCGGGTGCGGCGGCCCGTGTCGGTGACGTCCGTCTCGCGCATCGGCGCAGTCGGCGAGGTGGACGGTGGGCTGTGCGTCACGACCCGGGGCGCCGACGGTACCGTCACGCGCATCGGCGCCGACGTGGTGGTGAACGCCTCGGGCACGTGGGGCACGCCCTTCGTGCCGTGGTACCCGGGGCGCGACGTGTTCCGCGGCCGCCAGGTGGACACGACCGAGTACCGCAGCGCCACCGACTTCGCCCGGCAGGACGTCGTGGTGGTGGGCGGTGGGACGAGCGCGATCGGGTTCCTGCTCGAGCTCGACGGCGTCGCCCGTTCGACGCGGTGGTTCACGCGGCGCCCGATGGTCTGGGCCGGGACCGCCTCGCTCGACGTCGAGTCCGCGGTGGCCGCCGTCGACGAACAGGACCGCGCCGCCCGCGCCGGCGAGGTCCTGCCGAGCATCGTCAGTGGTACCGGGGTCCCCGTGTCGCGACGGATCCGGGCCGGGATCGACCGTGGCGTGCTGCGCGACGAGCCGATGTTCGCGCGGATGGACGAGAGCGGCGTGGTGACCAGTGACGGTACCCACGTGCACGCCGACGCGGTGATCTGGGCGACGGGGTTCCGGGCTGACCTGCGGCACCTCGCGCCCTTGCACCTGCGGACCACGGCGGGCGGTGTGGTGGTCGAGGACGGTCGGTCGGCGGAGGAGCCGCGGCTGTTCCTGGCCGGGTACGGCCCACAGGCGTCGACCATCGGGGCGAACCGGGCCGGACGCCTGATCGCCCGCCAGGTCATGGACACGCTGGCGGCCTGAAGACGCAACCGGGACGCGCGGCTCAGGCGGGGAGGGGCTCCTCGACGCCACGACGACGTCGCGACGACTTGAGCACCAGGGCGTCGAGCGAGAACCGCCCGGGCCCGGTCAGCGCCACGGCGAGCGAGGCCACCGCGAGCACGAGCACGTACTCGAACCCGCCGTCCTGCGAGTAGAAGCCGGCCGAGCCGTGGGCCAGGACGCCGGCCACCACCATGTCGACGGCCAGCAGCACGCCGACGACGCGGGTCGCGACACCGAGCACGAGCAGGACGCCGCCGACGAGCTCGAGGCCGGCGACGAGGGGTGCCGCGACCTCGGCCAGGGGGACACCCATGCCCGAGAAGCCCTGCACCACGTTCGGGATGCCCTGGGCGAACTTCTGGGCACCGTGGGCGATGAACACCACCCCGAGGACGATGCGGAGCGCGGTCAGGCCGATGGAGGTCGATGTCGTTCGCATGGCCACGAAGGTAGCCGTTGACGCGTCATCGATCATCCTCGGACAGGGCACTGACCGCGCTTCGCCAGAACATGCCCAGAGCATGCACAGACAGCGGTCCGCCGAAGGGCGGACTGCTTCTCAGGAATCGGCGCCGCGGCCCGTCTGCTGCTGGAGGCGGTCGATGTGCTCCGACGCCTGGGCCTTGGTGAGGTCGGCGGGGAGTTCCTCGCCGGCTTCACGGGCCAGGGTGTCGAGGTAGCTGCGCTGCGGTCCGGTCATCGGCTCGTCGCCGGTGACCCACTGCTCGGGGTCCTTGCTCGCGTCGGTGGAGGGGTCGGGTCGGGGGCCACCGAGGGTCTCGCCCTGGATCGGTGCGTCCGGGGTCTGCTGCTGGTCGCGGTCTGCGTCACTCATGTCCGCGAACGTACGCCGCACCCCCGGCACGACACGCAGCAGCGGCGTCCCCCGATCGGCCTCAGACCGCGGTGGCCGCGTACCGCACCAGGTCGGGCCCGACGGCACTCGTGGCGATCGGCACGACGCGGTCGTCGCGCCGGATCCAGATCGTCGCGGCACGTTCGTCGATCCGGTCGACCTCGTGCAGCTCGCCGTCGAGCAGCACCGACGCCGTGACCCGGACCAGGCCGCTCGCCGGACGTGGCGGCAACCCGACCACGTCGTCGCCGTACGCCGGGTGCTCACCGGGCTGCAGGAACGGTGACACCGGCGCGGTGACGACCTCGAGCCCCTCGGCGACGTCGGTCACCGCCACCAGGCGGACGGCCTGGTCGGTCGGCAGGGGCACGTCGACGACGGGCTCGGCGGCGGGCCCGGCCAGCGCGCGGAAGGCGGGCCGACCGTCAGGGGCGAGGTGGGCCTCCAGGCCGTCGATCCGGACGCGACCGCGCCCACGGGAGTCGGCGTAGACGCCGGGCTCGATGCCGGAACGCCGCGCCTCGAGCCGGGTCAGGACGACGCGGTCGGGGCGGTACCAGTCGCGGAGCGCGGCGGGGTCGACCCACCCGACGCTCGGGACCCCCCGGGAGAGCGCGGCGGACTCGTCGGCGGCACGCTCGTCGACCGCACCGAGCGGGTGCTCGCCGCGCACGGCGACGAGTCCTTCGAGCGGGCTGCCGGCCGGCGGTTCGTGGTCGAGCACCTCGACGCGCTTCGAGACCTTGCCGCCGTGTCCGTCGAACGTGGCGAACGTCCGCAGGTCACTGATGGTCATGGGGCCACATGCTACGACCCGTCGGCTCCCCGTCGCGGCGGCGAGGGGACGAGGGCGTGGATCTCGCCCGTGCAGAGCGCGGGGTCGACGCCCTCGGCGGGGCCGGCCGGACGGGTCGCACGGCGTGGCTGGATGCTGTTGCGCTCGGCGGACCGGAGCAGGCGGTCCTCGGCTGCGCCCTCGGCCGACGACCCGGGCTGCGCTGGCCGGCGGAGCGGGGGCCGGACGGGTTCACCGCGGCGCTCCTGGCCGGGCAGCGGGCGGGAGCGGCGGCCGTACAGCAGCTCGGACGAGTCGAGCAGCCACGGCACCAGGGCCACGGTGACGCCGTGCACGAGCAGCAGCTTCTTGCGGATGCGGCGGCCGCGGTGGTTGTGGAGCAGCCCCTCCCACCAGTGGCCGACGATGAAGATCGGCGTGTAGACGGTGACGACCTCGGAGCCGTGCTCGGCCCGGTGCGCCTTGATGTACTTGATCAGGGGCATCGAGATGTCGCGGTACGGGCTCGGCACGATCGTCAGCGGCACCTGGATGCCGTACTCCGCCCACTGGTCGCGCAGACGCTGGGACTCGGCGTCGTCGATGGCGACGTGCACGGCTTCGATGCTCGCGTGCTCGGCGGCGACCGCGTAGTCGAGCGCCTTGAGCACGGGCTTCTGCAGCTTGTTCACCAGGACGATGGCGTGGTCGCCGGTGGCGCCGAACTTCGTCTCGACGTCGGCCTCGATCTCGTGCGAGACGTCGCGGTAGTAGCGGTTCACGCCGAGCATGAGCACGTACAGCACCGGCATGATCAGGAACACGAGCCAGGCACCGTGGGTGAACTTCGTGATCGTGACGATGACGAGCACCACGAAGGTGAAGGTCGCACCGATCGCGTTGATGGTGCGGGAGCGGACGACCTGCCCACGGTTCACGGCAGGGTCGCCGTCGGGAACCGTTCCGTCGCGGTCCGCCCGCAGCAGCCGCGTCCAGTGCACGACCATGCCCGTCTGGCCGAGCGTGAACGACACGAAGACACCGATGATGTAGAGCTGGATCAGGCTGGTGACGTTCGCCCGGTAGACCACGAGCAGGGCCGCGGCGACCAGGGCGAGGACGATGACGCCGTTCGAGTAGATGAGGCGGTCGCCGCGGGTCGACAGCGCCTTCGGGGCGTACGAGTCGCGCGCCAGGATCGAGCCGAGCAGCGGGAACCCGTTGAAGGCCGTGTTCGCGGCGAGGAGCAGGACCGCCGCGGTCGTCGCCTGGATCACGAAGAACAGCACCGAGTTGTTGCCGAACGTCGCCGCCGCGATCTGCGCGATCAGGGAGCGCTGCGGCGTGGTCGCGCAGTTCGCGAATCCCTGCAGGTCGCAGGCGCGCTCGGCGTAGTGGACGTGCGACACGAGTGCCAGGGTGATGAGGCCGATGAACAGGACGATCGCGATGCCGCCCATCGCGACCAGGGTGGCCTGCGCGTTCTTGATCTTCGGGCGACGGAACGCCTGCACGCCGTTCGCGATGGCCTCGACGCCGGTCAGGGCCGAGCAGCCCGAGGCGAAGGCACGCAGGAGCAGCAGGATGAACGCCGCCTGCGTCGTGTGCTCCACGTTCTGCACGGTGTACGCCGCGGACTCGGCGACCGGGGCGTTGCCGGCTGCGACCCGGACGAGCCCGGTGACGACCATCACGAACACGCTCGCCACGAACAGGTAGGTCGGGATCGCGAAGGCCTTGCTCGACTCGCGCACGCCGCGCAGGTTGGCGGCGGCGAGCAGCACGACGAACAGCAGGGCGAGCTCGACGCGGAAGTGGTCGAGCATCGGGAGCGCCGAGATGATGTTGTCGACGCCGGAGGCGACCGAGACCGCCACCGTCATCACGTAGTCGACGAGCAGTGCGCTGGCGACGACCAGCCCGGCCTTCTCGCCCAGGTTCCGGTGCGCCACCTCGTAGTCGCCACCACCGGACGGGTAGGCCTTGATGAGCTGCCGGTACGAGGCGACGACCACGACGAGCAGCAGCACGACGAGTGCGGCGACCCACGGCGCGAACGTCAGGAAGGCCATGCCACCGAGCAGCAGGATCATCAGGAGTTCCTGCGGCGCGTACGCGACAGAGGACAGCGGGTCACTCGCGAAGATCGGCAGGGCCAGGTGCTTCGGGAGGAGCTGTCCTTCGAGCTTCTCGGAGGGGAGGGGATCCCCGATCAGTCGCGCTTTCAACGACCGGATCTCGTTCGTCACGAGCGGCAAACCTACTCAGTTCCGGGCGCGAGTCAACACGGTTCCCCCGCCGCACATTCCCGGTCGGCCGCGGGCGCTCGGCGGCGGCTGCTCGGTGCCCACTGCGGTTGACGCAGCGTCAAGCAGTACGGTCGCGAGCATGAGCGCATCGACAGGCACCGACGACGCAGCTGCGAAAGCACCCCACGCCATCGCCGAGGTGGCGCGTTCCGCCGGTGTCTCGAGCCGGACCCTGCGGCACTACGAGGCGGTCGGACTGCTGCCGGCCACCGCCGTCGGCGCGGGTGGACTCCGGCGCTACGACGACCACGCACTGGTCCGGCTGCAGCGGATCCTGCTGCTGCGCGGGCTCGGCTTCGCCCTGCCCGACATCGCGCGACGACTCGACGACGAGGGCGAGGACGTCGCGGCACTCACGGTGCACCTGAGATGGCTGGAGCACGAGCGGGACCGGCTGGCCCGGCAGCTCGCGGCGGTGCGCACCACCGTCGCGCGCGTCTCGCACGGGGAACCCCTGACGGCGTCCGACGCGTTCGCCGGCTTCGCGCCGACGCGGCCGTCGGCAGACGACCCACCGGTTGCGGGGCGGTGAGCTTCCGTGGATGCGTCGGTCGCGACCGCGGGCGGACGACGGCCGGGAGGCCCTGGTCGCCACCGCCTGTCGGCCGCGGGCCGTCAGAGCGACTTGCGCAGGGCCTCCAGGCCGTCACGCAGACGCGTCACGGTGTCCGAACCGAGCGTGCCGCGGGTCGCGCGACGACGCAGGTCCGCGCGCACCTGCTGCCGGAACGACGACAGTGCCATCTCGAGCTCGCGCATGGCGCGGGCGCTGTCCGACGGGACGGACACGGGCTCCTCGGTGGAACCGGTCGCCGGGCTCTCGGCCGCGGCGGCCAGGTCGGCACGGAGCGAGCGCATGGCCTCGCCCACCGAGGCGCGCACGCCGTCGGCCAACGACTTCACCGAGTCGCTCAGGCCGGACTCGACCGCGGCGATCTCGTCGGCACGCGCCGCGAGTTCGGCGCGACCGGCGTCCGTGATCGCGTAGACGGTCTTGCGGCCGTCGGCGGTCTTGGTGACCAGGCCGTCGTCCTCGAGCTTCGCGAGCCGGGGGTAGACGGTGCCGGCGCTCGGCACGTAGGTGCCGCCGAAGCGGTCGCCGAGTGCCTGGATGAGCTCGTAGCCGTGCATGGGGTGGTCTGCGAGCAGGACGAGCAGGTAGAGACGCAGGTGGCCGTGGGCGAAGACGGGACTCATTCGGGCACCTCGCTGTCGTTCGTCGGGGTGGTCGGAGCCGTCGGCGTGCTCGGCGCAGTCGTCGGCGGCGTCGGTGCGGCCGGCGCCTCGGCGACCGGCGGGGCGTGCAGCACCGCGATGTCGCCGGACACGGAGTTCACCCGCAGGTCGAGCCACTGGCCGGACAGCTCGCCGCCCTGCTTGACGTACGAGCCGCGCACGCCGCGGATCTCGGCGTCGTCGAACTGCAGCTTGCCGGTCGCGGTGTTGACCGTGCAGTTGTAGGCGACGCCGTCCTCGAGCCGGACGCTCACCGCGCCGGACACCGTGTTGATGCGGGCGGACTCGGGGATCCCGTGCAGGTCCAGCACGACGTCGGCGGAGACGCCATCGGCCTGGAACCGGGGGATCTCACCGGTGGCCACGACGTCGCCGGAGACGGTGTGCACCGTGAGGGCGCCGTCGAGGTCGCGGATCGTGGTGGCGCCCGAGACGGCGTTGACCGTGACGTCACCCGCGACGCCGTCGACCACCAGGTCGCCGGACACCGTGTTGAGGGTCGCGCCGCGGTTCGTGCCGGAGAGCAGCGCACCGGCCGAGACGACACCGAGCGTGATGCCGGCGTCGCGGGGGACCAGGATGCTAACGTCGGCGTGGGCCTTGCCGCGGAAGGACTTCAGGAACCCGATGGGGTCGTCCCACCGGACCTGGGGGTGGTCGACGGTGAGCGTGTCGCCGTCGACCTCGACGAGCATCTGCTTGCCGGACACGCTGTGGATCTCGACCCGTGCGGTCGGCTCGTCGTGCGCGACGACGTCCACCTGTCCGCCGACGAGACCGACGCGCACGGTGCGCACGATGCCGGTGTCGATGACCTTGGGCTCGTCGACGAGCCACTTCTCCTGCGCCATGGTGCCTCCTGGAACTCGCGATGTATCGCGTCTGTCGAGGTCACGTTATATCGCGACTCGGCGCTCCGCAAGGGTGCCGGGCGGATGGTGAGCAGAAGTGGTCGGGTGGGGCCGTGCGACCCGACCGTTCCTGCTCACGAAGCGTGCGTGACGGGGGTGGGGCGCGCCTCCTGGACGATCCGGCGCTCCGGGCTCCACGGGAACCGGCGGAAGTGCGGCATGAGCGGCTGGACCATCGGCCCGATCGCGAACGCCGCGATGACGGTGCCGGCGCCGACGTCCCCGCCGAGCACCCACCCGACGATCACCACGGTGACCTCGACCAGGGTCCGGGCGAGCCAGATCGGCCAGCCGAGCCGCTGGTGCAGGCCGACCATCAGGCCGTCCCGTGCCCCGGTGCCGAACCCCGCACCGATGTAGAACGCCGTCGCGACCGCGAGCAGCACGAGCCCCGCCGCGAACAGCCCGATCCGGGCGACGATCCCCGACGGCTCCGGCACGAGCCAGAGCACCAGGTCGGCACTCGGTCCGATCGCCAGGGCGTTCAGCAGCGTCCCGATGCCCGGCTTCTGGCGGAGCGGGATCCAGAGCAGGAGGATGACCCCGCTCGACACGACCGTGATGACGCCGAACGACCACGGGACGACGTTCTCGAGCCCCTGGGTCAGCACGGTCCACGAGCTCACACCGACCACCGCGCGGACCTGCAGTGCGGTCGAGGCGCCGTAGAGGAACAGCCCGACGAAGAGCTGGACGAAGCGCAGGGTGAGGGCGGTGCGGCGGGGCATGGTCCCATCGTCGCGATGGATTGGCCTGCTGGTCGAGAGCCAATCGCGCTACCGTGGACCCGTGCCCCCGGTTCTCATCAGTGCTCGCGCCGCCGCCCACCTGCTGACCGACTGGCGCGCCGGCACCACCGCCCCCGCCTACGAGGCGCTCGCCGACGCCCTCCGGGTCCTGGTCATCGACGGTCGCGTCGCCCAGGGGGTCCGGCTGCCGGCCGAGCGCGGACTGGCCGCAGCCCTCGGCGTCTCGCGCACCACCGTGGCGAACGCCTACGCCCGACTGCGCTCGGACGGGTTCCTGGTGTCCGTCCGTGGCTCCGGCAGCGTGGTCCACCTGCCCCGGGACCTGGTCGGCCGGCCCGACCCCGAACGCCTCGGCGGGGTCGTCGAGGGGGACGTGCTCGACCTCCGCAAGGCTGCCCTGCACGCGGCCCCCGGCATCGACGAGGCCGTCGAGCGAGCGGTCCGACACGTGCCGGCGGCGCTCGCCGGCATCGGCTACGACACCGTCGGCGACCCCGGCCTGCGGGCCGCGATCGCCGCCCGCTACACCGAGCGCGGGCTGCCCACCGATCCCGCCCAGGTCATCGTGACGATCGGCGCGCAGCACGCCATCGCGCTGCTCGCACGCGTGCTCGTCCGCCGCGGCGACGCCGTGCTCGTCGAGTCGCCGACCTACCCGCACGCGCACGAGGCCTTCCGCGAGGCCGGCGGCCGCCTGGTCGGCGTCCCCGTCGACGCGCGGACCGGGTGGGACGCCGCCGCGCTCGAGACGACGCTCCGCCGGACCGCGCCCTCGGTCGCGTACGTCATGCCCGAGCTCCACAACCCGACCGGTGCGACCATGTCCGCATCGACCCGCCAGCTCCTGCTGTCGACCGCGGCCTCGGTCGGCACGACCGTCATCGCCGACGAGACGATGGGGGAGCTCCGGATCGACGGTTCGCCGTCGCCGCCGTTGGCAGCGGCGGACCCGACGGGGGCGTCGGTCGTGATGATCGGTTCCGCCGCCAAGGTCTTCTGGGGTGGGCTGCGGATCGGCTGGATCCGCGCCGACCCGGCGCTGCTGCAGCGGCTGCTGCTCGCCCGCCCGACCGGCGACCTCGGTACCCCCGTGCTCGACCAGCTGGTCGTGCGCGAGCTGGTCCCGCGCACGGCTGCCGTCCTGGAGGCGCGGCGTGCGTCCCTGCGCGAAGGTCGCGACGCCGTCGTGGGCGCGCTCCGGGCCCGGCTGCCGGAGTGGGACGTCCCGGCACCGGCGGGCGGGTTGACGACGTGGGTGGGGCTCGGCAGACCCGTGTCGAGCGCGCTCGTGCTCGCCGCGCGGACCGAGGGCGTGGTGCTCGCCTCCGGCGGGGTGTTCGGGCCGGACGGCGGGTTCGAGCGGTTCCTGCGGGTGCCGTTCACGATGGCCCCGGCCGACCGGGGGCGCCTGGTCGACGTGCTGTCACGCGCGTGGGAGCGGGTGGGCGGCGAGTCGACCGGGGTGCGGGGGTCGTTGGCGGCGGTGGTCTGAGAGGTGCGTCGTCCAGGGCTCGGTGTCTTGCGGGGCTCGGGATCGTCCGCCGGGGCTCGATGTCGTCCGCCGGGGCTCGGCGTCATCCCCGGGGCTCGGCGTCATCCTCTGGGGTGAGGTCGGGTCGGGGGTTCTCGCTCCCCGGGGTGATGCGGCTTCAGTGGGGTCCGGCGAGGCTGGTGCCATGAACGCGACCCTGTCCGCCGGAACCCGCTCCGCTGTGCCGACGTCGGTCGAGCCGCCCGCGGCGGTCCCCGCCGTGGTGCGGGTCACCATCGCGCTGAGCGGGGCGTTCCTGGCGGGGGTCCTGACCGCGTTCGGGCAGGCCGTGCCCGCGCTCGCCTCCGTGTCGAACTCCGCCGGCCCCTGGTTCGTGGTTGCCGCGCTGCTGTGCCTGGTGGCCGGAGCCCGAGCGGGCCGGATCGCCCTGCCGCTGGCGACGGTGCTCGGCGTCGTGCTCCTCGAACTCATGCACGTCGGGTACTGGGCCACGACGGTCCTGCGCGGGTTCCCGGACGTGTTGTCGATCACGAACCCGTGGGTGCTGCTCGGGGTCCCGGCCGGACTGCTGGCCGGAGCGGTCGCCGTGGCCGTGCGCTCCGATGACGCCCGGTGGCGGGCGGGGGCGTTCGGTGTGACCGCCGCGGTGCTCCTCGGCGAAGGCGTCCGCGGACTCCTGCAGGTCGCGGCGACGACCGGGCACGGCACGTGGATCGTCGAGATCGTGGTCGGGGTGGTGCTCCTCGGCATCGGGGTCGTCGGCGCGCGGTCGCCGGTCGGGCGCGTGGTGGCGCTGGGGGCCGGGGTGGTCGGCACCGTCGCGGTGCTCGGGGCGTACCTGTTGCTCGGCGGGTCCTGATCGTCCGGCGGGTCCCGATCCGTCGGCGGGTCCTGGCCCGGAACTGAACGTTCGTCGGTCGCTCCTGCGAGGATCGATGTCGTGCACCTCCTCTCGGTCTTCAGCCTGCGCAACCGGGCCCTCATCGCGCTCGTCACGATCGTCGTCGCGGTCTTCGGCGGCATCGCGCTCTCCAGCCTCAAGCAGGAGCTGATCCCGAGCGTCGAGTTCCCGCAGGTCGCGATCGTCAGCGCCTACCCCGGCGCCACGCCAGAGGTCGTGTCGAACGACGTCTCGACCAAGATCGAACAGGCGATCCAGGTCGTCCCGGACCTCGAGTCCACCAGTGCGACCTCGTCCACGGGGCAGAGCGTGGTGTCGGCGTCGTTCCAGTACGGCTCGAACCTGGCCAGCGCCGAGGACAAGATCCAGACCGCGGTGAACGCCCTGTCGCTGCCGGACTCGGTGCAGACGCAGATCGTCACGGGGTCCTTCGACGACCTGCCGGTGCTGCAGGTCGCGGTCTCGGCGTCCGGCAACCAGGAGCAGCTCGTCGACCGGCTGCAGGCCTCGGCGATCCCCGACCTCGAGAAGCTCGACGGTGTGCGACAGGCGGACGTCTTCGGCAACCCCGGCCGTCGTGTCGTCATCACGCCCGACCAGGACGAGCTCGCCGCGCGCGGCCTCAGCCAGACGGCCATCTCGGACGCGCTCGACGACAACGGCACCCTGATCCCCGGCGGAACCATCACCGAGGACGGCTCGACGCTGTCGGTGCAGACGGGTGAGCGGATCGCTTCGCTCAAGGACATCCGGGCCCTGCCACTGACCAGCTCGTCGAGCTCGTCGGGTTCTTCCGGTTCTTCCGGTTCGGGCGCGGCCGGGGCAGGGGCCGCAGGTGCCGACGGCGCGGCGTCGTCCGGTGACGGCACGGCCGCGGGCGCGACCGGCACGGGGACGACGGGGACCGGCACGGATGCGACCGGTGCTGCGCCGACGGGATCCGCGGCGACGGACACGTCGACGACCGCGGCCACCCCGACCGACACCACGTTGGGCGACGTCGCGAAGGTCGCCATCACGCAGTCCCCGCGCACCTCGATCAGTCGTGTGGACGGACAGCAGGCCCTGACGATCTCGATCACGAAGACGCAGGAAGCCAACACCGTCGACGTCTCGAACACCGTGCGTGCGGCCCTGCCCGGCATCGAGGACAAGATCGAGGGCGACCCCCGCTTCACCGTCGTCTTCGACCAGGCGCCCTACATCCAACAGTCCATCGACTCCCTGGCCGAGGAAGGCCTGCTCGGCCTGGCCTTCGCGGTGCTCGTCATCCTGGTGTTCCTGCTGTCCTGGCGCTCCACGCTCGTCACCGCGATCTCGATCCCGACGTCGGTGCTCCTCGCCGCGATCGGCATGCGCGCGGCCGGGTACACGCTCAACATCATCACGCTCGCCGCGCTCACGATCGCGATCGGCCGCGTGGTCGACGACTCCATCGTCGTCATCGAGAACATCAAGCGGCACTTGCTCCCCGGCGTCGACCGCGGCCAGGCCGTGCGCGACGCCGTGCGCGAGGTCGCCGGTGCGGTCACCGCCTCGACCCTGACGACCGTCGCGGTGTTCCTGCCGGTGGCCTTCGTCGCCGAACTCGTCGGGGAGCTGTTCCGGCCGTTCGCCGTGACGGTCACCCTGGCGCTCGTCGCCTCGCTGTTCGTCTCGCTCACGATCGTCCCGGTGCTCGCGTACTGGTGGCTCCGCCCGCCGAAGGCGAAGCCGGGCGACGCGCCGACGGCCGCGGACGCGGACGCGGACGCAGACGCAGGCGAAGGCGCAGACACAGCAGCGGCAGCAGCACCGTCGGCGGTTGATGCCGATCGTGACCGTGACCGTGACCGCGACCGCGACCGTTCGGAAGGCGCGCTCGCCTCCGCCGCGGACCTGCACGACGCCGGCCGGGTCGACCGCCTGCGCCGCGTCTACCTGCCGGTGCTCCGGTGGGTCGTCCGGAAGCCGGTCGTCGTCATCCTGCTCGCCGTGATCGTCCTCGGTGGCACGGCCGCCACGCTGCCGTTCGTCACCACGAACTACCTCGGCGACTCGGGCCAGAACACGTTCACGGTCACGCAGGACCTGAAGGCCGGTTCCAGCCTCGCCGTCCAGTCCGAGTCCGCGCGCAAGGTCGAGCGGGCGCTGCAGGACGTCGACGGCGTCGAGACCGTGCAGACCACCATCGGCACGAGCGGCCAGTCGATCCAGGCCGCGTTCGGCGGTGGCGGCAGCGCCTCGGTGCAGTACGCCGTGACGACCGACGCCGAGGCCGACCAGCCGACGATCCAGGCTGACGCCCGCAAGGCGATCGGGTCGATCAAGGACGTCGGCGAGGTCACCATCGCGTCCTCCGGCGGCGGGTTCGGCGGCAGCAGCGACATCGAGGTCGACGTCACCGCGCCGACCCAGTCGCAGCTCGAGACGGCATCGCGCCAGGTGCTGAAGACCATGCAGTCGGTGCCGGACACCACGGCCGCCACCAGCAACCTTTCCGCCGCGGAACCGTTCCTCGCCGTCCGGGTCGACCGTGCCAAGGCCGCGTCGCTCGGTGTCACCGAGACCCAGGTGGGCGGCCTCGTCGCCGCCGCGGTCTCACCGCGGGACACCGGCAGCATCGAGATCGACGACGCGACGCTCGACGTCTACATCGCCGACCCGGAGCCGCCGACCACCATCGCCGCGCTCCGTGCCCTCGACGTCCCGACGAGCACCGGCACCGTCCCGCTGTCCGACGTCGCCACGGTCGAGGAGTCCGAGGGCCCCACCACCGTCACCACGACGAACGCCGCCCGCACCGCCACGATCACCGTGACGCCGGACGCCACCAACCTGGGTGCGGCCGTGCAGTCCGTCACGACCGCGGTCGACGAACTCGACCTGCCGAAGGGTGCGACCGCCTCCATCGGTGGCGTCGCCGCCAGCCAGTCGTCGGCGTTCTCGCAGCTCGGGCTCGCGGTCCTGGTCGCCGTGCTGATCGTCTACGTGATCATGGTCGCGACGTTCCGGAGCCTGCTCCAGCCGCTGCTGCTGCTCGTGTCGGTGCCGTTCGCTGCGACGGGCGCGATCCTGCTGCAGATCGCATCCGGTGTCCCGATCGGCGTCGCGTCGCTCATCGGTCTGCTCATGCTCGTCGGCATCGTCGTGACGAACGCCATCGTGCTCATCGACCTCGTCAACCAGTACCGACGACGCGGGCTGCGGGTGCGTGAGGCCCTGATCGAGGGCGCGACACGACGCCTCCGTCCGATCCTCATGACGGCGATGGCGACGATCTTCGCGCTGCTGCCGATGGCGATCGGACTGACCGGCAAGTCCGGCTTCATCTCGCAGCCGCTGGCGCTGGTCGTGATCGGTGGTCTGGTGTCCTCGACACTGCTGACGCTCGTGGTGCTGCCGGCGCTGTACTTCGTGGTCGAGCGGGCCCGCGAACGCAACACGGACCGGATCGCCGCGGGAAAGACCCGGAAGCAGGCGCGTGCCGAGCGACGGCAGGAACGTGCGGAGCGTCGGGCGGAACGACAGCGGCGGCGAGCGGAGCGTTCCGGCAGCGCTGCCTAGCGGCGGTACTCGGCGTCGACCGCGGCGAGGGGCGAGACGACGACCGGCTCGGCTCGTTCCTCGCGCTCGACGCCCCGGAACCA
Organism: Curtobacterium sp. MCBA15_007; assembly: GCF_001864905.1. Taxonomy (NCBI): domain Bacteria; kingdom Bacillati; phylum Actinomycetota; class Actinomycetes; order Micrococcales; family Microbacteriaceae; genus Curtobacterium; species Curtobacterium sp. MCBA15_007. The sequence continues at coordinate 17,370 of NZ_MJGM01000018.1, forward strand.
CGACACCAGCACCAGGGTCAGCGTCACGAGGAACACCACGGCGGCGCCCTGCGACACGACGGCCAGCTGCCCGGTGACCGAGGCGTAGCCGCCGAAGGCCACCGCGGTGACGAACGACAGCCCGAGCAGCAGCTCCGCGAACGTCTGCAGCGCAGGGCGGTCCCAGCGCGTCGCAGCGGCGCGGGCAGGGCGGGTCGAGGTGTCGGTCACCACCGAAGTCTGCGGCCACGGGCTCCGCAGCGGCAGTCCCGACTCCGGGTGCCACCCACCCGGGGCACGCGGTCGGTCGTCCGGTCAGCCGAGCTGGGTCCGCAGGAAGGTGACCACCCGGCGGCTCATCGCCTCGTCGAGCTGCGCGATCGAGTGCGCCGTGCCCTCGACCGCCACGAACGTCACCGGGACGTCGTGGGATCGGAGTGTCGCGGCGAACTCCTGCGACTCCCACAACGGGATGAACTCGTCGGTGGAGTGCCCGATGAAGAACGGCGCCGTGTCCGAGGTGACGTGGAACTCCGGCGACGCCCGGGTGGCCGCCGGGCACCTGGCGTAGGACCGGCACCCCAGGTAGAGCAGCTGCTTGCGCTGGAAGGCCGCGGACACCCCGTCGGGCTCGGTGGACCGGGTGGTCAGGTTCGTCGGCCCGCTCAGGTCGACCACGGCGCGGATCCGGTCGCCGTCGGCGTACGCGGCGGAGTCGTGGTCGGTGACGGCGAGCATCGCGGCGAGGTTGCCGCCGGCGCTCCCACCGAACACGCCCACGCGCTGGGAGTCGACGTCGTAGGTCTCGAGCGTCGCCGGGCGGAACACGTAGTCGAGCGCACGTCGGACGTCGTCGAGCCCGGCAGGGAACGGATCCGTCGGCGCCAGCCGGTAGTCGACGTTGAACGTCACGAAGCCCTCGGACGCCAGGTACTTGCACACGGACCGGTACGCGGCCGTCGCCTTGTCGCCGTGCGACCAGCTGCCGCCGTGGATCATCAGGACCGCGGGGCGTCCGGTCGTGGCCTCGACCGCCTCCGGGTCGGCGGTGGCCGAGGCGGACGGTGTCGCGGTGGGGGTCGCCGTCGTCGCGGGCTCGCTGTCGGCCGGCAGACACACGTCGAGGCGCTGCAGCGGGTCAGTGCCGTAGGGCACGTCGGCCACCACATCGATGCCGTGGTACCGGAGCGACAGCGGGTAGATGACGCTGTCCGCGGTGACGGTGGCGTTCTCGTCGCCGACCGGATCCGTGCTGCAGGACGCCATCGCGCCGAGCGCCACCACCGCGGCGACGAGCGCGAGCACTGAGCGGCGGCCGGACTTCATCACGTCCACGCTAGCCGCACCGGCGACCGCCCACGTCACCCCAACGGAGGAACCCGAGCGGACGACCCCCGAGCGGGCGACCCCCGAGCGGGCGACCCCCGGACTGCGCTCCCGGTGCAGACCGGCTGCACCGGCGTCACCCGGCAGTGCGAGGATGAGCACGGCAGTCGCCGACCGGAGCACCGCAGGAGGACCCGTGAGCAGTCGCAAGGCCTGGAACGCCGATCCCGAACCGCTGCTGCGTGTCGAACCCGGGTTCCGCCTCGACCAGGTCGACCCCGACGGCACGCCGGGCTTCCCCGGTCGCAAGATCGACGGCCTCGAAGCGCTCGCCGCGGGCGCCTCGCGGCTCGCCGCCCTGCAGGAGCGCCTGTACGCGGCGTCGACCGCGGGGGACGAGCGCCGGGTGCTGCTCGTGCTGCAGGCGATGGACACCGCGGGCAAGGGTGGCATCGTCTCGCACGTCGTCGGCGCGGTCGACCCGAACGGCGTGCACTACGCCGGCTTCAAGGCCCCGACGGCCGAGGAACGCGAGCACGACTTCCTGTGGCGCATCGAGAAGCAGCTGCCGGCAGCCGGACAGCTCGGCGTGTTCGACCGCTCCCACTACGAGGACGTGCTCGCCCAGCGCGTCCGCGGCATCGCCGCGCCGGACGAGATCGAGCGGCGGTACGGCGCGATCACCGCCTTCGAGGACGGCCTCGCCGCCGCTGGCACGACCATCGTCAAGGTGATGCTGCACATCTCGAAGGACGAGCAGCGCGAGCGTCTCGGTGACCGGCTCGACCGTCCGGACAAGCACTGGAAGTTCAACCCGAGCGACATCGACGACCGTCTGCTCTGGGACCGCTACCAGCAGGCGTACCAGATCGCCCTCGATCGCACGTCGACCCCGCAGGCGCCCTGGTACGTCGTGCCGGCGAACCGCAAGTGGTACGCACGCCTCGCCGTGCAGCAGCTCCTGCTTCGGGCGCTGGAGGACATGCACCTGTCGTGGCCGAAGGCCGACTTCGACGTCGCCGAGCAGCGTCGTCGGCTCGCCGAGTCCTGACCCACCGGCTCAGGGATTGTGGGTGAGGAACAGCACCCACACCGCTGCGGGCTGCGCGAGCACGCAGCCACCGAGCACGATGCCCCGTCGCAGCGCGGTGCGGTGCAGGAGCGGCGCACCGAGCAGCGGGGCCGCCGGCAGCAGCAGCCGCGGCAAGCTCTGTTGGGGCAAGAACGTCGCGAACAGGGAGAGCAGGTACGAGGCCGAGCCGAGCAGCGGCACCGAGCCGATCCGGCGCGTCGAGCGCGACGACAGCCACCATCCCGTCGCGCCGACCGCGACGAGCACAGCGACCACACCGAGCGTGCCCGCGAACCGGTCGGCCTGCAGGAACCACGGTGTCAGCGGCGCGAAGTGGTGCACGTCGAGGTGGAGCCGCCACCACGCGAGTTCGGTCTGCAAGTAGGCGTCGGGAACCCCGGTGACGAGCGCCGCCACGACCGGCCACGCCAGGCCCGCCGCTGCCGTGACCAGGCCGGTGACGACGATCGCGACACGCTCCCGCACGGGCACGGCGTCGCGCTGCACGAGCCGGAGCACGGCGTGCAGCGCGAGCGCCAACGGGATCGCGAGCGCCCCGGGCCGGGTGAACGCGAGAACCGTGACGATCGGCAGGACCGTCCAGTAGTGCCGGCGCTGCATCGAGACGAGTGCGGCGAACGTGAGCAGCAGGCCGAGCGACTCGGCGTAGGCGATCTGCAAGACGAACGACACCGGCCCGAACGCGAAGAACACGCCCGACCACAGCGCGGTGGTCCGGCCGACGTGGGGACGCAGCAGGGACACGAGTGCGACGGACGCCGCGCCGCCGAACACCGTCGCCAGCAGCACCGCGACGACCGCGGGGTCGGCGCCGGTCGTGCTGACCGCCCGCACGAGCGCCGGGAACACCGGGAGGAACGCCCAGGCGTTCTGCTGGACGGCGCCGGTGTCGTCGACGGGCAGTGTGCTCGGGTAGCCCTGCCGCGCGATCTCGAGGAAGTACTGGCCGTCCCAGGCGGTCGAGCGTTCGAAGAACCCCTTCGGGTCGGCCGTGTCGCCGAACCCGACCGGATCGGTGAACGCGAAGCCGACGGTGAGCGTGGCGGTCGTCACCACCCGCGCGAGTGCGTAGAGCGCGAGGGTGATGAGGCAGTCGGGCAGTGTGCGGGTCACCGTGCGCGCTCGCATGCTGGCCTCCGTCGTGGTGTTGCGTATACGTTGTGCTGATATCCAAGCCAACTCAGACACCAACGGGGTAATCCTTGACATTTCGCAGTGCCCGTGGAGGGACGCTCGTCGTCATCCCCACGTACGACGAGCGCGAGAACATCGAGTCGGTCGTCGCCCGCGTCCTCGCGGCACGTCCCGAGGTCGCCGTCCTGGTCGTCGACGACGGCAGCCCCGACGGCACCGGCGCGATCGCGGACGCCCTCGCCCGGGACGACGAGCGTGTGCACGTCCTGCACCGCACCGAGAAGGCCGGCCTCGGTGCCGCCTACCTGGCGGGGTTCGCCTGGGGGCTCGAGCGCCACCACGACGTCCTGGTCGAGATGGACGCCGACGGCTCGCACCGGCCCGAAGAACTCGGCAGGCTGCTCGAACGCTGTGCGGCGGGTGCCGACCTGGTCATCGGCTCGCGCTGGGTGCGCGGTGGCTCGGTCGTGAACTGGCCGTGGCACCGGATCGCCCTGTCGCGCGGCGGCTCCTTCTACAGTCGGATCGCGCTCGGTGTCCGGGTCCGCGACCTCACCGGGGGCTACCGCGCGATCCGCGCGGACCTCCTCCGTTCGCTCGTCGCCGAGGACATCGCCTCGGCCGGCTACTGCTTCCAGGTCGACCTCGCCCGACGTGCGGTCCGGGCCGGTGCCGTCGTCGCCGAGGTCCCCATCACCTTCGTGGAGCGCGAGCGGGGCGAGTCGAAGATGAGCGGTGGGATCGTGGTCGAGGCGCTCGTCCGCGTCACCGGGTGGGGGCTGCAGCGGCTGTTCCGGCTGGGCTCGCCGTGACGCGTCGTGTCCGGTGCGGCCAGGAGGCACGGATCACCCCGCCCGACCGGCCTGCGTTCGCATCGGGGCTGGCGTCAGGGCAGCGGCTCGCGTAGACTCGATCGGTCGGCCTTCGACGTCGTGACATTGTGATCACGGAAATTCTGCTGGGTGTGTGTTGCTCGAGGGCTGGAATCACGTCGACTCGCGACGGGATGAACCCCCTCTCCGCAAGCAGCCCCCGCCGATGTCGCTGTCGGGCGCTGCGGTACGTTGCGCACCCGAGAAAGTAGCCATGGCCCCGTACAACAAGGGCGGCGCGGACAACCGCGCCTCCGACCGCGTCCGCCACCCGAACGGCACCCCCGCCGCCCGCAGCAGCAAGCACCGGGGGTTCCGCGCCGCCGACTCGTCGCAGCCGCGTCAGAAGCAGCGCTGGGACGCCGAGGAGCGTCGCGGTCGCGCGTCGCAGGGCGAGCGTCCGGCCCGTCCGAACTGGGAGCCGCGAGACAGCGGCGGCCAGCGGCGCCCCGATCGCGACGACCGTGGTGGTCGCGGCTACAACCGTGATGCTCCCTACTCGCACGGCCGTCCCGACGCTCCGCAAGCTCCGCGTCGCGCCGGAACCGGCTCGCAGGGGCCCAGTGCCCCGCGGCGCTTCGATCGTGACGACCGTGCGCCGCGTCGTGACAACGACGACCGCCCGCGTCGTTCGTTCGACCGTGACGAGCGTGCCCCGCGCAGCTTCAACCGTGACGACCGCGCGCCCCGTCGCGACAACGACGACCGCCCGCGTCGCTCGTTCGATCGCGATGATCGCGCCCCGCGTCGTGACAACGACGACCGTCCCCGTCGCTTCGACCGTGACGAGCGTGCCCCGCGTCGTTTCGACCGTGACGAGCGTGCCCCGCGTCGTGACAACGACGACCGCCCGCGTCGTTCGTTCGACCGTGACGAGCGTGCCCCGCGCAGCTTCAACCGCGATGACCGTGCGCCCCGTCGTGACAACGACGACCGTCCGCGTCGTTCGTTCGACCGCGACGACCGCACCCCGCGCCGCTCGTTCGACGAGCCCGAGCGTGGCAAGTTCGTGCCGGCCGACGACGTCAAGCTCGAGAAGCTCCAGGCCGAGGCCACCATCGCGTCCGACGTCGAGGGCGTGACCTTCGGCGACCTCGGCATCGGCGGCAACATCTCCCGGGCCCTGCAGGAGCTCGGCGCCTCGAGCCCGTTCCCGATCCAGGCGGCGACGATCCCCGACGTGCTCGCCGGCAAGGACGTCCTCGGCCGAGGCCGGACCGGTTCCGGCAAGACCATCGCCTTCGGTGCGCCCCTGGTCGAGAAGCTCATGGAGCACGGCGGCGGCACGAAGCGCAAGATGGGCCGCGCCCCGCGTGCGCTCATCCTCGCGCCGACCCGTGAGCTCGCCCTGCAGATCGACCGCACGGTGCAGCCGATCGCCCGCTCGGTCGGCCTGTTCACGACGCAGATCTACGGCGGCGTCCCCTACGGCCGCCAGGAGGGCGCGCTCGAGCGCGGCGTCGACATCATCGTCGGCACCCCCGGCCGTGTGCAGGACCTCATGAACAAGGGGAAGCTCGACCTCAGCGAGGTCATCATCTCCGTGCTCGACGAGGCCGACCACATGTGCGACCTCGGGTTCCTCGAACCGGTGCAGGAGATCCTCGCCGCCACGGCCGAGGTCACCCCGCAGGGCAACCGCGCGCAGAAGCTGCTGTTCAGCGCGACGCTCGACACCCAGGTCGCGGCACTCGTCGAGCAGTTCCTGCACGAGCCGAGCGTGCACGAGGTCGCGGGTGAGGACCAGGCGTCCTCGACCATCGACCACCGTGTCCTCGTGGTCGAGCAGCGCGAGAAGGACCGTCTGCTCGAGGAATTGGTCGCCGGCGACGGCAAGACCATCGTCTTCGCCCGGACGCGTGCCTACGCCGAGCGTCTGGCCGACCAGTTCGAGGACGCCGGCATCCGCGCGACCTCGCTCCACGGTGACCTGAACCAGTCGCGCCGCACGCGCAACCTGCAGCTGCTCACCAGCGGCCGCGTCAACGTGCTCGTCGCCACCGACGTCGCCGCCCGCGGCATCCACGTCGACGACGTCTCGCTCGTCGTGCAGGCGGACGCCCCGGACGACTACAAGGCGTACATGCACCGTTCCGGCCGCACGGGTCGTGCCGGCAAGGAGGGCACGGTCGTCACGATCGTCCCGCGTGGCCGCATCCGCAAGATCGAGGGCATCCTCGAGCGCGCCGAGATCGAGGCGGACCTGGTGCAGGCCGCACCCGGTGACGGCATCGTGTCGGAGCTCGCCGCGCGCTAGTCGCGACCACACGACGGACGGGAGGCCCGGTACCAGCTGGTACCGGGCCTCCCGTCCGTTACGCGGTGCGACCGACGACCCCGCCGGGTCCGGTCCGCGGCTCGGCCGCGACGTCAGCTGGCGCACGGGTCATCCTCTCGGAGGACGGGGAGCCGCCGCGCTCATGCCGCCGACTGATGACACGGGCGAGCAGGACCGATGCAATGATCACGTGACACCCGCAGCGCTCGTCGGACGACTCCGCCGGTTCCCCGTCTCCGTGGCCGCAGCGACGGCCGTGCTCCTGGTGAGCGCGCGGATCGCTCACGCCGAACCCGACTTCCCGCACCACCCGCCCGTGGCGTGCCTCGCCGTGGTCCTCGTGGTGTTGACGACGGTGCTCGCCGAACGGTCCCTCGGATCCATCCGCACAGTGGTGATCGGCGTGGTGGCGCCGGCGCTCGGCGTCCTCGGAACCCTGCTCACCGTCAGCATCGGGTCAGCGCTCGGCGAGGCGCACGCCGAACTCGCGGTCGGACAGCCGCTCTTCGCACCGTCGATCGTCGCCGCCGCGTTGCTCGGTGCCGCGTCGGCAGCGATGCCCGCGCAGCACCGGTGGCGCACGCGAGCCGCGCTCTGGACGGTCGTCCTCACGCTCGTGCTCTTCGCTGGCCACGGGTCGGACCTCGCCCGTGCCCTGGCGACCCTGCTCGGCACCGCAGCCGGTTCGTTCGTGGTACGCCGGGCCTCCGGTCCGGACGCGCCGACCGCGCGTGACACGGTCAGCGCACGCACCTGCGTGGTCGCGACGCTCATCGCGCTCGGCGCGGGCACCCTGGTGACCCCTGTCGTGCCGGACCCGGACGGTGTGCTCTCGGTGTTCGCCGACGCCATGAGCGACCGTGCGGTCGTCATCGTCGGGCTGCTCCTGCTGGTGTCCGCCTGGCTCGTGCAGCGTGGCCGGCGCACGGGCATCGTGCTCGCCGTCGGCGTGCTCGTGACGCTGACCGCCGTCCTCGCCGACGTGTTCCTCATCGAACCGATGACCGACGACGCCGTGCAGTGGCGCGGACTCGGGCTGGACGCGATCGAGTGGCAGGTCACGCTGCTCGGCGCGTGGCTCGTGCCGGCGATGGTGCTGCTGACGGTCCTGGCGCTCCGCGGCCGTCTCGTCCGCTCGCGGTTCCGTGCAGCCACCAACGGCCGCGGTGCCCTGGTCGACATGCTGCGCGTCGGCGATGCCGGATCCCTCGGCCACATGGGCACCTGGCGCGGCAACGCCACCTGGACGCACCCGGACGGACGCGGGGCCGTGGCGTACCGGGTCCGCGGGGACGTGGCGCTCACCGTGTCGGACCCGGCGTGCAGCGCGGCGGACCGCGCTGAGGTCGTGTCCGCGTTCACCGCCTTCTGCGACCGGAACGGCTGGGTGCCCGCGTTCACGAGCGTGCACGAACCGGTGCGGCAGATCCTCGCCGCCGAGGGGTGGACCGCGCTGCCCGTGGGGGTCGAGTCGGTGCTCGACGTCGCCACGTTCGACCTGCGCGGCAAGAAGCGGCAGGACCTCCGGACGGCCTCGAACCGGGCCGACCGTGAGGGGGTCCGCGACGAGTGGACGACCTTCGACGCGCTCGCCGACGCACAACGTGCCGAGGTCGAGGCGATCTGCACGCGGTGGGCGACCGACCGGAGGCTGCCGGAGATGGGGTTCACCCTCGGCGGCTTCCACGAGCTCGACGACCCCGACGTCCGACTCATGCTGGCTGTGACGGCCGACGGACACGTCACCGCGGTCACGAGCTGGCTGCCCGTGTACGAGCACGGCGGACTGGCCGGCTACACGCTCGACGTCATGCGCCGTGGCGAGGACGGCATGCCGGGGGTCATGGAGTTCCTCATCGCCCGGACCGCGATCCGGGCACGCGACGCGGGCCTGCGGATGATCAGCCTCTCCGGCACCCCGCTCGCACCCCACGACGGCGCACGGTCCCTCGTGTCCCTCGGATCGGTCCTCGTCGCCCGACTCCTCGAGCCGGTGTACGGGTTCCGGTCGCTCCAGCGCTTCAAGGAGAAGTTCGGCGCTCGGCACGAGGCGCTCTGGATCGTGGTCCCGACGCCGCTGCACGTGCCGCGGGTCGCACGTGCCCTGGCCGGCGCCTACGTCCCAGGCCTCCGGCCGAAGCACCTCTGGGCACTGCGCCAGGCACACCGCTCGACCGTCCGCGAGCCCGCTCCCGCGCGGGCGGTGTCGAAGCGGTGAGCCCAGCCGACCGGTTGCTCGCCACCCAGCTGCAGGCTCCGACGCTGCTCGTCCCGCTGGACGTGGCGTTCGCACTGCTCGGCGTCGTCGTCCTGCTCCCCGCGGTCGGCGGCTGGCGATCCCGTGTCGCGTGGCGTCGGGCCGGAGTCCGGGCGGGCGTCGCCGCGGCCGCGGCCGTCGTGGTGCTCATCGTCTGCTGGGTCCTCAGCGACCTGGTGAACCTGTTCGGGGTCGCGATGAGTCCCGTGACGCGGCTGTGGTTCGTCGTGGCCGCCGCTGCGCTGGCCTCGGTCGTCGTCGGCCTGGTGCAGGGCGGCCGCTGGCGTCGGGCCCTCGCCGTCCTGCTGCTCCCGACCGCACTGCTGTCGTCCGCCCTCGGCGTGAACGTCGAGTTCGCGATGTACCCGACGCTCCGCACCGTCGTGCAGACGGACCCCTTCCCGGAGCTCGACCTCGCCGCTGCCCCAGCCGCCACGATGCCCACGACCGGCGAGGTCCGCACCGTCGAGATCCCCGGGGAGCGATCGGGGTTCCCCGCTCGACCCGCCGTCGTCTACCTCCCGCCCGCCGCCCTGGTCAGGGATCCGTCGCCCCTGCCCGTCGTCCTCGCCTTCTCCGGCCAACCGGGCGCTCCGAGCGACCTGTTCACCGCAGGCCGGATGGGCAGCGCACTCGACGGCTACGCCGCAGCGCACCACGGCCGCGCGCCGATCGTCGTCTCCGTCGACCAGCTCTCCTCGCCCGGCCTGAACACGATGTGCGTCGACTCGGACCTCGGGAACGCAGCGACCTACGTCACCGAGGACGTGCCGCGCTGGCTGACGGCGCACCTCCCGGTGACCCCGGACCGCCGTGCGTGGGGCCTCACCGGGTTCTCGCAGGGGGCGACGTGCGCGATGCAGTTCGCCACCGCGCACCCCGACCGGTTCGGGGCCGTGCTCGCGGTCTCCAGCGAGTTGCAGCCCATCGACCGGAACCCGCAGCACAGCGCCGACCGGGCGTTCGGCGGGTCGGTCAGCGCGTGGAAGGCCGCCGGTCCGATCGCGCAGATGCGGGCGGACGACCTGCACGGGCGCGCGTTCTGGTTCACCGCGGGGTCGGCGGACGGGGCGTTCAGCCGCAACGCCCGCGTCCTCGCCGACGCTGCACGGGCAGCGGGCGCGGACACCAGCGTCGGGTTCGCCCCGGGGAGCGGGCACGACTGGAACACCGTGCAGTGGTCGTTCCGGACGGACCTGCCCCACCTGGCAGACGTGCTCTCCACAGCGCTCCACTGACGTCGACACGGGATCCGTGCCGGGTGACGGTCGTGCCCGGACCCGGTACCGGGCAGGTGCGACCGCTCTGCACGAGCGGTCCTACTCGCCGGGTGCCGCAGGGGTGGGCGGGGCCGAGCGGTTGGTGATGAGGACGTCGATGACGACGAACGCGAGCAGGGTGACACCGAGCGCGGGCAGGAACGCGCCGATGACGATCGCGCCGACCGCGACGAGCCCGGACCCCCACCACGGCGCCCGGTTCAGGGCACCCGCGGCCGGGGCGTTCCCGACGCGCTTCCCGACGGGGCGGCGCTGCCACCACATCACGTAGCCGAAGACGACCATCGCGGCGATCCCGAGCGCCGTGACGAACAGCAGGATCTGGTTCGGCAACCCCCACATCGTGCCCATGTGCGTGTCGATGCCCCACCGGGTGAGTTTGGCGGGGAGGGAGAAGGCGTCGAAGTTCGTCTCGGACACCACGCGCATGTCCCGCGGGTCGATCGCGACGGAGTTCACCGCGGTGGGGTAGGACCGCTTGATCTCCGCGACCGTCCACGCCTGATCCGCCGTCGCCGGCGGGGTGATCTGCAGTTCGGACGCGTGGATGTTCGCAGCCTTCGCAGCGGCCAGGACTCGATCGAACAGCACCGGGGTGACGGTTGCCGGTCCCGCATCGGTCGATGCGGCGGAGCCGCCGTGGTGGGCGGCGTGCTCACCGCCACCAGCCGCCGTGCCGGTGTCGGAGAGGGAGGTGGTCAGTGCGGGTGTGCCCCAGCTGAGGGCGGAGCGGAGCTGGTCGACGTTGCCACCGCCGTACTGGGACCAGGTGATGCCCGTCGCCGACAGGAACAACGCGCCCAGGAGCAGCCACACCCCGGTGGAGGCATGCCAGGAGAAGACCCGCCGGTAGCCGCGGACACCACGTGCGGGGCGGACCATGTCGCGCTTGGCGCGCGTCTTCCGGATCCGGATCACCCACAGGCCGAGACCGGCGAGGGCGACGACGCCGAGCCACGACGCCGCGGTCTCGCTGTAGAGGCGGCCGACGTCGCCGAGGAACAGCGACCGGTGGAACGTGTCCACCCAGGTGCGGAACGGCAACGCCCCGGAGGTGCCGTACACCAGGAGGTCACCGCGGACCTCGGCGGTGCCGGGATCGACGAACACCGCACGGTCCTGCGAGTCCATCAGCCCAGCCTCGGCGTACATCACCCGCGTCGTGGCACCCGGCGCAGGTGCCGGGCGGACGGCGGCGAGGGTGTCTTCGGGGTGGTGCCGTTGGATGTAGGCCTGCGCGGCGTCGATCTGGTCTGCCAGCGGCTTCGCGGCAGCGGTCGAGGGTGCGGTGAGCTCGTGTCGGTAGATGCCCTGCTCGATCGTCGGACCGAGCGCGTACACGGCGCCGGAGAGCGCGGCGATGAGGATGAACGGTCCGACGAACAGCCCGGCGGAGAAGTGCAGGCGCAGCAACAACGGTCCGAACCAGCCCCGCTGTGGGTTCCGGCGCGGCTGCGCCGTCGACGGCGCGGACGCGGGCGCAGTGGTGTCCCGATCGGCGGTTGCGGTCATGGTGCGGTGTTCCTCAGCTCGTGGGGATGGACGCGAGTGCCATCCCGGCACTCATCAGCAGCAAGAGCACGCCGTCGAGGCGTGCGAGGGGGTGTTGGCGGACACACGCTGACGCGATCAGCCGCACCAGCATCCAGACGGTCGCGATCGCGAACACGACGACGAGGACCCACGAGACCGGTGCCCATCCCGACCAGGAGGTGTGCATGCTGTGGCCGCTGCCGGTCATGTCCATCTCCGGCATCGACATCGAAGCCCCGCCGGCCATGGGCAGCATCATCACGCCCATGAGGGTCATCGCCGCCATCATCACCACGTGGTAGCCCAGCACCAGTCGCCCGGAGCCGCCGGGTCCGTGGTGCTCGTGGCTGCCGTACCGGCTGCTGCCGAGCGTGAGGACGAGGTAGAACGACGTCGCGAGGCCGAACACGAGGATCTGCAGCGTCGGCGGCGCGAGGGTCATCCCCCAGGCCCACGGCATCGCCAGCATCGCGACGCTCATCAGCACGTGGAAGACGTCACTGACCCGTGCGACACCGCTGCTGCCGGGGCGGAAGGCGAAGCCGAGGTACCCGACTGCCGTCACGGCGAACAGCACCGTGAGGAGGACGGACAGCGGCAGGCTGTGTGACACGAGGGGTGGACCTTTCATCGCGGCGGGTGGCGGCGCCACTCTACAAGTTGTAGAAGCCAGTTTCTACTGTATGTAGAATCGGCGCATGGTCGATGAGTTCGGGGCGCGCGGATGAGTCCGCGTCGCGCGCACGGGTCCCTCGAGGCGGGTGTGCTGCAGCTGCTCTGGGCGCAGGATGCGGCGCACACCGGCCGGCAGGTGCACGATGCGCTCGCAGCAGAGGTCGGCCCGCTGGCCTCCACGACGGTGTTGACCGTCCTCGCCAGGCTGGAGCGGAAGGGGCTCGTCGAGCGGGACCCGGCATCGAAGGCCTACCGGGCGACGAAGGCGGACCCTGCCGAGACCGCTGATTCGATGACGGAGGTGCTCGGTCGATCGAGTGATCGCACCGCGGTCCTGCAGCGCTTCACCGGTTCGCTCGGTGCGGATGACCTGGACGTGCTGCGTGCCGCCCTCGGCGGAGCCGGCATCGACCGCACCGGCTCGTGACGGGAGGATCGGTGCTGTGATCGCCGTCCTCGGCCTCGTGGTTCTCGCGGTTGTCGTCACCGTGCTGGCTCCGAGCATCCTCACTCGTGGCACCTGGTGGCTGCACCGTCCGCAGGTCGCGCTCCACCTCTGGCTCGGAGCGTTGACGGTCGCCGCGAGCTCGCTGCTGCTGAGCGTGGGGATCGCGGCGGTCATCGTCGCAACGAATGCGCACGCGCACGGGATCGGCGCTCCCGCCGCCGGCCTCTTCGCCTGGTGCGGGCTCGGCGTCGCCGGTGGTGTCGCCGCGCTCCTCGCCGCGAACGCAGAACCGATCTCGGCCGCGAAGCGCCGCACCGACGTCGCGGTGACGCTGCTCGTCGCCCGATCCACCGTGCGGACCGAGCACATCGGCGGGCACGAGATCGCGTACCTGCACACGTCGGATCCGATCGCCTGCTCCACCGCTGACGGGCGCGTGCTGATCTCGACCGGAGTCGAGAACGCGATGCCCCCTGCCTGTGTCCGCGCCGTGGTCGAGCACGAACGTGCGCACGTGCTCGGACGGCATGACCTCATCGGCCGCGTCGCTGCGCTGAACGCTGCCGCGTTCCCACGACTCCGGACTGCCCGGGAGTTCCGTCGAACGGTCGCGCTGCTGATCGAACTCGTCGCAGACGACACCGCCGCCCGCATCTGCGGACCTGCGACCGTCTGCAACGCACTGGTGCTGATGAACCGGATCGACCCGAGCCCGGGCCTCGAGCTCCGCGCCGCACGTCTCGCCGCTTCGCCGGTGAAGAGCTGGCCGCACCGCCGCCACCCGGCCCCGGTCCTGCAATCCCGCTGACCTCGACTCGCATCCCGTTCTACGTTTTGTAGAATGGGCGCATGGAGCGTTTCGAGTACCACGTCGTCGGGATGACCTGCGAGCACTGCGAACGCCGCGTCACCGGCGAACTCGAAGCGATCGCCGGCGTCGAGCTCGTCACTGCGGACGCCGCGACCGGTCTCGTCGTCGTCACCGCACCGGCCCGGCCGGATGCGGCAGCGATCGCCGAAGCCGTCGACGAGGCAGGCTACGAGCTCGCCGGTGCCTGACACCCAGGCCGCTGCCACCCCGGCCACGCGCAACCGGCCGACGACCGTGCCCGCCGTGGGGCGGTCGGGTGTGCTCAGGCGCGCATCGCCGTGGGTGGGCGCCGTCATCGCGGTCGTCATCGTCGTGGTCGCGGTCGCGATGCTCGGTCCTTCCTCGTACGACCGGCTGAGCCGCGGCTACCCGGGCATGCTCACCTCGATGCTCAGCGCCGTGCTCCGCCTCACCGCCGACGTCACCGGCGGCCTCACGATCGGCGGCCTTGCCGCTGCCGTGTTCCTCACGCCGCGCCGGTCACGCACGGTCATCGACAACCACCGCGACCTCGCGATCGTCCGCACCGCCGCCACCGTCTGGCTGGTCGCCGCGGTGCTGCTGGTCCCCGTCGACGCCGCAGACGCGAGCGGGCAGCCGGTGACGAAGCTCCTGACACCGGGCGCGATCGGCTACCTCGTGCAGGCCAGCTACCTCCCCGGCGCGTGGATCGTCGTCGCCTGCATCGCGGTCGCGATCCTCATCGCTGCGTACCTCGTCCGCAGCTGGGTCAGCACCCTGCTCCTGACCGGCATCGGCGTCATCGGGCTCCTCGCCCCCGTGCTGGTGACGCAGGTGCTCGTCGGCCCGAACCACGACTTCGGTGGGGACGCCGCCATGTTCGCCGCCCCCGCGCTCGGCATCTGGACCGGCGCCACGGCTGCCGGTGCCCGCCGGTGGCGAGTGAGCCGTCCCGGCACCGCCACCATCCGCAGGCACCGCATCCTCGCCCTCACCGGCTGGATCACCTGGACGGTCGGGTCGATCATCATCGCCGCCGTCGAACTCGCCGGCACGCCGCCGTGGGAAGCGCCCACCGGCGTGCTCTTCGCCGCCCAGCTGCTCCTCGTCGCCGCGGTGGCCGGACCGATCCTCCTCCGCAGGAGCTGGTTCGCCACCCCGACCGCCCCGGCCGTGCTCCTGGCGGTGCTCCTGGTCGCAGCCGCGATCGGCGTCGTCATGACGCGGATCCCACCGCCGGTGTACTTCGTCCCCACCGACGGACAGCAGCTCTTCCTCGGGTACCAGGTCGACACACCCCTCACCCCGATCACCCTGTGGACCGCCGGCCGGGTGAACATCCTCTTCCTCGTCATCGCGATCGCCGGGATCGTCACGTACGCGACCGCCGTCATCCGACTCCGGAAGCGCGGGGACCACTGGTCGAACGGCCGGACCAGCGCCTGGATGCTCGGCTGGGCATCCGTCATCATCACCACCTCGTCCGGGGTCGGCCCGTACTCGTCGGCGTCCTTCGCCGTCCACATGGGCCTGCACATGAGCTTGAACATGCTCGGCCCGCTGCTGCTCGTCCTCGGCGGACCCATCACCCTGTTCCTCCGCGCCACGACCGCGCACCCTCGCGATGCCTTCGCCGGCCCCCACGAGTGGCTCGTCGCGGTGACCCACTCGAAGCTGCTGCGGGTCACGTACAACCCCGTGTACGTCCTGGCGGTGTTCGTGGGCTCGTACTACTGCATCTACCTCACCCCGTTCTTCGACTGGGCGATGCGGTACCACTGGGCGCACCAGGCGATGACCCTGCACTACCTCGCCATCGGGTACGTCTTCTACGCCCTCATCATCGGCGTCGACGCACCACCCCGTCCGTTGCCGCACATCGGCAAGCTCGGCCTCGTCCTCGCAGCGATGCCCTTCCACGCGTTCTTCGGCGTCGTCGTGATGACCGGCGACACCCTGCTCGCAGGCACGTACTTCCAGTACCTCGACATCCCGTGGATCGGCAGTCTCGCCCACGACCAGTACGTCGCCGGTGGCGTCGCCTGGGCCGCCGGTGAGCTGCCGCTGATCGTCGTGGTGATCGCCCTCGTCACCCAGTGGGCCAAGCAGGACGCTCGACAGGCCAAGCGCATCGACCGGCACGCCGACCGGGGCCTCGACGACGACCACGAGCAGTACAACGCCATGCTCAGCAAGCTCACCACCCGCGACACCACCGCACCTGCACAGCGGGCCGATCCGACACGGTCCACCGGGCCCGGCTCGACGAACGAGCACGAGCGCGCCGACGACCGTCCGGCGCTGACCGTCACCGACCACCGGGAGCAGCCGTGACCACCACCACCCCGTCCCGAACCGACCAGCGAGCCGAGCAGCGGCTCGAACTCGACATCGGCGGGATGACCTGCTCCGCCTGCGCCAACGCGGTCGAACGCAAGCTCGGCAAGCTCGACGGCGTCACTGCGTCCGTGAACTTCGCCACCGAACGCGCCACGGTCGCCGGTCTGGGGATCGCCGATGCCGCGACCGCGATCGCGCAGGTCGAGCGCGCCGGCTACACCGCCGCCGTCCACACCCCGGGCGATGACGCCTGGTCCGCCCGCGCCGCGGAGACCCGCACCACGACGCTCCGCCGCCGCCTCGCCGTCGCGGCACTGCTGGCGATCCCGCTGTGCGACATCACGATCATCCTGGCGCTCGTCCCTGCGTGGCGGTTCCCCGGCTGGCAGGCGCTCTGCGTCCTCCTCGCCGTCCCGATCGTCACCTGGGCTGCGTGGCCGTTCCACAGGGCCACCCTCCGGGGACTGCGGCACCGCAGCACCAGCATGGACACCCTCGTCTCGCTCGGCGTCGTCGTGTCCTTCGGATGGGCGCTCTGGACGCTCCTCGTCGACCCCGCCACCACTCCCGGGTACTGGCTCGGATTCGGGAGGACTCCCGCCGGCGCGGACTCGATCTACCTCGACGTCGCCGCCGGCATGGTCACGTTCCAGCTCGCCGGCCGCTACTTCGAGAGCCGCAGCCGCCGACGTGCCGCCGATGTCCTCGAAGCCATCGGTGACCTCGGCGTCACCGAGGCGCAGCTCGTCACCGACGGCACCGAGCGCACTGTTCCGCTGAGTGCCGTGCGGGTCGGGAACCTCGTCGTCGTCCGCCCCGGCGGCCGCATCCCCGTCGACGGCACCGTCATCGACGGCGCCGCGACGCTCGAAGTGTCCGCGATGACCGGCGAGTCCGTCCCGGTCGAGGCAACGGCCGGGAGCACGGTCATCGGCGGCACCCTCGTCCAGGGTGGTCGGCTCGTCATCCGCGCCGACGCCGTCGGCACCCGCACCCGCCTGGCCCAGATGGTCGCCGTCGCCGACGACGCCCAACGCCGCAAGGCCGCCGTGCAGCGCACCGTCGACCGGGTCACCAGCGTGTTCGTACCCGTCGTGATCGGCATCGCGATCCTCGTCGCCGCCGGCTGGCTCGTCAGCGGCGCGGCTCCTGGCACCGCGATCGCGAACGGTGTCGCCGTCCTCATCATCGCCTGCCCCTGCGCGCTCGGCCTGGCGACGCCGACCGCGCTCATGGTCGGCGTCGGACGCGGGGGCCAGCTCGGCATCCTCATCAAGGGCCCCAGCGCCCTCGAGGCGAGCGGTCGCATCGACACCGTCGTCTTCGACAAGACCGGCACCCTCACCACCGGCCGGATGACCCTCACCGCGGTCGACACCTTCACCACCGACGCCGACACGGCCCTCGCCCTCGCCGGCGCCCTCGAAGCAGCGTCAGAGCACCCCATCGGGGCGGCGATCACCGCCGCAGCCAGCAGCCGGTTCGGCACCCTGGAGCCGGTCGCGGACTTCACCGCGCACGCCGGACTGGGAGCAGCTGGGACCGTCGGTGACCGCGCCTGCGTCATCGGCCGGTCCGAGCTGCTCGAAGCCGCGGGGGTGCGGGTCGGCGACCGGGTCGCCGCGGTCGTCGCGGACCGCGAAGCGTCCGGCGCCACCGTGGTGCTCGTCGCCGTCGACGGCGACGTGGCCGCAGTGCTCACCGTCCGGGACGCGCTCCGTCCCGGCGCGATCGAGGCCGTCGCGCAGCTGCGCGCCCTCGGCCTCCGCACCGTCCTCCTGTCCGGGGACTCGGAGACGACGGCGTCCGCTGTCGGTGGTGAGGTCGGCATCGACGAGGTCATCGCCCGCGTCCTGCCCGACGAGAAAGCCGAACGCATCGCCCAGCTGCAGGCGGCCGGGCACCACGTCGCCATGGTGGGTGACGGCGTCAACGACTCCGCCGCCCTCGCCACCGCAACCCTCGGCGTCGCCGTCGTCGAGGGCACCGACATCGCCCTGAAGGCCGCCGACGTCATCATCGTCCGCGAGGATCTCCGCGCCGTCGTCGACGCAGTGCAGCTCTCCCGCGCGACCCTCCGGACCATCCGCATCAACCTCGTGTGGGCGTTCGGTTACAACATCGCCGCGATCCCGCTCGCCGCGGCCGGGCTGCTCAACCCGCTCATCGCCGCCGCCGCGATGGCGCTGTCGTCGACGCTCGTCGTCTCGAACAGTCTCCGGCTGCGCTCGTACGGGAGGTCGTAGTCCGCCCTCGGCGGAAGTGGTGGGGCCGGCGCGTTTCGCTCCGTGCGCCACCACCGCGTTGCGGACCACGATGCCCACGGCGTCGCTCGAGACACGACCACCTGACGGACTGGAGGCCCG
>NZ_MJGM01000018.1:36425-54813 GCF_001864905.1 Curtobacterium sp. MCBA15_007
TGACGGGCCTCCAGTCCGTCGTCGAGCGAGCACAGGACGTCGGGTCGCCGCGGCAGACTCGTCGTCTTCTGCGCACTGGATGCGCGCGACCGAGCACTGGATGCGCGCGACCGCGCACGGCGCGCGCCCCGCGCGCTCAGCGGTTGAAGAACAGCAGCCCGCGCACGAAGCCGGCCTGGCCGGCGTGCTGCGTGCAGTCGTCGAGGATGCTCACGAGCCGAGCGCCGGCCGTCACGGGCGGGTCCCACGCGTCGTCGACGACCGGGTCGAGGTCGTCCGGGCCGAGCGTGCCGAGGTACGCGACGGTGCGCTCGTGCACCGCTCGCAGGTACCCGGTGAGCAATGCGGCAGAGGCTCGCACCCGGCCGACGTCGTCGCGGGACATGCCGTACCCGAGCGCCTCGGCCGGGAACGGCAGGCCGAACCGGTCGTACCAGCCGTCCGCCGTCCAGACCTGCTCGGAGGCGGCGAGGTCGGCGATCTGCGCGTCCTGGCCGCGGGCGATGTGCCACACGAGCCAGGCCAGGGTGTTCGCCCCGGCTGCCGGTCGTGCTGCGAGCTGGTCTTCGGAGAGCCCGTCGACGGCCCGCTCGACGGTCTCGGGGATGCGGGAGAACGCTTCGGTGAGGAGTTCGGAGGGGGTCATGGCGCTCACGCTACGCGCGGGCCGTGACACCCGCGCTCACTCGGTGGACGACCGGTGGTGGCGTTCCAGGGCCGCGGCGAACCCCTCGAAGGCAGCGGCGACGACGGCGCGGTCGGACGGTGCGACGACCTGCTGGAACGCCTGCGAGTAGACGGCGCCGACCTCGCGGGCGACCGCGGTGCCCGACGGCGTGAGGTGCAGGAGCACGCTCCGGCGGTCCTCCGGGTTCGGGCGGCGCTCGAGGTGCCCGTGCTTCTCGAGCCGGTCGATGAGCGACGTCATCGCCCCGGTGGTGAGCTCGAGGTACTCGCCGGCCTGCTTCGGGGTCACGCCGTGGCCGCCCGCTGCGTTGAGGAAGAACACGAAGCGGGTGTCCGTGGCGTTCAGTCCGCGGCTCGTGCTCTCGTGGTGCAGGACGCGCGCGTGCTGCATCTGGAGCACGCGGAACGCGGTGAGCAGTCGTGGGAGGTCGGCGTCGGTGCCTGCCGGGTCGGCCGCGGTGACGTCGGGCGACACCGGTGCCGGGGGCGTGCGCGGCGCGATCCTGGCCGCGGGGACGGCGGGTGCGCGCTGGGGGAGGACGACCTGGTCGGTGTCCGTCATGGGGGCTCTTCTCGGGTGCAGGGGTGGAACTTCAGTCAACAAGTAACTCACTCGTCAAGATACCCCCATCAATGGGGGCATCCCGGGTATTGAGAGCTGCTCGACGGCGAAGTAGCTTGATCGTCGTACCACCTCGGCACGTAGCGCGACCAACCACCGCGGGCCCGTCCGAACCACCGATCAGACCTCATCCTCACGGAGTCCAACCATGTCTCGTGTCACGCCTCGTGCTGCCCGCCTCGCCGCCTGGATCGCCATCCCCGCCGCGCTCGTCGCCTCGGGGGTCGTCGTCTCGACGGCCTCGTACGCGGCCTTCTCCTCGACCACCGTCAACCCGACGAACAACTGGACGGCGGGCAGTGTCGCCCTGTCCGACGACGACAACAACACCGCGCTGTTCACGGCGAGCAACCTGAAGCCCGGCTCGACCGGTGCGAACTGCATCACGGTGACCTCGACCGGTTCGCTGCCCTCGGCCGTGAAGCTGTACGGCACGAACGTCACGACCACGAAGGACCTGGCGGCGAACGTCAACCTGACCGTCGAGCAGGGCACCGGCGGTGGCTTCGGCTCCTGCTCCGGCTTCACCCCGGCCGCCACCGGCAGCTCGCTCTACAGCGGCACCGTCGCGGGCTTCGGCGCCGCCTCGACCAACTACGCGACCGGCGTCGGCAGCTGGACCCCGACCGGCACCGCGTCCGAGACGCGCGTCTACCGCGTCACCTACACGGTCTCGAGCACCGCGCCGAACACCGTGCAGGGCGGCACCGCAGCCCTCGGCTTCACCTGGGAGGCCCAGAACAGCTGAGTCGGGGCCGGGGCCGAACCCGCCCCGTCCGTTCCCTCCCCGCAACGCGCCCCCGGTCGAAGGCAGTCATGAGCAGCATCGCAGTGCACGGTGGTCCCGCACCGCACGCAGCGGTCCGTGACGCCGTCGAGTGGGGGCGCGTCGTCGTCGCCTCCCTTGCCCGCGGCGTCGTCGCGACGCTGCTCGGCCTCGCGCTCTGGGCGGCTGCGCCGGCGCTCATCGGCTGGCAGCCCACCACCGTGATGACCGGCTCGATGGAGCCGCGGATCGTCCCCGGTGACGTGGTCGTCTCACGGCCGGTCGGCTCGGGCGAGATCGCCATGGGCAAGGTCCTGCTCGCCGACGACCCGGACCAGGCGGACCACATGCGCATGCACCGGTACGTGCAGGACGGCTCCCGCGGCACCATGGTCACGAAGGGTGACGCCAACCCGCAGCAGGACTCGACGCCGATCGAGCGCTCCGCGGTGCACGGCATCGCCTTCCTGCGCATCCCGTTCATCGGCGCACCGATCCGGTGGATCAGCGCCGGCGAGTGGGGCCTGGTCGCGATGCTCGCACTCGGCCTGACCGCGGTGCTCGCGCTCTGCACCATCGACGGGTCGCTCCGGCGGCTCGTCGACGCAGACGACGCCGACGCCGACGACGCGGCCGACGGCCGCGACGACGCGGCCGGTCCGGACGGCGCGACCGGGTCGGCAGACGGTACCGACGGCGGCCTGGAGGCGCCCGACGGCGCCGCCACGGGCCTCCCGTCCGCCGCGTCCACCGTCCTCACCCGTCGCGCCCTGCGTCGACGGGTCCGTCGCAGGCGGCGGCTGCGCCGCCTCGGCGGGGGCGCAGCGGTGCTCGTGCTCGCCGCGGCGGCCGGCGTGCTGCTGCCCGGGACGGCGGACGCGGCCCCGTGGTCGCGGACCACCGTCGCACCGACCGCGAACTTCACGGCGGGCACGGCGACCGGTGTCCCCACCCTGACCTGCGTGCCGGCCGGGTCGAACACGGTGACGATCGCCTGGACCTACGACAACGGTGCGACCGTGCCGGTGTCGTTCGACCTGATGAACGGCACGACGCAGGTGGCCAGCACGACGCTCGCCGGGGCCCGTTCGATGGTCTACGGGGGCGCCGGACTCCTGAACCTCGGCACGACGTACACGCTCAACCTCCGCACGAACCTCGGCAACAACTGGACGGCGACGAGCACGCCGACCGTCAAGGTGAAGGTCGTCGCGGTCCTGGGCATGGCATCCGCGAGCTGTGTGACCACCTGAGCCGTCCACAGGGCACCGCGGGGTGCCCCTGGATGTCCCCGGACGGCGTTACCGTGGCCGCATGCGCATCCTGCACACCGGCGACTGGCACCTCGGCCGCACACTGCTGGGTGCGGACCTGCTCGAGCACCAGGCCGCGTTCACCGACTGGCTCGTCGACCTCGCCCGCGAGCGCGCCGTCGACCTCGTCGTCATCGCCGGTGACGTCTACGACCGTGCGATCCCGCCCGTCGACGCCGTCCGCATGCTCTCGCGCGTGCTCGAGCGGCTCGCCGAGACCACCACGGTGGTGCTCACCCCGGGCAACCACGACTCCGCTGCTCGGCTCGGCTTCGGCGCCGGGGTGATGGGGCAGCGCGTGCGCATCCTCGCCGAGCCCGCGCACGTGGCCGACCCCGTGCTCGTGCCCGACGACGACGGCCCGGTGGCCGTGTACGGCATCCCGTACCTGCACCCCGACCTCACCCGGTACGCCCTGGCCGCGGTCCCCGACGAACCCCTCGCCCGCTCGCACCACGCCGTCGTCCACGCCGCCACCGAACGGATCCGTACCGACCTCGCGACCCGTGCCGGCACCCGCAGCGTGGTCGTCGCCCACGCGTTCGTCGGGGGCGCCGACCCGAGCGACAGCGAGCAGGACATCCGCGTCGGCGGGGTCGACCGCGTGGCCGAGTCCGTGTTCGACGGCTTCGACTACGTCGCCCTCGGGCACCTGCACGGCCCGCAGCGCGTCGGCGACGACGGCCGGATCCGGTACGCCGGGTCGCCGCTGGCGTTCTCGTTCGGCGAGCGGCACCAGCGGAAGTCCGTGACCATCGCCGAGCTCGACGCGGCCGGTGCCGTCACCGTCGAACTCGTCCCGACGCCGGTCCCGCGGCGACTGGTCGACGTCCGGGGCAGCATCGACGCCATCGAGTCCGGGGCGTTCCGGGCCGACGCCGACGCCTGGGTCCGCGTCGCGGTGACCGACACCGTGCACCCCGAGCGCATGTACGCCCGGGTGAAGGACCACTTCCCGCACGCCCTGGCGATCACCCACGAACCCGCGGACCGACCGGCCGCCACCGCCGCACGGGCCGTCACCGCGACGTCCGACCCGGTCGAGGTCGCCGGCGACTTCGTGGCCTTCGCCACCGGCGGGGCACCCGACGACGACGAGCGGGCCGTGCTGACCGAGGCGTACGAGGCCGCGGCGCTCGCCCTGCAGCGCGAGGGGGACCGCTGATGTACCTGCACCGACTCGAACTCCGCGCCATCGGCCCGTACCCCGACCTCGTGACCATCGACTTCGCGGCGCTCGCCGCCTCCGGTGTGTTCCTGCTCGAAGGGCCGACCGGCTCCGGCAAGTCGACGATCATCGACGCGGTCGTGTTCGCCCTGTACGGCGGCCTCGCCGGGTCCGACGCCAGCTCCGACCGGCTGCACAGCCAGCACGCCGACCCCGCGGTCGAGCCGTTCGTCGAGCTCGTGTTCGAGACCGGCGCCGGCACCTACCGGGTGCGACGCACGCCGCAGTACGACCGTCCGAAGCAGCGGGGGACCGGCACGGTGAAGCAGCAGGCGTCCGTGCAGCTGTTCCGGCTCGCAGCGCCGGACGACGTCGTCGGTGAACCGATGTCGTCCCGCATCCCCGAGGCCGCGGTCGAGATCGCCCGGATCGTCGGGCTCGACCGCGCGCAGTTCCTGCAGACCGTGGTGCTGCCGCAGGGCGAGTTCGCCCGGTTCCTCCGATCCCCGGGGGAAGACCGCCGGAAGCTCCTGCAGTCACTGTTCGGCACCCAGGTCTACGACCGCACCGCCGACGAACTCGCCGCCCGCCGCCGGGCCGTGCAGGCCGAGGTCGACGGGGCCGACGACCGTGTCCGCGACGCCCTGGCCCGGTTCGCCCAGGCGGCCGGTCTCGACGACGCCGACGAGACCGTCGTCCCCGGCACGGTTGTGTCCCTGCGTGCCACGGCCGACGCAGCCGGGGCAGCACGGACGGCTGTCGCTGCCGCCGCGACGGCGGCGACCGAGCACGAACGGTCGGTGACGGCGCGTGCGGCCGCCCTCGAGCGCCGATCGGCACTGCTGCGGCGACAGGCGCTCCTGGACGACGACGCTCCCGCGATCCAACGTGCACGGACCGCGGTGGCGACGGCGGAGCGCGCCGCCCGGGTCGCGGCGGTGGCCGACGGTCTCGACGCCGCGATCGCGCGTGCCGACGACACCGCAGCGGCAGCCTCCCGCCTGCGTGACGAGCACGAGCTCGACACCGTCGACGCTGAGCAGGTCGTCCGGCGCCGCGACACGCTGACCGACGCGCTGTCCGGCGTCCGGCACCTCGTCGCGGTCGAGGCCGAGGCGGACGCCCGGCGCACCGCGATCGCCGATGCCACCGCGACCGCAGCACGGCTCACCGACGACCTCGCCGCCCTCGACACCGCGCTCGAAGCCCGGCCGGCGGAACGCGCACGGATCGTCGAGGCCGCCCGGTCCGCGTCGACGACCGCTGCCGACGCGGACGCCGCGGCGCACGAGGTCGCTCGCGTGCAGTCGCTCCGCGCCGACCTGGCCGCCCGCGACCGCGCCGAGCACCGCGTGGCCCAGGCCGAGCGGGTCGTGGCCGGTGCCCGACGCCGCGCGACCGATGCGCTCGACGCTGAACGCACCCTGCGCGAGCGCCGGATCGCGGGGCTCGCCGGTGAGCTCGGCGCCGCACTCACCCCCGGTGACCCGTGTCCGGTCTGCGGATCGACCGCGCACCCGTCGGTGGCCGCGCCGCAGGACGACCACCCGACCATCGGCGCGGTGGAGTCCGCGGGCGACGCCACACGGCTGGCCGACCAGCAGCTCGCCGACGCCGCAGCCGAGCTGGCGGTCGAGCGTGCGGAGCACCTGCGGCTGACCGAGGTGGTCGGCGCCGTCGACACCGTCGCCCTCGACGCCATGTCGGTCGCCGCCGACGAGCGGGTCCGTGCGGCGCACGACGCAGCGGCACTCGTGCTCGAGCACGAGCGCGAGCGGACGGCGCACGACTCCGCGACCCGGGCGCTCGAGCGTGAGCGGAACGACCTCGACGCCCGGCGCACCGTGCTCGCATCGACCACGGCGTCGGACGCCGAGCGGCTCGAGGCCGACCTGCGAGCGGTGCAGGAAGCGATCGAGCGGCTCGGTGCACTGCTCGACGGTGACGGTGACGGTGACGGTGACGGTGACGGTGACAGCGCTGGCTCGTCGGGCTTGCTCCGCGTCGTCGACGAGCTCGACGCTCGGCTGACGGTGCTCCGCGCCCTCGCCGATGCCGACGACCGCGCAGCGGCTGCTGCCCGTGCCCGTGACGAGCGGAACACCGAGGTCGCCCGGGTCCTGGACGAGCAGGAGTTCCCCGACGTCGCTGCAGCACGAGCGGGCCGGCTCGACCCCGACACCGTGGCACGCTTCCGCAGCAGCATCAGTGCCGCCGACGCCGAACGCGCCGTCGTCCGCGCGGGGCTCGAGGACCCCGCGGTGGTCGCGGCCGCCGACGACGACCCGGAGCAGCTCGACCTGCAGGCGGCGCAGGCCGAGCGGGTCCGGGTGACGGCCGACCTCGACGAGGCCACCCGGCTCGCGGTCACCGCGGCCCACCGTGCCGAGGCCGTCGAGCAGTGTGCGTCCGAGGTCGACCGGACCGTCCGGGCACGACAGGAGACCTCGGCCCGCAGCCGCGCGGTCGTCCGGCTCGCCGACGTCGCCAACGGTGTGGCATCGGTGAACCCGACCGGCATCACGCTCGGCACCTACGTGCTCATGCGTCGTTTCGAGGACGTCGTGGCCGCGGCGAACGACCGGTTGCGCGGCATGCTCGCCGGACGCTTCACGCTCGAGACCTCCGACGAGCGGGAGTCCGGGTCCCGCGCGCGACGGACGGGGCTCGCCCTCGCCGTGCACGACCACACGACCGACACCGTCCGTGATCCCCGCAGCCTGTCCGGCGGCGAGACGTTCACCGTGTCACTGTGCCTGGCGCTCGGGCTCGCCGACGTCGTGCAGGCCGAGGCCGGCGGGGTCTCGCTCGGCACCCTGTTCGTCGACGAGGGGTTCGGCACGCTCGACCCGGAGACCCTCGACGACGTCATCGGGCAGTTGTCCCGGTTGACGGCCGGCGGGCGACAGGTCGGGATCGTCAGCCACGTCGAGGAGCTCAAGCAGCGGATCCCCGAGCGGATCGCCGTGCGACGCACCCCGACCGGTGGGTCGAGGGTGACGACCACCGTCTGACAGATCGCGGCCCGGGGCCGGGTCCCGTCTGGTCCGACGCGGTCTACGGGGTCGGCGTCGGCGTCGACTCCACCGTGCCGTCCGGCGGCGGCAGGATGTCGGCCGCGATCCAGGGGAACACCCACTGGAACAGCACGAAGACGATGGCGACGAGGAGCACGAGCAGCTCGAGCACCTTCAGGGCGGTGGGGCCGGGCAGCAGCCGCCAGACCAGGGGGAAGATCACTTGACGGTCTCCGAGAGTTCCTTCGGGGTGCCCTCGGAAGCGGGCATCCAGTAGTCGAGCTTCGCGTGCGTCACGAACCGTTCGGCCGCGGACCACATCGGGTGGCAGGCGGTCAGCGTGAGCCAGCGGTCCTGGGCGGTCGGTTCCACACCCGGCTTGTTCGGCACCGGCGCGATCGTCTCGATCTTGTCGGGCGTGACGATCTGGCTGTCGGTGACCTTGTAGACGTACCAGACGTCGAACTTCTTCTTCGCGTCGGTGACCCGGACCACGACCGAGTCGCCCTTCTTGAGCTCCGCGATCTGGTTCAGGGGCTTGCCGTAGGTGACACGGTGTCCGGCGACGGCGAAGTTGCCGGGAGCGCCGGGCATCGCGGTGTCCTGGTAGTGCCCGAGTCCGATGGTGTTGAGGACCTTCTCACGATCGGTGCCCTCGCCGATCGGCCGGTTGTAGTCCTTGCCGAACCGGGGGATCTGCATCGTCCCGAACACGTCCGACAACGCCGGGGGTTCGGCGAGCACGGGAGCGGTGCCGCGGTGCTCGGTGCCCTCGACCTTGGGGGTCTTGACCTGGTCGAGGCCCTGCACGAGCTTCGTCTGCTCGTTCACGGCGACCACGTCGGTCCACCAGGCCGTCCACACGACGTACAGGCCGGTTCCGGCGCCCGCGATGATGAGCAACTCGGCGATGAGCGACACGATCGCGCCGCCCACCGTCTGCCGTCTGCGGGGGGATCGCCGGGACCGCGAACCGGCTGCGTCGTCCCGTGCGCTGCGGCGCGTCGGGAGGGTGTCGTTTGCGGTCACGGGGCTCCTGATCGGCTGGGTGGTCGGACAGGTCTATCAGATCACGGCGACAGGTCGGTGACGACCTTCTCCCCACCCCCGTTAACGTGGGGCCCATGGAGTACCGGATCCGCCCCTTCCGCACCGAGGACACCGACGCGGTCGTCGCCCTGTGGGAATCGTGCGGGCTCGTCCGACCCTGGAACGACCCACGCCGCGACATCGCCCGCAAGCTGACCGTCCAGCCCGAGCTCTTCCTGGTCGCCGAGCCCGAGCCCGAGCCCGAGCCCCGCACCGACGCCGGTGTCGTCGCTGCGGGCATGGCCGGCTTCGACGGGCACCGCGGCTGGGTGAACTACCTCGCCGTGCGCCCGGACCTGCAGGGCTCCGGCCTCGGTCGCACCCTGATGGCCGAGTTCGAGCGGCTCCTGACCGACCTCGGCTGCCCGAAGCTGAACCTGCAGGTGCGTGCCGGCAACGAGCAGGTGCTCGGGTTCTACGCGTCCCTCGGCTACACGGACGACCGGACGGTCTCGCTCGGCAAGCGCCTGATCCCCGACGTCTGACCGCTCCCGCCCGTCGCACCGTGCGGGTTCGCTCGTCCGGTGCGGCGTTGGCGGCTCGGTGCGGTGCTGCAAGTCCGCACCGGGCGGTCAACCTCGCACGGTTCGAACGACTCGGCACCGTGCCCGGCCCGCCCGGCCCCGCCGCGACCCGCGCGCTACGCCAGCGCCAGCGCCACCGACGCGACGAACGCCAGCACGATGCCGATCCACTGCTGCGCGGTCAACCGCTCCCGCAGTACGACCCCGGCCAGCACCACCGTGCCGATCGGGTAGAGCGCGTTCAGCACGCTCACGACGGGCAGGGTCGCCGGGTCGTCGCTGCTGTGCAGCCCGGCTTGGATGAACACGTTCGCCATCGCGTCGAAGACGCCGCAGGCGGCCACGGTGACGAGCAGCCGTGGACCCCATGCGCGACCCGGCCGACGCCCGGGGGCCGCGGCAGCCCCGTCGGGGCGGGCCGACGTCGGAGCGGGCACAGGGCCTCCCGGCGGCGGCACGACGACCGTCCGGAGCACGACGACGAGCGCCGCCGCACCCAGCAGCACCGCCTGCAGCACCCGCGCGACCACGAGGGGTGCGACGCCCGAGTCGGACGGCGTCATGTCGTAGGCCAGCACGATCCCGCCGAAGCCGCACCCTGCGAAGGCGGCGGCGACCACGCCCCGGGCGGTCAGCCGCGCGCCCGAGGCGTCCCGGACCACCGCGACCAGGACCACCGCGACGACCGCGACCACGAGCGCGCCGGTGGCCACGGGCGACAGCACCGTGCCGTGCAGCACCGCGACGAGCACCGGCACGACGGCCGCGAAGACGGCGGTGACGGGGGAGAGCACGCTCATCGGCCCGATCGCGAGTGCCGCGTACAGCAGGAGCACGCCGACGCCGCCGGAGAGCCCCGCGACCGCACCCCAGATCACGGCCGGCCACGAGAACACGCCTCCGACGACGACCAGCCCGACGAGCAGCGGGAGGATCCCGATCGCGGCGGCCACCGCCGTGACGACGACCGGGCGGACCCGGCGCGAGGCGAGTCCGCCCAGGAAGTCGGCGAACCCGTAGACGACCGCGCCGGACAGGCCGAACAGGACAGTGAGCACGGTTCCCATCCTGCCTGGCCCGGTAGCCTGCGGGACGTGAGTGTTCCCTACCAGCGCCTGCCCCGGATCGACGGACGGTGGAGGTGGTGGCGGCCACTCGTCGCCCTCGCGTTCCTGGTGGGGTGGTACGTCGTGTCGCAGATCGTCATCGCGGTCGCGTACTTCGTCCCGATCGGCGCGACGCAGGGGCCGCAGGCCCTGATCGACCTGCAGGATGACCTGGCTGGTGGTGCGCTCGACCCCACTGACCCGCTGATCCTGTCCCTGTCGCTCGTCTCGCTCGTGGTCCTGCTGCCGGGCATCCTGCTCGCGGTGAAGATCGCGCGGATCGGACCGGCCGGCATCCTGTCGTCGACCCGGTTCCGGGTCCGGTGGGCCTGGACGGCATGGTGCCTGCTGCCGACGCTCGTCATCGCCGCGGTCATGTTCGTCGTCCAGACCGGTCTGTTCTGGGACGGCGGGATGATCACGACCGACGGCGGCTTCGCCTGGAACCACGACGCCATCGGGCAGTCGACGGTCTCGCTCGGCACCCTCACCCTGACGATCGTGCTCGTCGTCCTGCTCGTCCCGTTCCAGGGCGCCGCCGAGGAGTACATCTTCCGCGGCTTCCTCATGCAGACGATCGCGTCATGGATCCCGCGTCGTGTCGGCACGGTCATCGCCGTGGCGGTCTCGACGGTCGTGTTCGCGCTGCTGCACATCCCGAACGGCTACAACGTCTGGGGCATCCTCGACGTCGGCTCGTTCGGCCTGATCGCGGCGATCATCGTCCTCCGGACCGGCGGGCTCGAGGCCACGGTCCTGCAGCACGCCTGCAACAACATCATGATCTTCGTGCTGCAGGCGCCGGGCTGGTCGGGGATCGACCTGACCTCGTCAGACGCGAACGGCACCTGGCAGGGCACGCTCACCACGCTCGTCACGTCGCTCGCGTTCTGGGCCATGGTCGAGTTCCTGGCGTGGTGGCGTGGACTGGACCGCCGGTTCGCCGGGCGGCAGGCGCCGCGGTTCCGCGGTGTGGCCCCGGCCTGGGCGGGCGGCGTCCGCTGGACCCGGCCTGGAGGCACGGGCTGGGCGACCACGCCGGCCCGCTCCGACGACGTGGCCGGTTCCGACCACCGTGGCGAGTCCGGCACGGACGGTGCTGTGGACAGTGCGGTGGGTGTCGCCGGTCGCCCGTAGGCTCGTGGCATGAGCACCACGCCCGCGCCCGCTGCCGTGCCTGCTCCCGCTGCCGGTTCCGCACCCCGTGCCGCTGCGCTCGACGTGCTGCACCGCGTGTGGGGCTACGACGACTTCCGCGGCGAGCAGGCCGCCATCATCGACCAGGTGGTGACCGGTGGCGACGCCCTCGTGCTCATGCCGACCGGTGGCGGCAAGTCCCTCTGCTACCAGGTGCCCTCGCTCGTCCGCGACGGCGTCGGGGTCGTGGTGTCGCCGCTGATCGCCCTGATGCAGGACCAGGTCGACGCCCTGGCGGCGAACGGCGTCCGGGCCGCGTTCCTCAACTCCACGCAGGGCCCCGACGAACGGTCCCGGGTCGAGCGTGCCGTGGTGCAGGGCGAGGTCGACATGCTCTACCTGGCCCCCGAGCGGCTCCGGCTCGAGTCCACCCGAGCGCTCCTCGACCGCGCGCGCGTGTCGCTGTTCGCCATCGACGAAGCACACTGCGTCGCCCAGTGGGGGCACGACTTCCGCCCGGACTACCTCGAGCTGAGCGTCCTGCACGAGCGGTGGCCGACGGTGCCGCGCATCGCCCTGACCGCCACCGCGACGCCGCAGACCCACCGCGAGATCTCCGCACGGCTCGGCCTCGACGACGCGGCGCACTTCGTCGCCGACTTCGACCGGCCGAACATCCAGTACCGCATCGAACCGAAGACCGGCGCGCTGCAGCAGCTGCTCACCTTCATCCGCACCGAGCACAGCGGCGACGCCGGCATCGTGTACTGCCTGTCCCGCAACTCGGTGGAGCGCACCGCGACCGCCCTGGCCGAGCAGGGGATCAACGCCCTGCCGTACCACGCGGGCCTCGACGCCCGGGTGCGCGCCCGCAACCAGTCGACGTTCCTGCGCGAGGACGGCGTCGTCATGGTGGCGACGATCGCGTTCGGCATGGGCATCGACAAGCCCGACGTCCGGTTCGTGGCGCACCTCGACCTGCCGAAGTCGGTTGAGGGCTACTACCAGGAGACCGGCCGTGCGGGTCGTGACGGGCTGCCGGCCACCGCGTGGCTCGCGTACGGCCTGAACGACGTCGTGCAGCAGCGGCGGATGATCGACCAGTCCGAGGGCGACGCCGCACACCGCCGGCAGCTCAGCGCCCACCTCGACGCCATGCTCAGCCTGTGCGAGACGATCGAGTGCCGCCGGGTGCGGCTGCTCGCGTACTTCGGGCAGGAGAGCACGGCGTGCGGCAACTGCGACACGTGCATCGCGCCGCCGGAGTCGTGGGACGGCACCGTCCCCGCGCAGAAGCTGCTGTCCACCGTGGTGCGGCTCGAGCGTGAGCGCCGCCAGCGGTACGGCGTCTCGCACCTCGTCGACATCCTGATCGGCAAGCGGTCGCCCCGCGTGCAGGAACTCCAACACGACACGCTGGCGACCTTCGGCATCGGTGCCGACCTGTCCGAGGGCGAGTGGCGTGCCGTCGCACGGCAGGTGCTGGCCCAGGGCTACGCCGCGGTGTCGGGCGACGGCTTCGGCACGGTCGTCCTCAGCCCCACCAGCGCCGACGTCCTGACCGGCAAGGTGCAGGTGCGCATGCGTCGCGACCCGGTCAAGGCTCCGCGGGCCGGCCGCAGCAGCCGACGGACGGTCGTCACCGACATGCCGCAGGAAGCCGTCGGCCTGTTCGAGGCCCTGCGTGCCTGGCGTGCAGCCCAGGCACGCGAGCAGGGCGTCCCCGCGTACGTGGTGTTCAACGACGCGACGCTCCGGGGCATCTCCGCCGTTCGTCCGGCCGACATCGATCAGCTCGGCGAGATCTCCGGGGTCGGTGCGGCGAAGCTCGAACGGTACGGGCGCGCGGTCCTCGACGTCGTCGTCGCGGCCGACTGAGCCCCTTCCGCCACTGCATGCCGTTCCGGGCATGTGCCAGCCGTGCGCCTCATTACACTCGGTAGCTCGTCACCACGAGGAGGTCCGGTGTCCGGTTCGACGAAGTTCGCCACCGTGCTCAGCCGTGCGGTCGTGACCCCGCTCGCCCGGATGCTGTGGCGCCCGAAGATCATCGGTCGTCGGAACGTCCCGAAGCGCGGCGCGGTGATCCTGGCGAGCAACCACCGCTCCTTCATCGATTCGCCGGCGATCACGTTGATGGCGCCGCGCAAGGTGTCGTTCCTGGCGAAGCAGGAGTACTTCATGGGGACCGGCCTCAGGGGAGCGGTGTCCCGGGCGTTCTTCGGTGGCATCGGCGCGATCGGGGTGGAGCGCGGTGCGGGTGCAGCGGCCCAGCAGGCCCTCGACCTCGGCCTCGCACGGCTGCAGGAGGGCGAGGCGTTCGCGATCTACCCCGAGGGCACGCGGTCGCTCGACGGCCGGATCTACAAGGGCCGCACGGGGGTCGCGTGGCTGGCGTTGACGAGCGGTGCCCCGGTGGTGCCCGTCGCGCTTCGTGGCACCGAGGACGTGCAGCCGGTCGGGTCACGGTTGCCGAAGCTCGCCCGGGTGACGATCGAGTTCGGCCGACCGATCGACCTGTCGTCCTTCGGCGAGGCATCGTCCGGTCGTGCCCGGCGTCATGCGACCGATGCGGTGATGGCGGCGATCCAGGAGCTCAGTGGCCAGGAACCGGCGAACGCCTACAACAACCCGCCCGCGACGATCGTCGAGCGGGTCCGACGAGCACTCCAGCCCGACGACCCGACCGCGGCCGCCGTCGATCCCGACTGAGCGCTTCGACTGTCCGGTCACTATTGCACATCTGAAATATCGATGGTTGAATGGGGACGTGCCGCTCGGCACGTCCCCATCGCCGGTCGCCCGAGAACGACCAGCCACGAGATCAGATCGGACCGTCCGCAGCATGTCCTCCACCCCGCTCTTCGACTCCATCGCCCAGCGTCGCGATCAGGCCGACGTCCCGTCCACCACTCCTGTACCGGCGCGCGCCGTCGTGACCCCGGTGCCGACCTCGCCGATGTCCGCGCCCGTCCGTCCGGGTGGCTCCACCCTGGTCCCGGCGGCACTCGTCGCCGCGATCGACGAGATCCCGGTGCGGGTGGCGTCGGCCCTGGTGACCGAGGTCACGATCCGCCCTGAGCACCTCGTCCTGGTCGAGACCGTCGCCGACGCGATCACCCGTGCGGTCGTCGACGCCGTCGTGTGCGAGCTGGACCGCATCGCCCGCGACGGCGTCGTCCGCGTCTGACCGGGTCGGCCCCCGCGCGATGACGACCCTCGACGACGGCCTGCCGGGTCGTCCCCGCGGTGCCGAGCGTCGCGCCGCAGCCCGACCGACGGTGTCCCCACGGCGCCGTGCACGACACGGTGCCCACCGGGGCACCCTCCGAGCCGCCGGGGTGGCGGTGTCCCCTCCCGTCACCCCGGCTTCCACCCGAAG
Source organism: Curtobacterium sp. MCBA15_007 (assembly GCF_001864905.1). Taxonomy (NCBI): domain Bacteria; kingdom Bacillati; phylum Actinomycetota; class Actinomycetes; order Micrococcales; family Microbacteriaceae; genus Curtobacterium; species Curtobacterium sp. MCBA15_007. The sequence continues at coordinate 51,237 of NZ_MJGM01000018.1, forward strand.
AACCCAGAACACCCGAAGAACCCAGGACACCCAGCCCGCCCCGACCGCTGCTCCTGCCCGTCGTCTTCGCAGCCTCGTGTCCATCCGAGTCCGCGCCCGACGGACCCTGCCCGCCGGGGCGGTGACCGCCGTCACGTGCTTGTTCGTGGCGGTCGGCTCGCCGCAGATCGTCGTCGCCGCTCCGGCCCCGTCGGCAGCGACGTCGGCGGTGGTCGGCATGCAGCACTTCGTCGCCGACGGCACCGCTGGTCCGGCGGCCGACCGCGACGACTTCTCGGTCGGCCGTGCTGCCGCGGCGCTCCGGGTGCCGGGTGGACCGGACCCCACCGGCGGTGCCGTCCGTCCCACGATCGGTTCGGTCCCGGACGCGGGCGGCTTCGGCCCCCGCTGGGTCGCCGGTTGCGCGGCCTGCTCGTCGAACCACCAGGGTGTCGACTTCGCCGCGCCCATCGGTACCCCGGTCGTCGCCGCACTGCCCGGCCGGGTCGTCTCCGCGGGGGCCCTCGGCGGCTACGGCAACCAGGTCCTCCTGCAGCACGCCGACGGCACGGCGACCCGGTACGGGCACCTGTCGGCGATCGACGTCCGACCCGGCCAGGTCCTCGGCGCGGGGGACCGCCTCGGGGCCGTCGGCAACACGGGTGTCTCGACCGGCGCCCACCTGCACTTCGAGGTCATCGTGGCCGGCATCCCCATCGACCCCGCCGCCTGGCTGCAGGCTCGCGGGCTCCTCTGACGGCGTCGGGCGTAGCGTCGGGACGGTCGCGGCACGGTGTCGCGCCAGGACGGAGACGCGCGTGCGAGTGACGGTGTTGGGGACGGGTGCGATGGGTGCCGGCGTGGCGGGATCGCTGCTGCGCGAGGGCCACGAGGTCACGGTCTGGAACCGGAGCGCCGACAAGGCCGCACCCCTCGGTTCCCACGGCGCGACGGTGGCGACCGACCCGGGCAGTGCCGTCGAGCACGCCGAGGTCGTCCTGCTCACCCTGTTCGACACCGATGCCGTCGTCGACGTCCTCGAGCAGGCCGCCGGTGAGGCCCCGACCGACGCCGTGTGGGTGCAGGCCTCGACGATCGGGGTCGACGGCACCGCGACGGTCGTGCAGCTGGGGGAGAAGTACGGCATCACCCTGGTCGAGGCGATGATGCTCGGCACGAAGGCCCCCGCCGAGCAGGGCAAGCTGACGATGCTCGCGGCCGGCCCGGCGGACCTGCTCGACCGTGTCGACCCCGTGCTCGACGCGATCGGCGCGAAGACCGTCCGCGCTGGCGACCACGTCGGCGACGGCACCGCACTCAAGCTCGCCGCGAACGCCTGGATCGCCTCGATCACCGCGGCGACCGGGCAGTCCCTGGCCCTGGCGGCTGCCCTGGGCCTCGACCCTGCGCTCTTCCTGCAGGCCATCGAGGGCAGCGCGAGCGACTCCGCCTACGCCCACACCAAGGGCGCCGCGATGATCGCTCGGGAGTTCCCCGCGCAGTTCGCTCTCGACGGGCTGCGGAAGGACATCGGACTCATCACCGAAGCCGCCCGGACCGCAGGGGTGTCGACGACGCTGCTCGAGGCGCTCGGGCGCGTGTACGCCGACGCCAGTGCGGCCGGGCACGGGGGTGACGACATCGCCGCGGTCGGCACCGCGTTCTGAGGCACAGACGCGCGCAGGTGGAACGACCGATCGGTCAGCCGGCGAGGATCAACCCCGCCGGATCAACCCCGTCGGATCAACCCCGCCGGAACAACTGCCGCAGACGTTTCGTGAGCCGCCCCACGGCCTCGTCGTTCATGGTGTTGGCGAGGTCGAAGGCTTCGCGTGCCGGATCGGAGCCGGCCTGGATCCGCCGGAGTGCGGCGTCGGCACGGGCGCGCGAGTCGAGCTCGGCGAACGGCATGTCGTCCTCGGGGTGGTGCTCGCCACGAGGGTCCATGCGGGCCAGGTTACGCGCGACGGGAGTGGTCGGGCGTGACGTCGAGTTCGTCCACGACCCGGACCATCTCGTCCAGGAAGTCCACGACGACGGCCATCTCGTTGCTCGGCAGGTGCTCGGTGACCTCGAGCGCGCGGGCGTCGAGCTCCTCGATGACGCGCAGCGCGTGCCGCATCGAGGTGCCGGTGGCGGTGAGGATCACGCCACGGCGGTCGTTCGGGTCGGCGTGCCGTTCGACGTGACCGCTGCGGACGAGCCGGTCGACGAGCGCTGACGTCGACGCCGCGGTGATCTCGAGCCGTTCGGCGAGGTCCTTCGCGTTGACGGTGCGGCCGTCGTGCTCGGCGTCGATCAGGAACCGGATCGCCAGCAGCGCGTTCTCGCCGATCCCGAGTGCTTCACGCGCACGGCGCTGCGCTGCGCTCTCGGCCGTCCGGTACCGCCGCAGGGCGTTGAGGACGTCCACGGCGGAGACCGCGGAGCCCTCGTACCAGTACCCCGCGGTGCTGGTCATCACCTCGGACGTCATGCACCAATGCTAGACGCTCTAGTTAGATTGTCTAGCGAGCGCGGAGAGGGGACACCTGCAACACCCGTGACGCGGTTCCGTAACACCCCGGCAACGCCGGCTCGTTAGGTTCTCGACATGCAGGAGCAGCCGTGCTGAGCCGCCTCGCGGGGAACGTCTTCCACGTGGGGAGCGCGGTGGAGCGCACCGACGTCGTCGCACGGTTGCTCGACGTCTACGTCGCCCGCCGGGAACCAGGCACCCTGGACGACGACCGGCTCGTGTCCACCGAGCTCCGCAGCATCATCGGCACCACGGGCCCGGCGAACGACCCGGACCGCGCCGCCACCGTCGACGCCCTGGCACTCGACCGGCACGAACCCGCGTCCATCGCCGCCGCGGTCGCCGTCGCCCGCGACCACGCACGCCGTGCCCGCGAGGTCGTCTCGAGCGAGCTCTGGGACTGCCTCGACGTCACGCGGTCGCGGATGCCCCGGAAGATCGCCCCCGACCGCGCGCACGAGTTCCTGGGCTGGGTGCGGGAGCGCAGTGCCCTGGCCATCGGGGTCGTCGAGGGGGATGCCAGCCGGGACGAGGTGTGGGAGTTCTTCACCCTCGGTCGGTCGCTGACCCGCTGCGCCTCCACGGCACGGCTCCTGGCGTCCCGGTTGCTCGAACCGGACTCGGTCACCTCGTGGACGGCGGCGCTCCGGGCGTGCGGCGCGGGCGAGGCGTTCCTGCGCGGCCGTGACCACGCGCCGGTGCCGTCCGACGCCGCAGCCTTCCTGCTCCTCGACGCGCACAGCCCGCGGTCGTTGCGCTTCACGGTGCACCGTGCGGCCGAGTGCCTGGCCGACGTCGCCCCGTCCTGCGTCGCGGACGAGGTCGCCGCGTTCGACGAGGTCCGCGCGCTGCTCGACGCGATCCCCGAGGAGTCCGCGCTCGCCGTGGCGGGGGACGTCGGGGAACGCCTGGCGGCGGCGGCCGACCGCGTCGCCGCGGCACTCGACGAGCGCGTGTTCGCGTCGTCCGCGCCCGTGCTCTGACCCGACCGGGCGCGCGCGCGACGGAACGGGGCCAGTCAGTGCGTCGCGACCGCGACCGCGACCGTGGACGTGGGACGTGTCGGACGGGAGGCCCGTG
>NZ_MJGM01000018.1:55352-103532 GCF_001864905.1 Curtobacterium sp. MCBA15_007
CGGGCCTCCCGTCCGACGGTCGGTGGCGTCGCGGACCGCTGGCCGACGCGCAGGTCGTCAGCCGGTCCGTCAGACGGCGCTGGAGCGGTCGGCGAGTGTCTCGTCGCGTTCCAGCTCGCGGCGGAGCGCGGCACGCGAGCCGACCACCGGCACGGCGTGCGTGATCGCCAGGTGCAGCCGCGAGTCGGCGTCGTAGCGCAACCGGACCCGCTGGTACCGGACGAGCCACACGACTGCGATCGCGAGCGCCACGAAGCCCGATGCCGCGCCCACCACGATCGCCCAGCGGGGCCCGAAGGCGTCGGCGACGGCACCGACGAGCGGGGCGCCGATGGGGGTGCCGCCCGCGAAGATCGCCATGTACAGGGCCATCACGCGGCCGCGCATCGCGGGCTTCGTCGTGGTCTGCACCAGGGCGTTCGCGGTCGTCATGAAGGTCAGCGACGCGAGCCCGACGAACATCAGCACGATCGCGAAGGTCCAGTACGTCGGTGCGAGGGCGGCACCGGTGCACGCGAGCCCGAACCCGCCGGCGGCGAGCACGAGGGTGCGCATCCGCGGCTTGTCCCGGCGTGCGGACAGCAGCGCGCCGAGCACCGAGCCGACCGCCATCACCGAGTTGAGCAGCCCGAACTCGCCGGCACCCTGGTGGAACTCGACCCGCGCCATGGTCGAGGTGAAGATCGGGAAGTTCACGCCGAACGTGCCGACGACGAAGATCATGCAGAGCACCACGACGATGTCCGGCCGGGTGCGGACGTACCGGAAGCCGGCGACGATCTGCCCCTTGCCGCGGCCGGCCCGGACCCGTTCGGCGAGCTGTGCGGGATCGACGAAGCGGAGTGCGACGAGGACGGCCAGGAACGACCCGGCGTTGATGACGAACACCCAGCCGGAGCCGATCGCCGCGATGAGCACACCGGCGACCGCGGGGCCGATCAGGCGTGCGGCGTTGAACGACGCGGAGTTCAGGGCGACGGCGTTCGAGACGTCCTCGCCCTGCACGACGTCGGAGACGAAGGCCTGCCGGATCGGGGCGTCGAACGCGGCGACGATGCCGAGGGCCAGTGCGAAGCCGTACAGCGCGAGCAGGGTGGCGGTGTGCGTGAGCACCATGACGCCGAGCCCCAGCCCGAGCAGCCCCATCAGGCCCTGGGTGAGCATGAGCATCTTCCGGCGGTCGAACCGGTCGGCGGCGAGGCCGGTGAGGGGCAGGAGCAGCAGCTGCGGGCCGAACTGCAGGGCCATCGTGATGCCCACCGCGACGGCGTTGTTGTCGGAGAGCTGGGTCAGCACGATCCAGTCCTGGGCGGTGCGTTGCATCCAGGTGCCGACGTTCGACACCAGGGCCCCGGCGAACCAGATGCGGTAGTTGCGTCCGGCGAGGGAGCGGAACATGGCGGTCACTGCTGGGCCAGCCTCCTCATGATCTCGGTGGCGTCGGCGAGGGTGGTCCGCTCGTCGGCGGTGAGTGCTGCGAGTCGCGGGGTGAGCCAGCCGTCGCGACGACGTCGGGTCTCCTCGACGAAGGCGGCTCCGGCGGGCGTCGCACCGAGCCGCACCTTGCGGCGGTCGTCGCCGTGCCCGTCCTTCGACACCAGCCCCCGGTCGACCAGCACCGCGATGGTCTTGGTCATCGACGGTGGGGTCACGCCGTCCTGCCGGCTGAGGTCGGCCAGGGTCATGGCGCCGTCGCGGTGCAGGCGGGCGAGGGCGGAGAACTGCGCGTCGGTGACGCTCGAGTCGGCCTTCTGGGCACGGAGGGTGCGGGACAGCCGGTTCACCGCGATGCGGAGGTCGGTGGCGTCGGTCATCGGTCGTTAGCCTAGCTCATTAGTTCAGCGAACGAACTGGTTCTCGGGTGTACCTGGTCGAAACGGGCGTCCATGGTCGGTTCTCCCGGCCAGGGACGCCCGTTCCCGCTTCCCAGCGCGGGTGCGATGGGAAGGAACGTCGGACGGGAGGCCCACCCAGCGTGCGCCGGTCGGCTCGCGCTGGGCGGGCCTCCCGGCCTTCAGCGCCGTGCGTCCGTCAGGATCGCGTCGTGCGGGAGCAGCGCGTGCACGCCCCAGGTGCGGTTCGCGACCTGCGTGATGCGCATGCTCACCGCGACGCTCGCCATCGCGAGCGCCTGGGCGCGGCCGATCCCGTGCAGCCCGGCGATCCAGTCGACCATGTGGTCGAGCGCCGTGGCGGTGGCGACGTTCAGGTCGGCGTCGAAGCCGAAGGTGATGCGTCCCGCGGGGGTGTCGGCGTGCACACCCTCGACCGGGGCAACATCGAGGAGCGTCAGGGTCATCGTCGTCGTCATGCCGCACTCGACCGCCGTTCCGGAGACCTCGCCGTCGCCCTGGGCCGCGTGCCCGTCGCCGACCTGGAGCAGAGCGTCCGGCACCGTGACGGGCAGGTACAGGGTCGAGCCGGCGATCAGCTCACGGCAGTCGACGTTGCCGCCGCCGACCGTGCGGGGCGGGATCGTCGAGTGCTCGCCGGTGGCCTCGGGCGGGACCCCGACGACGCCGAGGAACGGTGCCGTCCGGACCCCGAGGCCGAGCTGGTTCACGGCGACGCCAGCGGCGGCATCGATGTCCCAGAGCAGCGGGCCGCGCGACCCCGGGTCGGTCAGGCCGAGCGTGCGGTTGACGGGGGAGTCGACCCCGCCCGAGGCCGTGTACCCCCAGTCGTCGGGGACCAGCTCGTCGAAGCGCACGGCCAGGACCATCCCCGGACGCGCTCCTGCGACGGCGATCGGCCCGACCAGGCAGTGCCCCCGGCGCGGGTCGATCAGGGTCGGGGCGTCGAGGCCCGGGCCCGGCTGGCGTTCCGTGTAGCCCGCGGCGCTGAGGGTACGGACGGTCACCGTGTCGCCCGGTTCCACGGTCAGGACCGGCTGGCGTTCGGCGGTGAAGACGTCGACGGCGGAGTCGACCGTGGCGTCGAGGCGGTGGCTGGTCACCGCTCGATCATCCCAGGTGGTGCGGGCGCTGGGCGGGGCGGGGCGTTCCGGGCGTCCCTGGTCGGATCGGGCGTACCTGGTCGGGAGTCCTGACCAGGTACGCCCGGTTCCACCGGTCATCGCGGGTGTTCTGGGAAGGAACGTCCTCAGTGGAACTGGGGGATCGTGAGCCAGATGCCCGCCAGCACGGCGGCGATGCACAGCGCGAAGCACAGCACGGCACCTGCCAGTGCCGCCGGCGGGGTGTGCCCGGAGCGGGGGCTCTCGTCGGAGTACTGCGTGCGCTCGCCGCCGGCGTCGTCCGGCTGCCCGGTGCCGAGCAGCCGCAGGCCGAGCGTGTACACGAGCACCAGGCCCACGGCGGCCACGAAGCCGACGCCGGCGACCGTGCCGATCGCGGTGAAGTCGATGTCCATCGTCGTTCCCCTCAGTTCGCTGCGCCGGTCGGCTGCGGCTCGGGCTGCTCGGTCGGCCCGGCTGCGTCGGCGGTGATGTCCTCGTGCGAGACCGGCTTGCGCTTCGCCAGCACGTAGAAGGTGAGCCCAGCAGCCAGGGCGAGGACCGCGACGAGCACCAGCCCGAACGCCGAGGTCGACGCGAGCCAGGTCGCGAGGGCCCCGACCACCGCGGCGGCGGGCAGCGTGATGACCCAAGCCGCGACGATGCGTCCGACGACCGACCAATGCACGTCGGCGAGCTTCTTGCCGAGGCCCGACCCGACGACCGCGCCGCTCGTCACGTGGGTCGTCGAGAGCGCGAAGCCCAGGTGCGAGGAGATGAGGATCGTCGCGGCGGAACTCGTCTCGGCGGCGAAGCCCTGCGGCGACTGCACGTCGGAGATCTTCTTGCCGACGGTCTGCATGATGCGCCAGCCGCCCATGTAGGTTCCGAGACCGATCGCGAGTCCGCAGGCCAGGATCACCCAGAGCGCCGGACCGGTGCCCGCGGCCTGGTAGTTCGCGGCGATGAGCGTCAGCGTGATGACGCCCATCGTCTTCTGCGCGTCGTTCGTGCCGTGCGCGAGCGACACCAGCGACGCCGAGATCGTCTGCCCGTGCCGGAAGCCGGTCGCCGCACCGTGGGTCGTCGCGTTCTTCGTGAGCACGTAGGCCACGTAGGTCGCGACCAGGGCGATCACCGCGGCGATGAGCGGCGAGAGGAGCGCCGGCAGCACGACCTTCGACACCACCGTCGCCCAGCTGATCGAGTTGAGCCCGGCGCCGATGATCGAGGCACCGATGAGGCCGCCGAACAGCGCGTGCGTGGAGGACGACGGCAGCCCGACGTACCAGGTCGCCAGGTTCCAGAGCACCGCGCCGACCAGCCCCGCGAAGATCATCGTGGGGGAGATGTGGATGCCGTCCTGCCCCTCGCGGATGATCCCCTGCGAGACGGTCTTGGCGACCTCGGTGGACAGGAACGCGCCGACCACGTTGAGCACGGCGGAGATGATCACCGCCGTCCGGGGCTTGAGCGCGCCGGTAGCGACCGAGGTGGCCATGGCGTTCGCGGTGTCGTGGAAGCCGTTCGTGAAGTCGAACACGAGGGCCACGACGATCACGAGCGTGACGATGACGATGACGTCCATGCGCAGGACGCTAGGCCACACCTCGAACCCGCCGCGTGAACGCCGGGTGAACAGGTCCGGGACGCAGCGCGTCTGCGAGGATGGCAGTGTCTGAAAGGATGCGAGTGTGCCCACCTTCTCCGCCGCTCGCGGCGACGCCTCGTTCACCGACGCGCACGGCGTCGAGATCGTCTACTCGACCTGGCGTGCGGCGCGGCCGAAGGGGATCGTGCAGATCGCCCACGGCGTCGGCGAGCACGGGCTCCGCTACGAGCCGCTCGCGCAGGACCTGGTGCGCGCCGGCTACACCGTGCACGCGAACGACCACCGCGGGCACGGTCGCACGGGCCTTGCCCAGTGGGACGGCGACCACGCCAAGCTCGGTCGGCTCGGCCCCGGCGGGCTGCGCGCGGCGATCGCCGCAGTGGAGCAGATGAGCGCGGTCGCGCGGGCCGACGAACCCGGGCTGCCGCTCGTGCTGCTCGGTCACTCGTGGGGGTCGCTCATGGCACAGCGGATCGTGAACACCTCGTCGGACCGCTACGACGGCGTCGTCCTGTCCGCGAGCGCCTACCGGCTGCCCGGCTGGATGAACAGCGGCGATCTCAATGCCCGGCACGCGGGCTCGGGGCCCACCAAGTACGAGTGGCTCACCCGCGACCGGAAGATCATCGACGCGATGGCGGTCGACCCCCTGGCGGTCGAGGCCGACGTCATCGGGCTGTTCGGGCTCGCCGACACCCTCCGGCTGCTCGGTGTGCCGCGACGGGGGATCCCGCACGACCTGCCGATGCTGCTGCAGGTCGGCTCCGACGACACGCTCGGGGGTCCGCGCTCGATCGAGCGCTTGGCGCAGGCCTACCGCCGACGCGGCCGACTGTCCGACGTGACCGTGCAGGTGTACGAGGGCGCGCGCCACGAGGTCTACAACGAGACGAACCGCGCCGAGGTCATCGGCGACCTGGTCGCATGGCTCGACCGGGTGACCGCGCGCTGACGCAGCCGAGGAATGCGCCTGAGGTCGAGCAGGCAGGGGCATCGAGTCCAGAAGAGAAGGTCTCATGAGCGAAGTCGTTGTCAGAGGTCTAGATGAGGTGTCCCTCGCCGCAATTGAAGCCCGCGAACCGCCTAGCCGGAACTACGTCCGGAGTGCCTACGCCGAACAGGTACGGGGCGTGCTGTCGGTGCTCGTCGCCTGGGTCGACGGGGTTCCCGTCGGCTCTGGTGAGGTGACAGCGGGACCCAGACCCGAGCTCCGCAACCTGCGAGTCGATGCTCGGTACCGGGGTCACGGTGTCGGGACAGCGATCATCGCGGCAAGCGAGGCCGCAGCGGAGGACCGAGGAGTACTCCGCATCGGAGTCGCCGTCGACAACCCCTCTGCCCGCCGGCTCTACGAGCGCTTGGGGTACGTCGCGACCGGAGAGGTCGAGGAGTACGAGTACACCTACGTTGATGATGACGATCGCGAGGTGTCCGAACGCGAATCGTCGGAGTACCTCGAGAAGCTGCTGCGCTGACGGCGCTCGCCGGGTCCTGCGACGCGGCCGGCGACGGACTGGAGGCCCGTGGCGGCGCCGCCACGCGCCTCCAGGCCGTCACCAGGCAGGCCCACTGCCGGGCCGTCGGCCGTCCGGAATAGGGTTGCGGCATGCACGGTGAGTACAAGGTCCCCGGAGGCAAGCTGGTCGTCGTCGACCTCGAGGCCGTCGACGGCACGATCCAGCAGTTCCGCCTGGCGGGTGACTTCTTCCTGGAACCCGACGACGCGCTGCCGCTCATCGACGCGGCCGTGGACGGGCTCCCCGTCACCACCGACGCCGCGGGCGTCGCCGCAGCCGTGCGGGCGGCCCTGCCGACCGATGCGGTGCTGCTCGGCTTCACGCCCGAGTCCGTCGGCGTCGCGGTGCGCCGTGCGCTCTCGCGGGCCTCGACCTGGCGCGACCACGACTGGCAGATCGTGCACGAGGGGCCGATCAGCCCGAACGAGCACCTGGCGCTCGACCAGGTGCTGACCGAAGAGGTCGGTGCCGGCCGTCGCGGTCCCACGCTGCGCATCTGGGAGTGGGACCAGCCGGCCGTCGTGATCGGCTCGTTCCAGTCGCTGAAGAACGAGGTCGACCCGGCCGGCGCCGAGAAGTACGGCGTGCAGGTGGTCCGACGCATCTCCGGCGGCGGCGCGATGTTCATGGACGCCGGTGCGGTCATCTCGTACTCGCTCTACGTGCCGTCCGACCTGGTGCAGGGCATGACCTTCGCCGACTCGTACGCGTTCCTCGACGAATGGGTGATCGAGGCGCTCAAGTCGCTCGGCATCGAGGCGTACTACCAGCCCCTCAACGACATCACCTCGACCAAGGGCAAGATCGGCGGGGCCGCTCAGAAGCGTCTCGGCACCGGGTCGCTGCTGCACCACGCCACCATGAGCTACGACATGGACGGCGAGAAGATGGTGCAGGTGCTGCGGATCGGGCGCGAGAAGATGAGCGACAAGGGCACCACCAGTGCCGCCAAGCGCGTCGACCCGCTGCGGTCACAGACCGGGCTGTCCCGCGCCGAGATCATCGAACGGTTGATCGGCACCTTCACCCGGCTGTACGGGGCGACCGAGGGACACGTGACCGAGGCCGAGCGCGAGCGGGCGCAGGAACTGGTGCGGACGAAGTTCGCGACGAAGGAGTGGCTCGAGCGGGTGCCGTGAGCCTCAGCGCTCGTCGTCCTCGTCGTCGGACCGCAGTGTGAGGTCGACTCGGCCGTCGACCGGTCCCGGGCGGAAGCTGTGGCGGGCGAGCGGGGCGTAGGCCACCCACCGGCCGGTGTCGGCGGAGCCGTCGTCGTCGTCGTCCGGATCGCCAGCCTCGTCGTCATCCGCTTCGCCGTCCGCCTCGTCGTCGTCCGATTCGTGGTCCGCTTCGTGGTCGTCCGCTTCGCCTCGGACGCCGAGCAGCTTCCGGGTGAGTGCCGACCGTTCGGTCAGGAGCGAGTCGAGCGCGGCGACCAGGTCGCCGTCCTCCGGTTCGGCTCCGCGCAGGGCCGCGCCGAGGACGCTCCGACGCATGAGCTCCTTCGCGAACGAGCCGGTCGTCCCCTCGGCGCGCTCGGCGGCACCGGCCAGGGCCTCGTCCGAGAACGGCAGCGCGCCGGCGTACCGACGGAACAGCCGCCGTCGCTCGGGCAGACCCGGCAGGGGGATCTCCACGGCGAGGTCGACACGTCCGGGCCGGTCGGCCAGGGCACGTTCGAGGACGGACACGCGGTTGGTGGTCATGACGAAGGCGACGTCGGCATCCCCGTCCAGACCGTCGAGCGCGTCGAGCACCTCGAACAAGAGCGGTTGCGGCGACGCGTGCCGTTCCATCGCGACCAGGTCGATGTCCTCGAGCACGACGATCGACGGTTGGAAGGTCCGCGCGATCTCCGCCGCCGCCCCGATCGCCGCGATGCTCGAACCGGTGAGCAGGACCGCCGTCACGCCCTCGGTCCGGGTGAGCAGGTGTCGGATCGTCAGGGTCTTGCCGGTACCGGGCGGGCCGTACAGCAGGACACCACGCTTGAGGTGCTGCCCGGCAGCGAGGAGCGCCTCGCGCTGGTCGCCGATCCCGACGACGTGGTCGACCACCTCGTCCAGGACGCCGTCGGCCAGCACGACGTCGTCGGCGGCGATGTCGGGGCGCCGCAGGAACGTCGCGCCGGCGTCGGCGCCGTACTCGGAGCGCACGAACGACAGGACCTGGCCGCGGAGGACGCTGCGCTCGATCATGAGTGCGCGGAGGCGCCGCAGGAACGCCGCGGCGGCGTCCTGGTCGGCCGCGATGACCTCGAGGGTCGCACGTGCCCGGCCGTACTCCGGGTTGGCCGCACGCTGGACGACCGCCACGGGTGATCCGTCGAAGACGAGCATGCGGAGGCCCAGGGACACCACTCGGCGCGTGGTGTCCGGGCCGGTGGCGCGGTCGGTGTAGCTGACCGGCCCCGGTGCCCACTGCATGTGCTGGTTCGCGAGGAACTCGCTGACGGAGCTGTGGAACCGGGAGTCGTCGCCCGCGATGCCGATCAGCGCATCCGGGCGCGCGCCGGTGAGGGCTTCGAGCGCGATGTCCGCGTCGACCAGGCGGTGGTCGGGGAGTTCCTCGGTGACCACCGGGATCGACTGCGGATCGACACCCAGGTGGTCGCGGACCCGTTCGCCGATCGGCGTCAGGACCGCACGTTGCGCAGTCCCCGCGAGTTCGTTCGCGTGGTCGATGTAACGGGCGAACGCCCGCATGAGGTCCCGGTCTGCGTCGTCGAGCACGGCGTCATCATGGCACGCCGATGTGTCCGGTGACGCGGCGGCCGGAGCTGAGGGGGGACGTCCCGGCCGCCGCTGCCTCGAGTGTGCGCCTCGATCTCATGAACCAGACGTGTGGATGATGGGAATCCCCCGCGCGGCTGATCCGCTCGTCGCCCGGCCCACGTAGCGTCGCTGCCGTGAACTGGTTGATCTTCATGGGGGCGGTGGCCGCTGTGGCCGTCGTGGTGTGGATCGCCGATCGCTTGGGGTGGATCGACCTGTCGAACAAATCTCAGCGGAGCGGCGGATCCGGAGGCATGGTCGGGATGCTGGACGAGGTGTTCGCACCGACCCGGCACGAGACGCAAGCCGAGTACGAACGGCAGGCGCGCCTGCCGAAACAGGCACCGTCACCGGCGGACGACGACCACGACCTGCTCAGCGGCAACGTGCTCATCCGGGTGCCGACGGTGCGGAGCGCCGGGCGACACGAGGCACGCGCGGGGACGCACGACCGGTCGTACTGAGCTTCTGCGCGTCGTGCTGCTCGCTCAGCGGGTCGTGAGCTCCTGGTAGTCCGGGTGCCGCTCGATCCACGCGTGCACGTAGCTGCACTGCGCGACGACACGTCGCGACGACCCGGAACGCACGTCGTCGAGCGCGTGCTGCACCAGGATCGACGCGTGCCCGCCGCCGCGGTGCTCGGGATCGACCTCGGTGTGCACGAAGCGGATCTCGTCCCCGTCGATCTCGTACGCGGCGAAGCCGATGACCTCGCCGTCCTCGACCAGGGAGTACTGCTGCTTGTCGGTGTCGTTGCGGACCTCGGGTGCTGCTGCCATGCAGTCGACCGTACGCCGCGGCCTGGGCGTGCGCTCTGTGCTGGAGGCCTGCGCCGCGCGCCGCGTGCCTGCTCGGTGCGCGACAATGGGTCCGTGCGCAGGGGAGACGACCGAGGCCCGGACCGCGTCGTCCTCGGCGACGCCCTCGATGTGGTCCCCGCGTACCCGGACGGCTCCTTCACGCTGGTGTACCTCGACCCGCCGTTCAACACCGGCCGGTACCAGCGCCGGCACGCGACGTCCGCGGTGCCGAAGGCCGACGGCCCCGTGATGGGGTTCCACGGCCGGACCTACGAGCGGGTGCGCGGCGACCTGATGCGCTTCGACGACCGGTTCGAGGACTACTGGTCGTTCCTCGAACCCCGCCTCATCGAGGCCTGGCGCCTGCTCGCCGCCGACGGCACGCTGTACCTGCACCTCGACTACCGCGAGTCGCATTACGCCAAGGTGCTGCTCGACGCGCTCTTCGGCCGCGAATCGTTCCTGAACGAGATCGTCTGGGCCTACGACTTCGGCGCCAAGTCCAAGACCCGGTGGCCCACGAAGCACGACACGATCCTGGTCTACGTGAAGGACCCGGCACGGTACTGGTTCGACTCCGAGGCCGTCGACCGCGAGCCGTACATGGCACCGGGGCTCGTCACCCCTGAGAAGCGCGAGCGCGGCAAGCTCCCCACCGACGTGTGGTGGCACACGATCGTCTCGCCGACCGGCCGCGAGAAGACCGGCTACCCGACGCAGAAGCCCGAGGGGGTGCTGCGGCGGATCGTGCAGGCGTCCTCACGCGAGGGCGACTGGGTCCTCGACTTCTTCGCAGGCAGCGGGACCACGGGTGCGGTGGCACAGGCGCTCGGGCGGCGGTACGTGCTGGTGGACGACAACCCGTCGGCGATCGACGTGATGCGGAAGCGGTTGCCGGGGGCCTCGTTCGAGGTTGCCGGAGCACCGGCGGCAGCGGCGGGGGACGCGGCGCCGGCGGTCTGAGGCGACGGAGTCGCTCTCGCGGCCGCGACGGGTGCACCCGCGCAGATGCGACGAGGTCGCCGTCGTGCGACAGCGACCTCGTCGTTCGGCATCAGCGGGCGGGCGCCCGCGCCGACTACTCGGCCGAGTGCCGCCCGTGCGCGTGCGCGTCGTCAGCGTCCGGCCGGGAGGCCCGGCTCGCCTCCGCCGCATCGGCTGCGGCCCCGGGGGCGTCCGGCTCCACGGCCGTCGCCGCGTGCGCAGCCCGGGTCCGGATGGCACCGGTCGTCGTCGGGGGGTCGTCCACCGGCGCAGCCGCTGAGTGCGCACCGTGCGTCGTGGCGTCCGGCAGCGGCGCGCGGGTGTCGTCCGCACCGTCGGGTGCTCCGGCTGCTCCGGGCGCCCGAGCGGACCGGGGCTGCGGTGTCACGTCCGGTGAGGTCGGCACGTCGCGTGAGGACGCACCCGGCACCGTCGGCTCCGGCCCGGCGCCCGGAGCAGCAGCCGCGGCGTCGGCGGTCCGTGCCGCGTCGGCCTGCTCCTGCAACGCCGAGGTCTTGCGGAGCGGCGGCACCCGGAAGAACCACGTCAGCACGAACGCGAGCAGGATCACCGCGAGTCCGACGTAGTACACGCGGACGGCCGAGTCGCTGAACCCGACCAGGAACGGACGGCTGAGACGGGGGTCGGCCCCGTTCAGGAACGACGTGTCGCTCGTCGCCGAGTCGGTGGAGGAGTTCGCGGCCGAGTCGCCGCTCTTGAGCTGCTTGACGAGCGTCGGCGCGACCTGGTCGACGACGTTCTCCCGCTGCGCCCGGTCGGAGTAGTCGATCTGCAGCTTCCCGTCGACGACCGAGGCGTTCGCCTTCGTGGCGGCGGTCTCGAGTGCCTGCTGCTCGGCGGCGGGCTTCGCGTCGTCGACCTGCTGGGCGATGATCGTGTCCGCAGCGGCGGCGGGGACGGTGCCCGCGGCGACCTGCCGCTGCACGGCTGCGGTCACCTGCTTCGTCACGGCGGCGTCGGCTGCCTGCTTCGCCTGCGCGGTGCCCTGGTCGAGGCCGTCCTGCACGTTCTGCTGCACCGGGTCGACGATCTTCGTCCAGATCTCGTCCATCACGCCCTGGTTCTTCGAGGCGTTCGCGACCGAGGGGGTCATCGCGGCGTTGAGCGCGCTCTTCAGGTCCGACTCGTTCTGCATGGCGGCGCTGATGTTGGTCGGCATCAGGGTGAACAGCACGGAGAGCAGGACGGCGGTGCCCATGGTGCCGCCGATCTGGCGGAAGAACGTCGCGGCGCTCGTGGCGACACCGATGTCCCGGGGTGAGACCGAGTTCTGCGCGGCGAGGGTCAGCGTCTGCATGAGCTGCCCGAGCCCGAGGCCGATCAGGAACATGCCGAGCATCAGGAACCAGAGCGGCCGGTCGGCGGTCAGGAACGTCAGGACGGTGAAGCCGACGGCCGTGAACGCGGTGCCGGTGACGGGGAACACCTGGTAGTTGCCGGTCTTCGAGATGATCTGGCCGGAGGCGATCGACGAGATCATCAGTCCGAGCACCATCGGCAGCATCGCGAACCCGGACTCGGTCGGGGTCACGCCCTTCACGATCTGCAGGTAGAGCGGGATCGTCAGCATCGCGCCGAACATGCCGAAGCCGACCAGCACCGACAGGATCGCGGACATCGAGAACACCCGTGACCCGAACAGCTTCATCGGCAGGATCGCGTCGTCGCCCATGGCCCGCTCGACGATGATGAACGCGATCAGGCCGAGGGCTCCGATGGCGTAGCAGGCGAACGCGGCGGGGGAGTCCCAGCCCCACTCGCGGCCCTGCTCGGCGATGAGCAGCAGTGGCACGAGGGTGACGATGACGAGCGTCGCGCCCCACCAGTCGATGCGGGGCTTGCCGCGGTTGCCGAACTTCGGCAGGTGCAGGAACGTCAGCACCATGAACAGCGCGATGACGCCGATCGGCACGTTGATCAGGAAGACCCAGCGCCAGCCGGCGATGAACAGCAGCTGGTCGGCGCCGGCGAAGACACCACCGACGAGCGGCCCGATGACCGACGAGATGCCGAAGACCGCCAGGAAGTAGCCCTGGTACTTCGCCCGCTCGCGTGGGGCGAGCATGTCGCCCATGATCGCCAGCGGCAGGGACATCAGGCCACCGGCACCCAGGCCCTGCAGCGCGCGGAACCCGGCGAGCATGAGCATCGAGTCGGAGAACGACGCGGCGAACGAGCCGACGATGAAGATGCCGATCGCGGTGATGAAGAGCGGCCGGCGACCGAAGATGTCGGAGAGCTTGCCGTAGATCGGGGTCGTCACCGTCGAGGCGATGAGGTACCCGGTGGTGACCCAGGCCTGCTGGTCGAGGCCGTGCAGGTCGTCGCCGATGGTGCGGATCGCGGTGCCGACGATGGTCTGGTCGAGGGCGCCGAGGAACATTCCGGCCATCAGGCCGTAGATCACCAACAGGATCTGTCGGTGCGTCATCACGACGTTGGACGCCGTGGTGGGGGCCGCGGGTGCGGTCGCCGTCTGGGTCATGAGCAGGGTCTCCCGGGTACCGATGCGCTGGCAGAACGATTTTTGCGCTGCCTGCAAAGTTACAACTGCCGCAAGTGCTCGGTCACACCGAGACCGCTTCCTGAGTGGATCGGCAGTCACGGTACGCCCGGTTCACCCCTGCGGCGCACGGCCTGGAGGCCCGGTTCGGTTCCGGCGGTCGGGCTGCGGGAACCGAGTCCCGCAGCCCGACCGACGAGGGCGTCAGGCGCCCAGTGCCGCGTCGACGATCTCCTTGGCTTCGCGCTGCACCTGCTCGAGGTGCTCCTGCCCGACGAAGCTCTCGGCGTAGATCTTGTAGACGTCCTCGGTGCCCGACGGCCGCGCGGCGAACCAGGCCTTGTCGGTGACGACCTTCACGCCGCCGACGGCAGCGTCGTTGCCCGGGGCCTTCGACAGCTTCGCGGTGATCGGGTCCCCGGCCAGGGTGTCCGCGGTGATGGCGTCGCCGTCGAGCTTGCCGAGGCGGGCCTTCTGCTCCTTCGAGGCCGCGGCGTCGACGCGCTGGTAGACCGGGGCGCCGAAGCGTTCGGTCAGCTCGGCGTAGAGCTGCGACGGGGTCTTGCCGGTGACGGCGACGATCTCGGACGCCAGGAGCGCCAGGATGATACCGTCCTTGTCCGTCGTCCACGCGGTGCCGTCGGTGCGCAGGAAGGACGCACCTGCGGACTCTTCGCCGCCGAAGGCCACGGAGCCGTCGATCAGGCCGGGGACGAACCACTTGAAGCCGACCGGGACCTCCCACAGGCGACGGCCCAGGGACTCGGCGACGCGGTCGATGATGCTCGACGACACCAGCGTCTTGCCGATCGCGGCGTCGTCGCGCCACTCGGGTCGGTGCGCGTAGAGGTACTCGATCGCGACCGCGAGGTAGTGGTTCGGGTTCATCAGCCCGCCGTCGGGCGTGACGATGCCGTGCCGGTCGGAGTCGGCATCGTTGCCGGTGAGCACGTCGAAGTCGTCCTTGCGGGCGAGCACCGAGGCCATCGCCGAGGGGCTCGACGGGTCCATCCGGATCTTGCCGTCCCAGTCGAGGGTCATGAACGCCCACGTGGGGTCGACCTCGGGGTTCACGACGGTCAGGTCGAGGCCGTAGTGGTCGCGGATGGCGTTCCAGTACGGCAGCGAGGCGCCACCGAGCGGGTCGGCGCCGATCTTCACGCCGGCCTGCTTGATCGCCGCGATGTCGATGATGTTCTCGAGGTCGGCCACGTACGTGTTGAGGAAGTCGTAGCGCTCGGGCTCGGCGTCCTCGGTGCGCTGCACCTCGGCGTTGCCGCCCTCGATGATCGCGTTCGCCCGGTTCGCGATCCAGCTCGTGGCGTCGCTGTCCGCGGGGCCACCGTGCGGCGGGTTGTACTTAAAGCCGCCGTCGCGGGGCGGGTTGTGGCTCGGCGTGATGACGATGCCGTCCGCCGTGTCCGGGTTGCCGGCGCGGTTGTAGCGGATGATCGCGTGGCTCAGCGCGGGCGTCGGCACGAAGCCGTCCGCGCTGTCGGCGAGCACGCGGACGCCGTTGGCGGCCAGGACCTGCAGAGCGGTCTGCTCGGCGGGGGCGGAGAGCGCGTGTGTGTCGCGGCCGATGAAGAGCGGGCCGTCGGTGCCCTGCTCGCGGCGGTACTCGACGATCGCCTGCGTGATGGCGGCGATGTGGGTGTCGTTGAAGGCGGTGTCGAGCGACGACCCGCGGTGTCCGGACGTGCCGAACACGACCTTCTGCTCGGGGATCGAGACGTCGGGCACTCGGTCGTGGTAGGCGGCGAGGAGCTCGTCCAGGTCGACGAGGTCGTCTGCGGTCGCTGGGGTGCCGGCGCGGTCGTTCATGCGTCCATCCTGGCATCGGCGGCCCTGACGCGTTCGGGGGAAGTGCGCGGGACTCCGGCGAGGACGCGAGCGAGCGGCCGCCCCACCCGGGTTGAGGGGGGACCCCCGGGGTGGACGACCGCTCGCAGTCTGTGGATGCAGGTGCCTCAGGCGGTGCGGAACGAACCCGTCGCCGTGCGGAACGAGCCGGTCACGGTGCGCGACGAGGACGTCGCGGTGCCGGGACGGCGGAACTGCGTGTCGACGAAGCGGCCGAGTGCGCGGCCGATGCCGGTGCCGGTGTAGCTGCCGACGGGGCTGCGGGTCGCGTCGCCGGTGAAGGCGCCGAGCTCGGCGCGGGACTCGAGGCCGGTCACGTAGGCGCCGCCCAGGGGGTTCTGACGGTTCTGCATGGGTGCTCCTCGTCGTCGTGCCGAGGTCCGCGGGTCACCGAGCCGGCGACCGCGACGCCGTCGGCTGGATGACCACCACTCTACCCACTTGTCTTGCATGATGCAAAAGAAGGGCGGATCGGTCAGATCCACCCTCGGTCCCAGGCCGCGGCTGCCGCTGCGAGGCGGTTGTCGACGTGCAGCTTCGCGATCGCCGACGACAGGTGGTTGCGGACCGTGCCGTGCGCGAGCGAGAGCTCCCGGGCGATCTGCTTCGTCGCGAGTCCGTCGTGGGTGCAGCGCAGGACGTCGGCCTCGCGCGGCGTGAGCGGGCTCTCGTCCTCGCTGAGCGCAGCCGCCGCGAGACCGGCGTCGATGTACCGCTCGCCCGCCGCCACGTCGCGGATGATCTCGGCCAGCCGGGCGGCCGGCGTGGACTTCGGGACGAAGCCGCGGACCCCGGCGGACAGGGCACGTCGGAGGGTTCCCGGCCGCGCGTGGCGGGTGACGATCACCGTGGGCATCGTGTCCGACAGCGCACGAGCGGCCTCGATGCCGTCGAGGACGGGCATCTCGAGGTCGAGCAGGACGACGTCCGGCAGGTGTCTCCGGGCTGCGGCCACCGCTGCGGCACCGTCGGGGACGTCGGCGACGACCTCGAGGTCGGGTTCCAGGCCGAGCAGGGCGACGAGTGCGCCGCGGATGAGCTCCTCGTCATCGGCGATCACGATCCTGATCACGTGGACACCACCGCTCGTGCGGGGGCCGGGATGCAGACCACCAGGGTGAAGCGGTCCGCACGCCGGTCGACGTGGACCGTCCCACCGTGTGGCGTGACGCGCTGCCGGAGCCCGTCGATGCCCGTCCCCGTCCCGATCCCGGTCCCCGTGCCCGGCCGTTCGGACGACCGCGGCGCGTCGTTCGCCACCGTGAGGGCCCAGGCGTCGCCGTCGCGCAGCAGCTCGATCGACGCGGTGCTGGCGTGGCTGTGCCGGATGGTGTTCGTCGCGGCCTCGCGGATCGCGACGGCGAACAGGGCGCCGACCGCGTCGGGCATGCCGGCGGTCTCGAGCCGCACGCGGCAGTCGACCCCCGCCGACCGCAGGACAGCTGCGGCGTTCCGGGCCTCGACCGCCACCGTCACGGTGCGGTAACCGCCGACGAGCGCCCGGGTGTCCTCGAGCGCTTCCCGCGCCACGGTCCGGATGTCGGACAGCTCACCCCGGGCACGCTCGGGGTCGGCGTCGAGCAGCCGTTCGGCGAGCTCGCTCTTCAGCGCGATGACCTGCAGGTGGTGGCCCTGGATGTCGTGCAGGTCGGTGGCGAAGCGGAGTCGTTCCTCGGCGACGGCGAGGTCGGAGGCGGTGCGACGTGCGGCTTCGAGCCGGAGCACGACACGGTGGATCCAGACGACGCTGAGCGGCATCAGGGCGAAGAGCGCGAGGGTCCCGACCAGGACGAGTTCGGCGGGCTCGGCGCGGGCGTCGGCTGCCCCGACCAGCAGGACGACGGTGCCGGCGAGCACGGTGACCCGGGCCCACCCCCGCAGCAGGCAGCCGACCGTGCCGCCCGCGATCGCCAGGGTGAACGACCACGCGGAGCCGGTCGCCGACGGGACGAGCGAGACCACCCACGTGGCGACCGCGAGCACCAGCAGGGCGAGCACGGCCGGGTGGCGCGCCGACGCCGCACCGGCGGGACGGAGCAGCAGCGGGATCGATGCGAGCGCCGCCACCGTCGCGGCGACGGTGAGCACGACGAGCACGGGGGTCCGCGCTGTCGGCGGACTGTCGGTGCCGATCAGGACCTGCGCGCCGCCGCCCACCAGCACCACGAGCCACAGCGACGCGACCGAGGACCAGCGGACGACCCGGACGTCGGCTTCGGCGCGGGGCCGCTCCTGCCCGGGTTGCGTCACGCGCCCAGGGTAGCGAGGGTCGCGTCGGTGTCCCTGGCGATCCGTTCCGACAGTGTGTGGTGCAGGTAGTGGTCGCCGACCAGTCCGATGACCCGGCCGTGTTCCACGCTCGTGGCCTGACGTTCGTGCAGCCGGACCCAGTTCGGCACGTCGTCGTTGGTCCGCACGAACAACAGCACCGGCAGGTCGGTGGGGAACCGCGAGTCCTCGACGGACCGGAAGTTCTCCGGCGCGTGCCGCATCTCGTCGACGATCGTCGGGGCGGCACCGTTCTTCGCCGAGAGCAGCTGCATCTGGCGCTTCGTCCCGTCGTCGTAGGCGTCGCCGTACGTGTCCGACGACGCTCCGCCGAGTGCGCGCAGCAGGCCGAGCCGATCGAGGGCGACGATCGTGCCGGTCGGGATCGGCTCGTCCCAGCTCGACTGCCGCGGCACACTGCTGTCGATGCCGACGAAGGCGGTCACCTCGTCGCGGTACCGCTCCGTGTAGGGCAGGGCGTAGATGCCCGCGACCGAGTGGCCCATCAGCACGTACCGGTCGACGTGCAGGTGCTGCAGGGCCTCGTGGACCTCGCGGGTGATGTTCGCCGCGGTCCGCGGGACGTCGGTCTGGTCGCTCAGCCCGGTGCCGAAGGGTTCGACGGCGACGACCCGGTGCGAGCGGGCGAGCTGGTCGATGAGCGGCCCGAAGTCGAGCCCGGGGGCGGCGGTGCCGAGCCCCGGCAGGAGCACGATCGTCCCCGTGTCGGACGTGGTGCCGGCGCCGCGGACGACGACGTTCATCTGCTTGCCGTCGACGGACACGCGCTCGCCGTAGTCGTCGATCTCGGATGCCTCGACGTGGGTCGCGACGACGTTGACGACCGTCGTCGTCGCCAGGGCGAGGACCGGGACCGCCACCAGTGCGCCGAGGGTGATCAGGGTGATGCGCAGGGACTTCCGCACGGAGCTCGTCTCGATCGGGCCGCGCGGGGTCAGCACGGCGGGTCCGATCAGTCAAACGGCGCGGGGCGCGGAGCGGATGTGCCCCGGTGTCACGATCGACCGTGACGGATGTCACGGTCGATCGTGCCACGGTCCGGTCAGGCGAGCAGCTCGCAGAAGTTCCGGCCCTCGGCCGTCCAGCTCTGCCGCGCGACCAGTCCGGCTTCGGCTGCGTGCCGGTGCAGGGCGTCGAGCCCGACCT
Source organism: Curtobacterium sp. MCBA15_007 (assembly GCF_001864905.1). Classification (NCBI taxonomy): domain Bacteria; kingdom Bacillati; phylum Actinomycetota; class Actinomycetes; order Micrococcales; family Microbacteriaceae; genus Curtobacterium; species Curtobacterium sp. MCBA15_007. Next base: position 73,818 of record NZ_MJGM01000018.1, read on the forward strand.
CGGCCCACGGGAACCCGGCGCTCTCGTTGCCGTCGGCGTCGACCACCCGGGCGGTGTACACACGGTCGGCCGTGACCTCGGGGTTCGTCTCGACGATGACCCGGCCGCCGGTGCGCACGATCGCACGGCAACGCGCGAGCAGGGCCGTGGGGTCGCCGCCGATGCCGATGTTGCCGTCGATCACGAGCGCGGTGTCCCAGTGGCCCTCGTCGGGTACGGCATCGAACACGGAGCCCTGCAGGGCCGTGCCGCCGGAGCGCTGCGCGATGGCGACGGCCTCGGCGGAGACGTCCACGCCGAGCGCCGGGATGCCCCGGGACCGTGCGGCGACGAGCATCCGGCCCGGCCCGCAGCCGATGTCGATGACCCCGCCGTCGACGTCGTCGAGCAGCGAGCGGTCGACGCGGTCGGCGGCGGCGCTCCAGCGGCCGACGTCCATCGTGGTGACGGCGTCGGGACGGTCGGCGTCGGTGAGGCGCAGGTGGCCGTCGGTGCGCAGGGCACGGGCGTACGGCTCGCCGCCGCCGGCACCGAACGAGACGGGTGCGTGCATGGTCATCGGGTGCTCCCCACGGTCTCGGCACGGAGTGCCCGGGTGAAGTCGGAGTCGGGTGCGAGGTCGGCGACCCGCTCGGCGTCCGGCATGGTGTCGACGTCGAGCAGCTTGCCGAGCACGCCCACGTCGAGGCCGGCGTCGGTCAGTCGTGCCAGCTGCACGGCTCCGGTGTCGTCGCGCGACATCGGCACGCCGCGCAGCAGGTCGCCGGTGGGCTGTCGCAGGTACAGCGACCAGAAGCCGCCGTCCTCGGCCGGGCCGAACCAGGCATCGCGGGCAGCATCGTCGAACACGGGCGCGAGGTCCGCGGTGGACACCTGCGGGGTGTCCATGCCGACGAGCAGCAGCGGGCCGTCGACGGCGTCGAAGAGGAACCCGAGGCGCTCGTCCAGACCGCCACCGGGCTGGTGCAGCACCTCGAAGCCGTCGGCCGACGCCGGCACGACGTCGCCGTCGAAGAACAGGACACGACGCGCCGCGGGCAGGGCCCGGACGGTCGCCAGCGTGTCGCCGAGGCTCGCGGACGCGACACGTGCGGCGCCCTCGGGGGAGAGCGCCGGGGTCAGCCGGGTCTTCACCTTGCCGGGCAGGCACTCCTTCGCCACGACGGCGACGGTCACGGCGGCGCGCGCAGCGTCGGTGCCGTGGGCGTCGGCGGCGGTCACGAGCGGGCCTCCTCGGCCACGGGGGCGGACTCGGCCGCCTGCCGGAGCGGTCCCGGTGCGACGACCCGGACACGGGCCTCCCGGCGGTACGCACGGAGCAGGCGGGACATGTCCCGTACCGCGTTGACGGTGCCGCGGAGCGTGCCGGTCACCTTGCTGTCGCCGATGCGCTGCGCGTACCCGATGTCGGACTCGTCGACGCGCCAGCCGGCCGCGTGGGCGGCCAGGACCATCTCGAGCGGGTAGCCGCTGCGGCGGTCGCGCAGGTCGAGGGAGACGAGGTCCTCGCGGCGCATCACGCGCATCGGGCCGAGGTCGCGCAGGCGGTAACCGGTCGCGCGGTGCATGAGGACGGCGAGGACGCGGTTCGCGAAGCGTGCGTGCGGAGCCCACGCGCCTCGCCCGGTCGGGACGCGGCGGCCGAGTGCCAGGTCGACGCGGCCGCTGGCCACGCGGTCGACCAGGGGAGGGAGCTCGGCGGGGTCCATCGAGGCGTCGGCGTCGCAGAACGCGACGAAGTCGGCGGTCGCCGCGGCGACCCCGGCGGCGCACGCCGAGCCGAAGCCCTTGACGGGTTCGGTCACGACGAGGGCGCCGTGGGCGCGGGCGACGTCGGCCGATCCGTCGGTCGATCCGTTGTCGACGACGATGGCCCGGTAGCCCGTGGGGAGTCGTGCGATGACCTTCGGCAGGGCGTCCGCCTCGTCGAGGCACGGCAGGATCACGTCGACAGTCATGTCCGTCATTCGGTGCGGTCGGTCGGATCGACGGGTCTGTCCTGGCATGTCCTCGACACAACACGACGATGCGCCGCGGGGTACAGGAAACTGCCGGGTCCTGGTCGTTCCGCGCGTTCGGTGCCGGCCGGGTCCCCAGTACGGGGGACAGGGTGCGTTCGTGTCGCGTGTGCGGGTGCCAGAAGACGCCGTCGTGTCGTCGAGACGCCGCCGAATGCGGCGGCGTCTCGCGCGCCAGGGGGCGTGTTGCCGACACGACGGCGTCCTGCGTGGCCGTGGTGGTGGGGACTGCGGACGGGAGGCGCGGGGCGGGGCCGCCACGGGCCTCCCGTCCGACGGCTGGTCGCGCTCTCAGGCGCCGCTCGCGGCGCGCGACCCGCTCGCGTGTTCCGGCTAGCGGACGGCGCTGCGGAGCGGAGCCGTCGCGAAGTCGCGCATGCCTGCTTCGAAGTCCACCTCGGCGTGCCAGCCGAGCTCGGCGGCGATGCGTGCCGAACTCGCCGTGACGTGGCGGACGTCGCCCAGTCGGTACTCGCCGGTGACGACCGGCTGCGGGCCGTCGGGTCCGGCGATCGCCGCGGCCATGTCGCCGATGGTGTGCACGGTGCCCGAGCCGACGTTGTACGCGCGGAAGGTGTCCGACGGCAGGTCGGCGGTCGCCGCGATCGAGGCGGCGTTCGCGCCGGCGACGTCGTCGACGTGCACGAAGTCGCGTCGCTGGGCGCCGTCCTCGAAGACACGGGGCGCCTCGCCGCGGGCCAGCGCCGAGCGGAACAGGGACGCGACACCGGCGTAGGGGGTGTTCGCCGGCATGCCCGGTCCGTAGACGTTGTGGTACCGGAGCGCGATTGCTCGGCCGCCCGTGGCACGCGCCCAGCTCGAGGCCAGGTGCTCCTGCGCGACCTTCGTCTGCGCGTACACGTTGCGGGGGTCGAGCGCGGCGGACTCGTCGATCAGGCCGGGCAGCAGGGGCTGACCGTCGGGCCCGATCGGGTCGAAGCGGCCGGCGTCGAGGTCCTCGCGGCGGCGGGCCGGCGGACGGGTGGGTTCGCCGGACGCGGTGGTGTACGCACCCTCGCCGTAGACGACCATCGAGCTGGCGACGACGAGCCGGCCGATGTCGTGCCGGTCCATGCCGGCGAGGACGTGGGCGGTGCCGGCGTCGTTCGACGAGACGTAGTCGGGGGCGTCCTGGAAGTCCACGCCGAGGCCGACCTTGGCGGCCTGGTGGCACACGACGTCGATGCCGTCGAGCGCAGCGTCGAGGGCGACCCGGTCGCGGACGTCGCCGTGCACGAACACGATGCCCTGCTGCTGGTGGGCGCGGATGACCTCGGCGGGGTCGCCGTGCACGTCGTCGCGCAGGGAGTCGAGGACGCGGACCTCGTGGCCGTCGGCCAGGGCACGACGGACGATCGCGGAGCCGATGAAGCCGGCGCCGCCGGTGACGAGGAGGCGGCTCATGCGGTCGCGCCCGTGGTGGCGGTGGCGGCGGGCTGGGCCTGCGTGGGTGTCGCACCCGTGGGCTGGGTCTGCATGATGCTGGCGCTCGCGCTGGTCGGGACGAGTTCACGCGGGGTGAAGTCGTCGGGGATCGCGGCGACGATCTGACCGATGGCGCGGACGATGACCTCGTTGGCGCGAGCGAGGCGTTCCATGACGAGGGCGTGGGTGACGACGGCGCCGGCATCGTCGACGTCGGGGCCGCTGGCTGCGGCTGCCGCGTCGGCTGCGGCTTCGTCCTCGGTCGGGGCCAGGCCGGCGTCCGCGTCGGTCACGAACGACAGGTTCACGGTCGCGATGCCGAGTTCCGCGGCGAGCGGCACCTCGGGCGTCATCGTCATGTTGATGGTGTGGCCGCCGGCCTGGCGGAGCCAGACGGACTCGGCGCGGGTGGAGAACCGGGGACCCTGGATCACGACGCAGGTGCCGGTCGGGCGGAACGGCACGTCGAGTCCGGCGACGGCGTCGATCGCCGCACGGCGGAGCGTCGGGTCGAACGGGTCCGCGAAGGACAGGTGCTGCACGTCGTCCTCGAAGAACGTGTCGGCGCGGCCCCAGGTGCGGTCGATGAGCTGGTCGGTCACGACGAAGGTGCCCGGGGCGTAGTCGGGGTGCAGGCCGCCGACCGCGCTCGAGGACACGATCGCGCGGACGCCGAGCGAGCGGAGCGCCCAGACGTTCGCACGGTGGTTGATGCGGTGCGGGGCGACGGAGTGCTCTCGGCCGTGGCGGGTCAGGAACGCGACCCGTCGTCCGGACATCGTGCCGATGCTGATCGGGCTCGAGGTCGGGCCGAACGGGGTCGGGACGTCGAGCTCGTCGGCGGTGCCCTCCTCGAACAGCTGGTAGAGGCCGGAGCCTCCGATGACACCGATCGTCACGGCTTCGTCGTTCTCCACAGGTCCTCCGGTTGGTCGTCGGCGCGGGCTGCGCGCTGGATACGCTACTGACGGCGCCACCGGGCGAACCGGGAGCGGCGCCACCAACCCCTGTTCGGAGGCACCTGTGCGAACGATCGGTCAGCACCGCGACGACCTGGCGGCGTTGCTCGCGCCGGTGGTGGCGGGCCTCGGAGCAGAAGAACTGCCGCTCGACGAACTCGTCGGCGCGGGCGAGGGCGCCGGTGCGGGTGCTGGGTTCGCACACCGCGTGCTCGCGGCGTCCGTCCAGTCGCCCGTTCCGCTGCCGCCGTTCGACAACAGTCAGATGGACGGGTTCGCCGTGCGGGTCGCCGACGCCGGGCAGCAGGTCCGGATCGTCGCCCCGATCCCGGCCGGCGTCGTGCCCGAGGCGCTCGAACCCGGCACGGCCGCGCCGATCATGACCGGAGCGCGGATCCCGACCGGTGCCGACGCGGTGTTCCCGGTCGAGGCGATCGAGCCCGGTGCGTTCCCGGCGGCGCTCGAGCTGCCCCGGGTGACGGTGCCCGCCGACCTGACCGCCGGCACCTTCGTGCGCGTCACCGGCAGCGACCTGCTCGCCGGTGCCGAGCTCGCTCCGGCCGGTTCCGCGGTGACGCCGGCGCTGCTCGGGGCACTGGCCTCGGCCGGGGTGACGACCGTCTCGGTTCGCCGAGCGCTGCGGGTCCTCGTCGTGTCGACGGGGTCCGAGCTGCAGGGAGCCGATGCCGACGCGGCGACCATCGGTGACGCGAACGGCATCGCGCTGCGGGCCGCCCTGGCCCAGGTCGGAGCGGACTCCCGGGCCGTCCGGGTGCCCGACCACGTCGCTGCCTTCGACCAGGCACTCGATGCGGCCGTGGGGGACTGGGCCGACCTCGTGCTGACCACCGGGGGCATCAGCGCCGGGGCGTACGAGGTCGTGCGGCAGGCGCTCGAACCCCGCGGGCTCGCGGTGACGCCGGTCGCGATGCAGCCCGGTGGGCCGCAGGCGTTCGGCAGCGTCGTGTTCGGTGGTGACGCCGGTAGCGGTCGCTCCGTGCCCGTCGTGTCGTTCCCCGGCAACCCGGTGTCGGCGCTCGTCTCGTTCGAGGTGTTCCTGCGCCCCCTGCTCGCCGCGGCCGTCGGGCTCACACCGGACCGGCCCACGCAGGTCCTGCCCGCAGCGTCCGCTGCCGGGTCACCCGCCGGCAAGCACCAGGTCCGTCGCGGCCGGGTGCAGGACGGGGCCGTGCACTTCGTCGGTGGGCCGAGTTCGCACCTGCTCGTCCACTACGCCGCCGCCACCCACCTGGTGCACGTCCCCGTCGGCGTCGACACCGTCGAGGTCGGCGACCCCCTGACCGTCTGGAGCCTCCGATGACCGAGCAGTCCCTGTCCGACCCCGGCTCGTCCCGAGCCCAGGCCGACGCCGAGTCCGACGGCCTGTCGCACGTCCGCGCCGACGGCAGTGCGCACATGGTCGACGTCTCCGCGAAGGACGTCACCGACCGATCGGCCACCGCCACCGCCACCGTCGTCACCCGTCCCGATGTCGTCGCGCGCATCCTCGACGGTTCGCTGCCCAAGGGCGAGGTCGTCGGCACCGCCCGGATCGCCGCGATCATGGCGGTGAAGAAGACCTCCGACCTGATCCCGCTGTGCCACCCGCTGCCGATCGCCGGCGTGCAGGTCGACATCACCGGCTCCGACGACCGCGTGCTGATCGAGGTGTCGGTCCGCACGACCTCCCGTACCGGCGTCGAGATGGAAGCCCTGACCGGGGCGAGCGTCGCCGCGCTGACGGTGTACGACATGGTGAAGGCCGTCGACCGAGCGGCCGTGATCACGGACGTCCGCGTGCTCGAGAAGCACGGCGGACGCTCCGGGGACTGGAGCAACCGATGACCGCCGAGCCGACCAGGGGCCGGGCCGCCGTCGTCGTGGTGTCCACGCAGGCCGCCGCCGACCCCGAACTCGACCGCACCGGACCCGTCATCGCCGACTGGCTGCGCGAGCACGGGTTCACCACGAGCGAACCGATCATCGTCCCCGACGGCGGCGCGATCACCGAGACCGTCACCGCCGAACTCCTGGCCGACGCCCGGGTCGTCATCACCACCGGCGGCACCGGGGTCACCCCCACCGACCGGACCCCCGAGGCCGTGGCGAGCCTGATCGACCTCGAACTGCCCGGCATCACCGAGGAGATCCGTCGGCGCGGCCTCGCGGGTGCCGGCCCGACCGCGCTGCTCACCCGCGGGGTCGCCGGGGTCACGAACGCCGGCTGCCTGCTCGTCACACTGCCCGGATCGCGCGGTGGGGTGTCCGACGGGCTCGCCGTGCTCGACGGAGTACTCGACCACGTGGTCGCCCAGGTGCACGGCGAGGGCCACGCCCCGCGGAGCGCCTCGTGAGCACCACCGAGTCCGCCGCACGGGTCGTGCTCGCCGACGTCGTCGACCGCGACATCAGCGTCGACGAGGTCGCAGCCGTGGTGGCCACCGAGCAGGACGGCGCCGTGGTGACCTTCGCCGGCATCGTCCGAGACCACGACGGTGGCAAGGGCGTCACCGCACTCGACTACGAGCGGCACCCCAGTGCCGACGACGTCATCACCGCGGTCGCCCGGACCATCGCCGAGGACCACCCCGACGTCCGGATCGCCGTGCTGCACCGCGTCGGGGCGCTCGGCATCGGGGACGTCGCGCTCGCCGCAGCGGTGTCGTCGTCGCACCGGGCGCAGGCGTTCGCGGCGTGCGGTGCCCTGGTCGACCTGGTGAAGGAGCGCGTGCCGATCTGGAAGCACCAGCGGTTCACCGACGGGACGGACGAGTGGGTCGCGGCGCTGTGACATCTGCCGAACGGCCGAACGCCGGACTGACAGCGGTGGAACGCCGGTGGGTCGAGTCCGAGGAACGCGCTCGCGCCGTCTCGGCGAAGTCCCCGGGAGCTGTCCTGCAGGTCCGTTGGTTCGTCCTGGCGACCGTGCTGGTGTTGGTGGTGCTCGGCGTCGGGGCGATCGTCCTGCCCACCGGCTCCGACGCGCGCTTCGCCCTCTCGGCGGCGGTCGCCGCACTGGGCTTCGTGGCCGGTATCAGTGAGGCCGTGCAGGTCGGCATCCGCCGGAGACGGAACGGGGTGGCAGCTCGTCCTGCGCCGGTGCTCGCGCCGTTGCAGCAACGCGAACAGCGCGCGGTGACCGCGGCTGCGACCGGGCGGCGCGCTGCCCCCGCCGATCGGTTGATGATCGTGCGGGCTCGAGCCGTCGAACTGGCCGACGGCACCGGCCTCCAGCTGACCGTGGGACTCGTCGCCGTGTGGGCGGCGTTCGCGTTCTCCGGCGTCACGTTCTGGCCCGTCTACCTGGCGGGTGGCATCGCCGCCGCGGGGCAGTTCGCATGGACGGCACGGTCCGCGGTGCTCGCACGCCGGTACCTCGACGCTGACCCTGTGCACCTTCGCAACCACGACGCTCGTTCGGGGAATGGTGAGACTCCAAGCGGATCCATAGAATCGCGAACATGAGCGTCTTGCTGCCCGGGATCACCGTCATCCTGCTGGTCTTCGCCCTGATCGACATCCTGACGAAGACGGATGACCAGATCCGCGGCCTTCCGAAGATCGCGTGGGTGATCCTCGTGATCCTGGTCCCCGTCGTCGGCAGCATCGTCTGGTTCGCCATCGGCCACGACTGGGCTCCGGGCGAACGGAACCACGGTCGCTACATCGAGCCGACCCGCCACGAGGACCGCTACGCCACCCTCGGCGACGCCCGCAGTGCCCACGGCACGAAGCGCGTGACCGGCACCGAGCAGGAGCTCGCCGAGCTCGAGCGCGAGATCGAGTACTGGGAAGCGCAGGCCCGCTTGAAGCGCGCGAAGGAAGCCGCGGGCGAGGGCGACACCGCTCCCGCGAGCTGAGCCGGGCCTCCAGGCCGACGCACCGTGCGCCCTCTGTCGACTGGTGCGAGGTTGCGCGCTCCGTGTGCCGCTACAAGCTCGCACCAAGCGGGCAACCTCGCACCACTTGAACAAGCGCGCACCGTGCGACCAGAGCCGGTCGGCCAACCGCTCCAACCACCCGCCCCGCACCCACCACCCCGCCGCGCCACCTACCCTTGACGCGTGGCACATCTCCTCGGCGCCGAGAACCTGCATCTCGAGTTCCCCACCAAGGTCGTCTTCGACAACGTCACCCTCGGCATCGACGAGGGTGACCGGATCGGCGTCGTCGGCCGGAACGGCGACGGCAAGTCGACCCTCCTCGCACTGCTGTCCCAGCGACTCGAGCCGGACGGCGGCCGCGTCACGCACCGCCGCGGGCTGACCATCGGCTACCTGGACCAGCGCGACATCCTGCCCGAGGGCGCGACCGTCGGCAGCACCGTCGTCGGCGACCTCGAGGAGCACGAGTGGGCCGGTGACCCGAAGATCCGCGACATCATCGGCGGTCTGGTCTCCGACATCCCGTGGGACGTCAGCGTCGACGAGCTGTCCGGCGGGCAGCGTCGCCGGGTGGCACTCGCGCGGCTGCTGGTCGGCGACTGGGACGTGTTGTTCCTGGACGAGCCGACGAACCACCTGGACGTCGAGGGCATCGAGTGGCTCGCCGGGCACATCAACCGCCGCTGGTCGTCCAACCAGGGCGGCATGGTCGTCGTGACGCACGACCGGTGGTTCCTGGACGCCGTGTCAACCGACACGTGGGAGGTCCACGACGGCGTCGTCGACCCCTTCGAAGGTGGCTACGCCGCGTACATCCTGCAGCGCGTCGAGCGTGACCGGCAGGCGGCCACGATCGAGCAGCGCCGCCAGAACCTGGCCCGCAAGGAGCTCGCGTGGCTCCGCCGCGGCGCCCCGGCCCGTACAAGCAAGCCGAAGTTCCGCATCGATGCGGCGAACGCCCTGATCGACGACGTCCCGCCGATCCGCGACACCGTCGCCCTGTCCCGCACCGCGACCGCGCGCCTCGGCAAGGACGTCGTCGACCTGCTCGACGTGAGCGTCTCGTTCGACGGCACGCAGATCCTCGATCGCATCGAGTGGCGCATCGCTCCGGGGGAGCGGACCGGCATCCTCGGCCCGAACGGCGCCGGCAAGTCGACGCTGCTCAACCTGGTCTCCGGTCGGCTGCAGCCGACGAGCGGGCGGGTGAAGACCGGCAAGACGGTGCAGGTCGCGGTGCTCGACCAGCAGCTCGCCGACCTGCAGCAGTTCGCCGACGACCGCGTGCGCGAGGTCGTGGCCCGCAAGAAGACGAGCTACGTCGCCGACGGCAAGGAGATGACGCCGTCGCAGCTGCTCGAGCGGCTCGGCTTCACCTCGGAGCAGCTCTCCACGCCCGTCAAGGACCTGTCCGGTGGGCAGAAGCGGCGCCTGCAGCTCATGCTCATCCTGCTCGACGAGCCGAACGTGCTGATCCTCGACGAGCCCACCAACGACCTCGACACCGACATGCTCGCCGCCATGGAGGACCTGCTCGACACCTGGCCCGGCACCCTGCTGGTCGTCAGCCACGACCGGTACCTGCTCGAGCGGGTCACCGACCAGCAGTACGCCGTGCTCGGCGGGCACCTGCGCCACCTGCCCGGCGGCGTCGACGAGTACATGCGTCTGCGCGAGGCCGGCACCGGTGGCGGGACCGCCTCTGCGGCCGCCGCCGCGTCTGCCGGGAGGCCCGACACCGTCGGCGGGACCGGTTCGGCCGGTGCCGTGCCCGGGTCCACTGCCGCTGGTGCGTCCGCCCTGTCGGGCGCGGACCGGCGAACGGCCGAGAAGGAGATGTCGGCGCTCGACCGGAAGATCGCGAAGGTCGGCGCGGACCGCAAGAAGCTGCTCGACCAGTTCGCGACGCACGACCAGTCCGACTACGCCGGGCTCGGCGAACTGCAGTCGAAGCTCGGTGCGCTCGAGGCCGAGGTCGAGCAGCTCGAGGAGCGCTGGCTCGAGGTCGCGGAGCTGCTCGGGGTCTGAGCCGGGCTACTCGACGGACGCGGGGTCGACCGCGTCCTGGCTTGCGTCCGTCGGTGTCGCGTCCTGAGGCGCCCCACCGCTGGGGTTCGCCACGACCTCCCACAGGTGCCCGTCCGGGTCCTGGAAGAAGCCGGACCACATGCCCCACGGTCGCGTGTACGGGGGCTCGAGCATGGTGGCGCCCGCTGCCTGCGCCCGCTCGAGGAACGCCTCGGCCTCGGCCTGACTGCTCGTGAAGTGCCCGATCGTGCTGCTCGGTGCCGTGGCCAGCTGCACGCCGGAGTCCTTCGTCATGTCGTCTCGGCCGTAGACGCTGACGATCAGCCCGTCGTCGAGGGTGAACATCGCCGTGGTGCCGCCGGCCTGCGTTTCCGTGGCGGGGTACTCGGTGCCGATGACGCCGCTGCCCTCGATGCCGAGCAGCGCGCGGTAGAACTCGGCCGATCGTGCGACGTCGGCGACGGCGAGGGTGATGGCGTGCATGCGCCGCACCCTACGCCGGGGCAGCTCGGCCCGTGTGACGCTGTCGGTCAGTCCCCGAGACCCAGGATGAGTCGGCGGAGCAGCCCGGCCAACTGGCCCTGCTCGTCCGCGGAGACCCCGGACAGGATGTCCCGCTCGGCGGCCAGCAGGTCCGCGATCGCCGCGTCCACCGCCACCCGGCCCTGGCTCGTCAGCGAGACGAGGATTCCGCGGCCGTCCTTCGGGTCGGTCCGTCGCCCCACGAAGCCGCGTGCCGCCAGACGGTCCACCCGGTTCGTCATCGTGCCGCTCGACACCAGGGTCTGCTGCAGCAGGGTCTTCGGGCTCAGCTCGTACGGCTCACCCGCACGTCGCAGGGCCGACAGGACGTCGAACTCCCACGGCTCCATGTCGCTCGCGTCGAACGCGGTCCGCCGGGCGCGGTCCAGGTGCCGGGCGAGCCGGTCCACGCGGGACAGCACCTCGAGCGGGCCGAAGTCGAGGTCGGCACGCTCACGACCCCACGCCGCGACGATGCGATCGACCTCGTCCTCATGCGGCATCCCACCATCTTGGCCGAACCCGGAGCGGACAGCCAGCCTCGTCGGTCGTGGGAGGATGGAGGAGCACCCCCGGGTGCGTTCCGCCTTGGTGTAATGGCAGCACGACGGCCTTTGGTGCCGTTAGGTCCGGGTTCGAATCCTGGAGGCGGAGCGGGGACCACGCCGGTCAGGTCGCTTCACCTCGACCGTGCAGCTCGAAGCCGTGAGATCCGGGTTCGAACCCCATTGAGCGTTATTGGCTGAAGCGAGCGAACGGTCACCACGGTGAGGCTTCGACCGCTTGGCGCGCGCACACGGCAGACGCCACGGCCGCAAGTGAGAGGGGCAGGTCGTGCCGGCCGTTGCCCAACCGACCTCGCGCTGGCCCACGTCGTAGCGCTTGCGGATGCACCGCTCGCTATCGCGGTCAGGCTCCTGACGAGTTCCATCACGCTTCTCGACGATGGCGGCGTAGGGCTGGCTAGATCTCTCGCGATTTCTACTGTCGAAGATTTCAGCAAGGAGCCGTCCGGCCAGCGTCGCCGACATTGTCCGTGCGATGCGCAGCCCTCCGCACGCTCCGCGGTGGCCGCGACCGCTGTGGGCCAATCGACCCGGTTGATCGCGGACCTCGGGTTGTCGGTGGCCGGAAGTACGCTTGTTTTAAGGAGGGGACCTTGGTTACAACCCGCGAGAGCGCTTCGCTCATTCTGCTTGCGATCGCGCTTATTGCGCTGCTCGTCTGGCCTGCAACGCGTGATACGGTCCGCCAAGGCTTTCGATCGATTGTCAGCGCAATGCATTGGAAGCTAGTAACTAGTTTCCTTGCTCTTATCTGCTGGATCGTGCTTTGCCTCCACTTAGGCTCGCTCGCATCATTGTGGGACGTGGGCTTACTGAAGGACTCCATCATTATTACACTTACCTTCGCGATCCCCATGATGTTCCGTATACCGAAAGCGGAGACTGGCGGGGCTATCGTACGTCGGTTGATGCTCGATTCATTGGGCTTCGTGGCGCTCCTTGAATTTTACGTCAACGTCGAGCCGTTGCCCTTGGTCGGGGAACTCCTGCTTCAGGTTGTGGTGGCCGCTCTGGTGATGCTCAACACCGTGGCTGCAACGAGGCCTGAATGGGCGTCAGTGCGGAAGTTGACTGGCGGCCTGCTCTCGGTGATCGGCGTAGGACTAATCCTCTGGACCACCGCCGGGGTGATCCGAGACCGAGATACGCTCGATTGGATCGACCTTCTCCGTTCCTTTCTTCTCGGCGTCTGGCTGCCGGCACTCCTTCTTCCTTTTTTCTACGTCGTCGCCTTCCTAATGGCGGCTGAGATGATATTTATGCGGCTGCACGCGGTCTCGCGTACGACGCAGCTGCCGGTTCGAGTGCAAATTGCCGTGTTCGTTGGGCTTCGATCGAGCGTGAAGCTCGCTTCGCGATTCATCGGGCGGTACAACCAGGTCGCGAAGTTGCGCTCGTTCCGCGATGCCTCGCAATTTATGCGCGCGTTTCGACGCGAAGTCCACGAGCAGGACGACGCAGAGCGTCAGCGGCTCGCGATGCTCGAAGCGAACACAGGGCTCGATGGCACGGACGCATTCGGAGCACAGCTAGACCGACGGGAGTTTCACGAAACCAAGGAGCGTCTGCGTTGGATCAGTGTCTGCGAGATGGGTCGATACGAAGGCAACGACCATCGCTATTGGAGTGACGCGGACGGTCTGACGGACGTCATCGTTGATGCCTCAAAGCACGGGCTCCCGACGGAACACGGCATCGCAGTGGAGACTGACCCAGTCGCCCAACGATGGCGCGCTTGGCGGGTTCTTCCGAGCGGCTGGGTGCTCGCCATCGGCGGTTCAGGCTGGCGGAGCGAGTGGGTATACGCAGGGTCCGCCCGTCCGATCTCCTGGCCGGGGGACGGTGACCGCCAATGGGTAGACACCATGACGACGCCAGAGCTTCCGCCTGACTGGAACCGGTCAGACGCTCCAGTTGTGAGTGCAGCGCCGGGGATCTGATGACGGTGCCAGGGGTTGCGATCCGGCGACATCACGGTCATCCGCGACTAGACCGAACATCTCATCGGCGTCAGAGCAGCCCCGCGTCGGCCGCTCCCGAATCTTCCCGGTCGGCTTCGCCGCGGTCCTGCCGCAGGAGAACGCCCCGTCGAAGCACTGACGGAACCGATCCGGTCAGCCGCTCGTCACCACGAACTCGGCGCGTAGTCCTTCAGGAAGACACCGAACACGTCCTCGCCCGCTTCGCCCCGGACGATCGGGTCGTAGACACGGGCGGCCCCGTCGACCAGGTCGAGCGGCGCGTGGAAGCCCTCTTCGGCGAGCCGGACCTTGGTCGGGTGCGGCCGTTCGTCGGTGATCCAGCCGGTGTCGACGCTCGTCATCAGGATGTTGTCGGTCTCGAACATCTCCTGCGCGCTCGTGCGGGTGAGCATGTTCACGGCGGCCTTCGCCATGTTCGTGTGCGGGTGCCCCGGCCCCTTGTACGCGCGGCCGAACACCCCTTCCATGGCGCTGACGTTCACCACGTAGGTGCGGCGTCCGGTGCTGGCGGCCATCGCGGGGCGGAGCTTCGAGATCAGGATGAACGGCGCCGTGGTGTTGGCCAGCTGGACCTCGAGCATCTCGAGCGGGTCGACCTCGTCCACCTGCTGGGTCCACGAGTTCTCGTCGTGCAGGTCGGGGACCAGGCCACCGGCGTCGATCGCGGTGCCCAGGGCGAGCCGCTCGAGCGAGCTCGAGCCCGGGGCCATGGCCTGTTCGGTCAGCTCGTCGGCACGGGCTGCGGCGGCCGCGAGGATCGGGTGCGCGGCAACTGAACGGGCGAGCGCCAGCGGGTGCTGGTCGTTCGTGTGCCCGAAGGTCACGAGTTCGGGCAGCGGTCCGTCGGGCAGCGGCGCGAGTTCCGCGTCGACGAGCGGCTGGTAGGCGCCGGTCGACCGGCGCACGGTCTGCGTGGCGTTGTTGATCAGGATGTCGAGGGGGCCGGAGGCGGCCACGTCCTCGGCGAGCCCGATCACCTGGGCGGGGTCGCGCAGGTCGATGCCGACGACCTTCAGGCGGTCCATCCAGTCGGCGGAGTCGGGCAGGCTCGCGAACCGGCGCACCGCGTCGCGGGGGAACCGCGTGGTGATGGTGGTGTGGGCCCCGTCGCGCAGCAGCCGGAGCGCGATGTACATGCCGATCTTCGCGCGGCCACCGGTGAGCAGCGCCCGCTTGCCGGTCAGGTCCGTCCGGGCCTCGCGCTTCGCGTGGCTCATGCGGGCGCACGCCGGGCAGAGCTGGTGGTAGAACGCGTCGACGACCGTGTAGTGCTGCTTGCACATGTAGCAGGGGCGCGACTTCAGCAGCGTGCCCGCGGTCGTCGATGCGGTCGAGGCGCTGATCGGGACGCCGCGGGTCTCGTCGTCGATCCGGTCGGCGGCCCCGGTGGCGGTGGCGGCGATCACCCGGCGGTCGGCCTCGGCGATGACGCCGCGCTTCTCGAGCCGGTGCGCACGCTTGACGGCCTTGAACATCTTCGCCGTGGCCTGGCGGACCCGGATGAAGTCCGGGTGCGTCTCGTCGATCGACGGCAGCTGCTCGAGCACCCGGAGCGCGACGGTCAGGTCGTCGGGGTCGATGCCGCTGGGTTCGGGGTGCTCGGAGCTCACACGCGATCCTACGTCGGGAGGCAGCGCCGATCAGACGAGCTGCCGCTCCATGCACACGCTCGTCGGGTCGTCGACGTACGGGCCGAACCGGGGGATGTCCGCGTACCCGGCCTTCCGGTACAGCGCGATCGCCGCGGCCTGCGGCAGGCCGGTCTCGAGCCGGACGGTCCCGATGCCGACCGCGCGGGCACGGTCGTGCAGGGCGTCGAGCAGCCGCGTCCCGACGCCGAGCCCACGCGCGGCGTCGCTCACGAACATGCGCTTGACCTCGCCGGTGCCGTCGCCGGCGTCGACGAGCGCCACGGTGCCGAGGGCGGTGCCGTCCTCGCGCGCCACCAGGAACGTGACGTCGGGCTGGTCCAGGTCGTCGACGTCGAGGGCGTGGTAGTTCTCGGCCGGGTAGAGGCTCAGTCCGTAGTCGTCACCCTGCTGCAGCAGGTGCAGGACGTCGTCCTGCCGGGGGCTCTCGATCCGCACGGTCAGCACCGTCACACAGTAGCGAGGACGACGAGAACAGTGAGCGGACGAGGCCCCCGGCCGACGGCGATCATGCGAGGAGTCCCTCGCTGACCGCCCACAGCCGCCTGGCATCGTCGGCGTCGAGCATCGCCGAGTTCGCGTCCGACGGGATGCGGTCCGCGGTCAGGGGCAGGACCCGGTCGTCGATTACGGCGACGTCGCTGTCCTTCAGGTAGACCCCGCCGACGCCGTCGAGCAGCGGGCTCGCGGCACCGAACACGAGTGTCGCTGCGCCCTGCTCGACGGTCTTCTTGCCGACCTCGGGGTCGATGACGGTCACCCCGTGGTCGTCGACCAGTCCCTGCTCCCGGTACGAAGCGATCTGCGAGGCGTCGTGCGGGCCGGGTCCGATGATGACGCCCGGGTGCGCGGCGAAGGCACGGATGCCTTGGCCGGCGTACCGGCGGTCGAGCTCCACCGTGAACAGGACGTTGGCGCGCTTCGACTGGCCGTACGCGGTGACCGGGTCATACCCGTGTGCGAACGTCAGGTCGTCCCACCGGATCTGCCCGAACCGCGCCGCGCCGGAGGTGACGGTCAGGACCCGCGCACCACGGGCCTCCAGGAGGGCGGGGAGGAGCGCCCGCGTGAGCTGGAAGTGCCCGAGGTGCGTCGTCGAGAACGCCAGTTCGTTGCCGCGGCCGTCGAGCCGGCGGTCCGGGGTGAAGAGCATCGCGGCACTGTTCACGAGCATGTGCAGCGGGCGGCCGGAGGTCGACCAGCGCGCGGCGAAGGCGTCGACCGACGACGGGGCCGTGAGGTCGAGGGCCTCGACGTGGATGCCCGGGATGTCGGCGACGGCTGCGGATGCCCGGTCGACGTCACGGCAGGCGACGGTGACGTCGGCGCCGGCCGCCGCGAGGGCGCGGCTGGTCTCGCGGCCGAGGCGGCTGTGGCCGCCGGTCACGACGACGTTCCGGCCGGTCAGGTCGACGCCGTGCAGGACGTCGGCGGCGGTGGACGCGGCGGTGAAGCCGCTGGGCAGGGGGTGCTGGTCGGTGATCACGAGTGGTGCTCCTTCGATTCGATGCGGCCGACGGCGGTGGCAGGGCCGACGGCGTCGGCGATCGCCGACCACGCGTCGGGGTCGAGGCCGAGCGCGGTCCGGAGGAACGCCGTCGTGGTCTGGCGGACGAGGTCCACACGCTCGGGGCTCTCGTCCGTGGTGGCGGTCGACTCGTAGTCCTGGATCCCGCCGAGCAGGTGCTCGCCGCCGTGGAGTGTCACCAGGTGCCGCGCGCCGGGGCTCAGGTGGTAGACGTCGGTGAACCAGTCCGGGCCTCGCGTCGAGAGCTGGGACTGGTCGTGGTCGCCGGCGACGACGAGTGACGGGGTGTGCAGCTGGCTGAAGTCGGGGCTCATGAACGCGAAGTGCTCCTGCGCGAACGGCACGAGGTCGCCGCGCGCGATCCCGGTGGTGGACAGCAGGACCCCGGCGCGCACGCGGTGGTCGGTGCGGTCCTCGCCCGGCTGTCCGTCGGCGTCCAGGACGCGGGCCCCGAGCAGCATGCCCACGGACTGTCCGCCCCACGAGTGTCCGACCGCGGCGATGCGTGCGGTGTCGACGCGCCCGCTCAGGCCGGGGACCGCGTCGACGATCTGGTCGAGGTCGTCGAGCACGCGCTCGAGGTCGTCGACCCGCGTCCGCCAGATGGTCGGGTAGCGCGGGTCGTCGAGCGTCAGCCCGTAGGACTTCGCGTCGAGGAACGTCGGTTGGACGACGACGAAGCCGTTCGCGGTCCAGTGGTCGACCAGGGGGTCGCCACCGGTCATGGACTGGCCGAAGCCGTGGGCGAAGACGATGACGGGCAGGTCCGTGCCGGGTGTCGGTGCGGTGATCCGGACCTCGAGGTCCTGACCGCGCGCGGGTGCGGGAAGCGCGACGGGGCGCACGCTGATGACCTGTGGTCGGGGTGCTGTGGGTGCCATGTGGGCCTTTCCGGGATGCCGTGTCCCCCGCGGACGGAGCGACTGTCGTCCGAAACGGAGCGACGTTCCGGAACGATACGGAACAACGATCCGGATTACAAGGCGAAGCGGAGCACTGTTCCGCATCGCGTCGGTGTCGTGCGATGATCGAGGCATGAGCACCCCGTCGACCGACCCCGCGCCGCGTCGCCGTCGCGACGTGGAGCGCAACGAGCGCACGATCCTCGACGCCGCTGCCGGGGTCTTCGCCGCCTCGGGCGTCGGTGCACCGGTGCGCGAGGTCGCCACCGCCGCTGGGGTCGGAGTGGGCACGCTCTACCGGCACTTCCCGACCCGTTCGGACCTGGTCGTCGCCGTCTACCGGCACCAGATCGAGGCCCTGGTCGACGCGGGGCCGGCGCTGCTCGGCTCGGAGCCGACACCGTTCGCCGCCCTGCTGCGCTGGGTGCACCAGTTCGTCGACTTCCTCGGCACCAAGCACGGTCTGGCGCGCGTCTGGGAGGGCGACGCCGACGGCTTCACGGCGCTGCACACCCTGTTCGTCGACGAGCTCGTGCCCGTGCTCGGCCGACTGCTCGACGCCGCGCGGGCGTCCGGCGAGGTGGCCGCACCGACCCCGCCGTACCAGCTGCTCCGGGCCGTCGGTGACCTGGTGGCGTGGAGTCCCCAGGACCCCGACTACGACGTCCGGACGATCGTGACCCTCCTGGTCACCGGGCTGCGGCAGGCGCAGCCGACGGTGACCGACAGCGCGTAGCCGGCCACGTGCACCGGTCGCGACCGGCACCGGACTGGAGGCGCGGTGCGGGCCCGTCACGGGCCTCCCGTCCGGCATCGTGACCGTCTCGGGCCGTACCAGCGCCGTCGGAGCGCCCCGCTCAGCGTCGGCCCGGCTCCGCGGGGTCGTGCTCGGTGTCCTCGTGCTCCGGCAGCACGTCGACGTCGGTGACCGTGTACCCGAGGGGCACCTGGCCCAGCGCGAGCAGGAGCGCCGTCCGCCGGTCGTCGTGCTCGGTCTCGATCACCCGCCGCTCGGTCGGCACGACGACGAGCCGGACCCGGTGCGTCACGGGTGCCCCCAAGCTGCGGTGCCGCGCAGGCGTCGCCCGGTGCGCTGACCACGTCGCCGACGCAGCAGCAGGTGCCGCACCGCGAGCAGGTGCGGGAACTCGACGAGCATCCCGACCACGATCGCCGTGGTGACCAGGGGCTGGTGGGGGAGCGCGGCGCTCGTCAGCCCGATCATCAGGGGCGCGTTGCGGGCCGCCGTCGTCATCGCGAGCAGTGCTGTCCTCGGGTACGACAGGGCGGCGAGGCGTGACGCGGACTCGGCGGCGACGTACATGACGGCGAAGAACACCACTGCGCACCCCAGCACGGCGACGAACACCGGCAGGTTCGCCAGCAGCAGCCGGATGTGCGAGGCGAAGAGGCCGGCGACCATCGCCCCGACGATCCACGGGATCGCCCGGCCGGGCAGCGCCGCGGCGCGGGCTCGAGTGCCGGTCGGCAGCAGTGCGATGCCGAGGCGGATCGCCACGGCGATCGCGACGGGCAGGACGAACCACTGCAGCAGGGTGCCGACGGTTCCCACGGCATCGATGCCGGCGTTGCCGCCGAGGACCGTGATCCACACCGGGAACAGGAGCAGCTGGGTGACCATGTTGATCGGCAGCAGGGTCGCGCCCACGGCGGTGTCGCCGTCGCTCAGGCGGGTGAACGCCAGGAACCAGTCGGTGCAGGGCGCCAGGAAGTACAGCATCACGCCGAGTTGGACGGCCGGGTGGCCGGGCAGGGCCACGCGGGTCAGCAGGAAGGCGACGAGCGGGGCGAGCAGGAAGTTCATGCTCCAGGCGATGCCGATGACCTTCCACGCGCCCGGCGTCCGGGGGAGGCGGTGGAGCGGGACGTCGACGAACAGGGTGACGACCAGGGTGATCACCAGCAGGTCCACCACGGAGCCCATGACGTCACCGCTCGAGGGCGAGACGCCGCCGATCACCGACCCGAGCAGGATGGCACCGCCGACGATCGCGGGGGTGGCCCAGAGTCGTGCACCGGCGGGGCGGGCGGGCCGCTGTGCCGGCATCAGCACGCGCATTCGACACCGCAGCAGCTCAGGTCGTCGGTGAGCATCCCGGCGTCGTCCCACTCCTGCAGCGCACCGCAGTCACGTCCGGCCCGTTCGCCGATGACGCGGGCGACGTGGGCGAACCGCTGCCGGAACTTGTACACGAAGCAGAACTGCAGCCCACCGTGCCGGAGCGCTGTGCCGGCCAGGAACAGCCCGGGCGTGGTGGTCGACTCGTCGTCCTCGGTGAGCAGCGGCCAGCCGTCCGCGCGGGTGTCGAACAGGCTCGCGGCCGGCCCGAGCCCCGGCCCGTACCCGGTGGCGAGGATCGGCGGTGCGTCCGCCACCAGGGCGCTTCGTCCGGCGACCCCGACGGAGAAACCGTCGCCGGACCGCTTGATGCCGGTGACCTGGCCGTCGTCGACCAGGGTGAGGCGTCCGCTGGCCCGCGCGGCCGCGAGCCGCTGGCGGGTCCGCGGGGCGAGTCGGAACGACGGGTCCGATCCGCTGCCGGCGTCCCAGGGGTGGGACGGGTCGACGACCGACACCGTCGCCCCCTGCTCGACGTGGTGGCACGCCAGGTCGATGCCGGACTCGAACCCGCCCACGACCACCACGTGCCCGGGCCGTGCCACCCAGGCTGTCTCGGCGGACGCGTGCACCCCGAGCGAGGTGCCGGCGCAGCGGGGCAGGATCGGGTCGGAGAACTCGCCGCCGGCCCAGACCACGTTCCGGGTGATGACGGGGCCGCGGCTCGTGGTCACGCGGAAGCCGTCGTCGTCCGGCTCGATGTGCTCGACCTCGGTGTCCGGCAGGGTCGGCAGGTGGAAGGCGGCGACGACGCCACGCAGGTACCGGGCGTACTCCGGCCCCGACGGGTAGTCCGTCGCCAGGCTGTAGGCGGGTGAGGTGCGCGGGTGGACCGCGTTGAGGTCGGTGGCCCCGAACCCGTTGCCGGTGAAGGACGGTGTCAGGAACCGCTGGTGCTCCGGCCATCGCTGGAACGTGTCCCCGACGACGCCGCGGTCGACGACGCCGAACAGCAGGCCGTCGACGGCGTGGAGCGCCAGGCCGGTGCCGATGCCGGCCGGTCCGGCTCCGACCACGAGGGCATCGAGGGTCTCGGTGGGGTGTGGTGCTGGCATGGGGTCGGTCTTCCCAGCAGCTGTGGCTGCGTCGGTGGAACGGCCACCGTGCTGTGACCGATGCGCACCATCTTAGTGAGAACCGTTATCAACATGCCATCGTGGCATCAGCCGACCGGCGACGAGTACAGCACCGCCAGGGTCGCCACCAGCCCGACGACCACGATGCCGAGGTCGAGGACGGCCAGGGTGACGAGTCGGGCCCGTTTCGGCCGGACGGCGGCTCGCACCACGACCATCGTCACGAACAACAGGGCCACGAGCACCAGGGCGGGCCAGCCGATCGCCGGCGCCCGGATCGCCATGAGCACCATCACGGCGGCGACGATCACGGCCGTGACGGCGCCCCACACGAGCCAGTTCGAGCCCGAGGCCGTGCGGAGCGCGGGCTGGTCGCCGACGCGGGTGGGATCGGGGCGGCGGGGCTGTTCGTCGGACACGAGCCGGACGGTACGCGGCGGACCCTGCCCGTGCCCGCAGCCGCTCGGACACGAGCGGCGGCGCATACCACTCGGCCACGAGAGGATGGGGTGTGCACACCGCCGCGACCATCCTCGACGCCGTCGTCGCCCACGTCGACGCGACGGGGTTCGCCGCACACGGCATCCACGTGCGCACGCGGACCGGGGCGACGGACACCGACGACGTCGCCGAGCACCGCTGGACCCCCGACGTCCGACGCGAGGTCCACTCCGTCGCCAAGGGCGTCTGCGTCGTGGCCGCCGGCATCGCCGCCGACGACGGCCTGGTCGACGTCGACGAACCGATCGCCAGGTACCTGACCGGCACCGGCACCGGCCTCGCCCTCGGCGACGGCGTCGACCGGGTCACCCTCCGCCACCTGCTCACCATGACCAGCGGGATCGACATGCCCTGGTCGGCGACCGAGCTGACGGACTGGCCGGACCTGGCGGCCGAGTTCCTGCGGCGACCGTCCCGCGGCCGGGTGTTCCAGTACGCGAACGCCAGCACCTACACGGCGATGCGCGTGCTCGAGACCCGGGTCGGCGACGTCGGTGCGTTCGTCTCCGAGCGGCTGTTCGCGCCGCTCGGCATCCAGGACGTCGATTGGCAACGCTGCCCGAACGGGTTCGTCGCCGGCGGTGAGGGGCTGGCGCTCCGCACCGAGGAACTCGCCCGCATCGGACACCTGATCCGCGACGGCGGGATCATCGACGGACAGCGGATCGTCAGCGCGCGGTGGTGCGACGCGATGCACACCGACTGGGTCGAGCGCGAGGGCACCGGCCCCGGCTACGAGCGGTACGCCATGGCCGGGTGGGGTGGCCCCGGGCGGCTCTGGCGGCTGCACGGTGCGTACGGCCAGATGCTCCTGTTCGACCAGACCGAGGGCGACACCGACACCGGCACCGACACCGTCGTCACCGTCACCGCCGACGACCACCCCGGCGCCGACGCGCTCGCCGCCTTCGTCGCCGACGAGCTGTCCCGGCAGGCCTCCCGCCGCTAGCGGTTCCGACGACCCGACCTGCACGTCCGAGCTCGCCCGGCGTGGGAGGATCGGTCAGTGCAGCAGCAACCCGTCGCGATCATCATCGCGGCCATGAGCGAAGAGGTCTCGGCCTTCGCCGACCTCTTCGGCGGTGTCCCCGTGCTCGACGGCCCCGTCGGTGGCCACGACCCGCACCAGCTGCTCGACATCGGCGGCGCCACGGTCGTCGTGCGCCGCAGCGGCATCGGCTTCACGAACGCCACGGCCGCGGTCGCCCACGGCTTCCACGACTTCGGCCCGGGCATCCCGGTCATCAGCGTCGGGACCGCCGGCGGGCTCATGCACGGTGTCGCCATCGGTGACGTCCTGGTCGGCGACCGGTACGTCAACCTCAACGCCGACGCCACGGCGTTCGGCTACGCCCTGGGCCAGGTCCCCGGCATGCCGACCGGCTACGCGCCGGACGCCCGGCTCGTCGAGCTCGCGATGGGGGCCGACATCGCGTGGCCACTGCGGTCGGCGACGATCGGGTCCAGCGAGGTCTTCGTCACCGAGGGCCGCGCCCGCACCCTCCGTGTCGCCTTCCCCGAGGTGGCCGCGGTCGACATGGAGTCGGCGGCGATCGCGCAGTTCGCCCACGTCCACGACATGCCGTTCGTGTCGGTCCGGTGCATCAGCGACCTCTGCGCGCCGGACGGCGCCGAGTTCCGCGAGCACCTGGACGACGCCGCGGCACGCGCAGCGCGCGTGGTCCACGACCTGGTGCTCGGCCTGCGTTCCTGAGTCCGCCCGCGCGCTCCCTCAGCGCTCGATGACGCGCCACTCGCTGACGAACGTCGTGACGTCCTTCTCGTTCAGGTCTCGTTCCACGGTCTCGAGGAGCCGTTCGGCCTGATCCGCGTCTCCGGCTCGCGTCCGGAGGACCTCCGCGCCGTCGTCACGACGGCGGACGACCAGGTCGAAGCTCGGCAGGAAGTCCTCACCGGCACCGCCCATCGCGGCCAGGGCCAATGCCGCCGTGGTCCGGGCCAGACGCTTGAACGAGCTCTGCCGGGAGTCCTCCAGGGCCACCTGCAGGACCTCGCCGGCCCGAGTGCCGCCGCTCACGCGACGACTCCCACGGCACGGAGGCGTCGGACGGCGAGCCGGTCAGCAGCTCCGGGCGCTGCGCCGAGGGCGTGCGACGCGACCGTGACGTCGCCGTGACGGAGCAGGCAGACGCCGGCGTCCCGTGTCTGCCCGCTGTGCCAGATCAGCCCGTCGCGGTGCTCCCACGCCAGGAAGTCCGGCTCGATGCGTCCGATCCCCACGCCGAACCGCAGGAGGTCGGACATGGTCGACCAGATCCCGCCGGCCGGTGCGTAGGGACCTGATCCGATGGTCCAGGGTTCACGGGGGCGGCCCCGCCACGATCGGAGCAGCGTTCGTCGGTCGGGTGCCGGGTCGAGGGTGGCGCTGGTGATGCCGAGCGGAGCGAGGACCGTCCGCTCGACGACCGTGGACCATCTTTCCTGCGCGACGTGCTCGAGCAGCCGACCGAGCACCGCGTAGCCGAGGTTGGAGTAGTCCCGCTCACCCGGTGTCGTCGGGGTCTGGCGCAGCGCGCGCGTGATGTCCGCCTCGGACACGTCCGCGTACGGATCGCCGACGACCCCGGCCGACATGCCCTGGTGCACCCGGGGCAGGCCCGAGCGGTGTCGGATCAAGTCGTCGACCGTGTAGGTGGCGTCGTCGGGGACGTCCGGCAACAGGTCCCGGGCGGGGGTGTCCCGTGGGATGTCCCGTTCAGCGAGGAGGACGAGCACGGCGGCGGCGGTCACGGTCTTCGTGACGCTCGCCCACTCCACTAGCGCGTCCGCTTCGTAGTGATCTCCGAGGTCGGCGGTGACGTCGCCCCCTGCGTCGATGATCACGGCTCGGTTCGCAGCGGTCACGCTCGTACTCCTGATCTGGTCGTGTCGGGAACTGGTGTCGAACCCCGCACCCCGCTGGGGCGGAAGCGGAGCGGTCCGATGGATGAACGCGCTCGGACGAGCACGCGCTCGACGTGCCCACTCACGAAGACCAGGTCGCAGGCAACCATGATCGCAGCGAAGGCGGTCAAGCCCATGAAGAACGCGATGCTCAGGTGGAACGCGGTCATCATGAGCACGGCCGGGAGACGGCCTCGTCGGAAGATGATCAGCACCGGGAAGGCGATCGAGCTGAGGACGGTTCCGTACGCACCCAGGACGAGCAGCGTGTCGGAGGCGAAGAGCAGCTCCGTGACCCCCGGGAAGTAGAAGTCAGGCACTCGGAGGATCGAGTAGAGCGCCGTCCCGTCCTGCCAGAGCGGGCCCTGCACCTTGTAGAGGCCGGACATCAGGTAGACGACGCAGATCTGACCGGCGATGAGCAGGAGACCGGTGTTGTGCAGGGTCGAACGGACGAGTCCGGGTGTGCTGACCCGCGGCCGGATGTGCACGCCCAGTCGGGAAGTGCACTCGGTGAGCACCAGCGCGGGGACGACGATCATCTGCAGGTTGTCTCCCCCGTCCAGCAGCGCCGGGTTCTGGCCGTAGGTGGACCAGAGGAGCACGTAGTGGACCGCGATCGCCCAGCGGCCGCCGAAGCCGATGGTCACAGCGGCCGCGGCGAGGATCGCAGCGTGGAAGACGACCTCGAAGTACACCGGCGAGTCGGACAGCGAGTAGAGGTTGAAGGTGCCGAGCTCCCGCGTCGTCGCGGCGACGGCAGCGCTCCCGTAGACGCCGTCCGGCCCGAAGAAGAGGTGCCGTTGGCCGTAGTCGCGGAGGTAGTAGACGAGTGCCAGCACGCCGACGACGATCCGGAGGACGGCGAGGGCAGTGGCTGCTCGTGGAGCCGCGGTCATCCAGACGGTCAGTTGGACGAGTGCTCCTCGGATCGCGCTCACAGCTGCGTCCATCCCGAGTCGAAGTACGTCACGTCTCCTGTTGCGCTGAGGTCCCGCCTGCTCGACCAACCGGGGAGAACGTGGAACACGTAACGCAGCTCGACCGCGCGGACCGCATCGCCGCCGCAGGCGTCCGGTCGGACACCGACGCTGTACCTCGCGAGCATCACCTGAGCACGCTCCTGCGCCTCGGTCTCTTCAGCGGTTATCTCCTCCGCGGTCGTGGAGTCGAGGACACGCTCGTCTCCCTCGGCGCGGATGTCCTTGAGGATCGGGTCTTCCTTGAACCGTTCGAGGATCCCGTTCCCGATGATGCGGGACTCCCTGCTGGGGAAGACGCGCTGCCGTTGCAGCGCCGTGATCACCTCGGTCGTGACGTCTTCGAACTTGGTCTCTGATCCGTCCTCGCAGCGGAAGCGTGCGGCGAACCCACGTTCCTCGCTGAGGGGGTCCGGCGCGAACAGGCTCCAGTTCTGCGGGAAGTGGGGCAGCATGACGGTGCTCACCGGACCGGCGAACCGGAACGTCAGCGGGGTGGTCGGTCCGGCGAGCAAGAGCGCAGAGCCGACGAAGAGTGTGACCACTCCGAGGCTCAGCGCGACCGCAGCACCGCGCAGGCGGCGGCGCACAGGGCGGTTCTCCGGCTGATCGAGGTCAGTTGGCATTGGGGGTCTCCTTGGGGAGGCCGGGCGGCGAGCTCCATGCTCACCGCCCGGCGACTGCTCAACGGTCGAAGTACGCGTCCTGCAGTGCACTCGCGTCGGCGTTCACGGGCGTCGAGGCGAGGAAGCCGAGTCCCTGGAGGAACGACCCCTGACGTGCTGCCTGCGAGACCGCCTGCGGAGCCTTGGCAGCGGTGAACCCTCGCGCGAGTGCGGTGGCGACGGCGACCGGCGCAGCAGGCTGAGCACTGCTCTTGGCTGGCGTGCCGACCGACGCAGCCTGCGCGACGACCGACCGTTCTGCGGTGTCTGCCGCGGTTGCTGCTGAGGTTCCGATCGATCCCGCACCGATCACCACGGCCACGGCAACTCCTCCGAGGAGGACCCTGCGATTCTTGTTCTGCATCTCCGAGCTTTCCCTTCCGCCGTTATCAGCGGTTCGAGCTCGGGGTGCCCACGCACGTGCACATGCTGCTTGCCCCCCAAGCAATGTACGGATTTTCAGAAAACATCCGAATGAACCGTAATCTAGCCATGCGTTGCACCAGAGGGCAAGAGGCAGATCGTCACTTGTTCAAACGGGAGCGACGATCGCGATGAGCGTGAGGAGGGGGACGATCCGCTCGGCGGGGATCGCGTAGCGAGACCGTCCCGCGGGCACGAGCCATCCGGCATCTGCCAAGAGGTGCACGTGGTGGTAGATCTGTCCCGTGGTACCCATGCCCGGTGCTGCGGCGAGGTCTGCGACGCGGTCCTCGCCGTTGTGCACGAGTTGGAGGATCCGGAGCCGGAGCGGATGGCCGAGTGCCGCCATGCCCGGTGCGAGGGAGTCCCACTGCAGCGCTTCCAGATCGCCAACCGCGGACCCGACCTGCCACTCCGTCTGGCGGTTGTCAGAGGTCGGCACCAGGCCGGCGTACACGACGGACGGCGATTCCGCCCGACGGAGCCCGTCGAGCACCCAGAACGTGGACGCGGTGTCGTCGTCACCCCGCCGGTCGGTTGCCAACGCCTCGAGCGCTGTCAGCCGTTCGTTGATGGCCGCGAGTGACGTCGCGACGTCGGGTGTCTCGCCGGTCATGAGGGGATCCTAGTTCGGCGTGGACGAGCACCCCGGTGCCGGAGGGGCGCGATCCGGCTCTCGGCACGACCGGTATTGCGTTCCACGGACGTTCCAGGGCGGATCGCGAACTCGGCTCCGAGGCCCTCGCTAGCCTCCATCTCGGGGGGCCGAGGAACCACGGTTAATCACACAGGGAGATCAGCCATGAGCGCCTACACGAGCGACGAGAACGTCGAACCAGCACGCATCACCACCTTCAAGCGCGTCCGCAAGCAGTGGCGTCGGACGGGTGAGGTCGGCTACACGCACAGCGGCAGCGACTTCTTCCGCGACGACGCGCCGGAAGCGGTCCAGCGGTAACCAGCGGCAGCGACGAAGTGCCCGTCAGGAGCGATCCTGGCGGGCACTTCTGCGTCAGCGACCGAGCTGGTCCCGCAGGTACGGCGCGGTCCGGCTCGTGGTCGAAGCGGCAACCTCGGCCGGCGTGCCGGAGGCGACCACCTGGCCACCCTCGACACCGCCGGACGGGCCCATGTCGATGACGTGGTCGGCACTCGCGACGACGTCCATCGCGTGCTCCACCACGACGACGGTGTTGCCCGCGTCGGTCAGGCGGGCGAGCTGGGCGGTGAGCAGCTCGACGTCGGCCGGGTGCAGGCCGGTGGTGGGCTCGTCGAGCAGGTACAGGGTGTGCCCGGTCCGCGCGCGCTGCAGTTCGGTCGCGAGCTTGATGCGCTGCGCCTCGCCGCCGGACAGCTCCGGGGCGGGCTGACCGAGGCGCAGGTAGCCGAGCCCGACCTCGCGCAGGGTCTCGAGTCCGCGCCCGGCTGCGGGCAGCGGCGCCAGGAACGGCGCCGCTTCGTCGACGGTCATGCCGAGGACGTCGGCGATGGACGCCCCGTTCCACCGGACCTCGAGCGTCTCGGCGGTGTACCGGGAGCCGTGGCACTCGGGGCACGGGGCCCAGCTGCCGGGCAGGAAGAGCAGTTCGACGGACACCGACCCTTCGCCCTGGCAGACCTCGCACCGGCCACCGGCGACGTTGAACGAGAACCGTCCGGCGCCCCAGCCGCGGGCCTTGGCCTCGTCGGTCTGGGCGAAGGCGGCTCGGACCGCGTCGAACAGGCCCGTGTAGGTGGCAAGGTTCGAGCGGGGTGTGCGGCCGATCGGCTTCTGGTCGACCTGCACGACCCGGTCGATGATCGGGTGCGACGTCGCGGCGCCGGGCAGGACACCACCCACGAGCGACGACTTGCCCGAGCCGCTCACCCCGGTGACCGCGGTCAGGACACCGAGCGGCAGGTCGACGTCGAGCCCCCGCAGGTTGTGCAGGGTGAGGTCACGGAGCTCGAGCGTGCCGATCGGGGCGCGGACGGCGCGGTCGACGGTCGGCTGCCGGGGTTCCAGGAAGCGGCGGGTGACCGAGGCCTCGACCTCGGCCAGGCCGGCGACCGGTCCGCTGTACAGGACCGTGCCACCGCCGCTGCCCGCCCGGGGGCCGACGTCGACGATCCAGTCGGCTCGGCGCACGATGCTCATGTCGTGCTCGACGACGAAGACACTGTTGCCGCCGGCGCGCAGGTCGTCGAGGACGTCGACGAGTGACTCGGCGTCGGCGGGGTGCAGTCCGGCACTCGGTTCGTCGAGCACGTAGACGACGCCGAACAGGCCGGAGCGCAGCTGCGTCGCGATCCGCAGTCGCTGGCTCTCACCGGGGGAGAGCGTCGGTGTGGCGCGGTCGAGCGCGAGGTAGCCGAGCCCAAGGCCGACCAGGACGTCGACGCGGGTCAGCAGGTCGCGGGAGATCGCCACGGCGACCTCGGTGTGCTCGCCGGACGACGCCCGTGACGTCGCCGCTGCCGCGTCGGTGATGCTGGCGATCGGGCGCAGGACGTCGGCCAGGCCGGTCAGCGGCAGGGCGTTCAGCTCGGCGATCGAGTGGCCGCCGATCGTGACCGCGAGAGCCGCACGGGTCAGACCCGTTCCGCCGCACAGCCCGCACGGGCCGGACTCGACGAACTGCAGCACCTTCTTGCGCTGCGTCTCGCTCTGCGAGTCGGCGAGGGTGTGCAGCACGAACTGGCGGGCGCTCCAGAACCGGCCCTTGTAGGGCTTCGCCACGCGGTCGCGCTTCGGCTGCACCTGCACGACGGGCTGTTCCTCGGTGAAGAGCAGCCAGTCA
This sequence comes from Curtobacterium sp. MCBA15_007, assembly GCF_001864905.1. NCBI lineage: Bacteria > Bacillati > Actinomycetota > Actinomycetes > Micrococcales > Microbacteriaceae > Curtobacterium > Curtobacterium sp. MCBA15_007. The sequence continues at coordinate 102,750 of NZ_MJGM01000018.1, forward strand.
CGGTCCTCACGCGACAGCTCACGCCACGGGCGCTCGATGTCGTAGCCGAGCACCGCGGTGACGTCCCGCAGGTTCTTGCCCTGCCACGCACCGGGCCACGCGGTGATCGCACCGTCGCGGATGCTCAACGACGGATCGTGCACGGCCGAGGCCTCGGTGACCTCGTGCGCGGTCCCGATGCCGTGGCACCGGGGGCAGGCTCCGGCGACGGTGTTCGGCGAGAAGGAGTCCGACTCGAGCCGGTCCGCGCCGGACGGGTAGGTACCGGCGCGCGAGTAGAGCATGCGCATCGAGTTCGACAGCGTGGTCATGGTGCCCACGGTGGAGCGGGAACTCGGGGCGCCGCGACGCTGCTGCAGGGCGACGGCGGGCGGGAGTCCGGTGATCGAGTCGACGTGCGGGGTCGAGCCCTGCGCGATCAGGCGCCGTGCGTACGGGGCCACGGACTCCAGGAACCGGCGCTGGGCCTCGGCGAAGACGGTGCCGAAGGCGAGCGAGGACTTGCCGGACCCGGAGACGCCGGTGAACGCGACGATCCGGTCGCGGGGGATGTCCACGTCGACGTCGCGCAGGTTGTTCTCGCGGGCACCACGGACGCGGATGAAGTCGTCCGGCCCGGGTCGGTCGTCGGTCTTGGTCGAGCGAGGAGCGGGCATTCGCTCGATCGTAGGCTCGGCCACTGGGAGAAGCAGTGCCGCCGGCGGAACCGGGAACGACGAAGAGCCGCTCCGCCCTGATCGGCGGAGCGACTCTCCGTGTCGTGCGTGGTGCGGGGGTGTTACT
>NZ_MJGM01000019.1:0-9866 GCF_001864905.1 Curtobacterium sp. MCBA15_007
GGTTGGCGGATCTCGCACGGTGCGGATCTGGCGCGGGGGCGGGGCGGCGTGGTGGGCACGGTGCGGGGTTGGTCGGTGTGTGCGGTCGGTGTTGTTCGGTGCGGAGTTGTGGGGTGGCACGGGGCGGGCAATCTCGCACGGGTTGGCGGATCTCGCACGGTGCGGATCTGGCACGGCAGCGGGGCAGCGGGGCAGCGCGGCGGCGGGCAGCGCGGCGGCGGGCGAACAGCGGGGGAGCCGGCAGGCGGCGGGTCAGGTCAGCAGGGAACGGATGTCGTCGGCGGTCAGGTCGTCGGCGAACAGCGCGTCGTCGTCGATCATCGTGGCGAACAGCTCGGCCTTGCGGGCGGCGAGGGCGAGGACCTTCTCCTCGATGGTGTCCTCGGCGATGAACCGCTGGACGCTCACCGACCGGGTCTGGCCGATGCGGTGCGTCCGGTCGACGGCCTGGGACTCGGCGGCGGGGTTCCACCACGGGTCGAGCACGAACACGGTGTCCGCCTCGGTCAGGGTGAGTCCGAAGCCGCCGGCCTTCAACGAGATGAGGAACGCCGGGGCTGTGCCCTGCCGGAAGCGTTCGATGACCTCGGGACGCTTGCGGGTGGAGCCGTCGAGGTACTCGTAGCCGATGCCGCGGGCGTCGAGGGCGTCGGACACCATCCGCAGGAACGAGGTGAACTGGCTGAACACCAGGGCGCGTCGCCCCTCTGCCGCGAGCTGTTCGAGTTCGTCGAGCAGCAGGTCGAGCTTGGCCGAGGGGATCGGGGTCGAGCCGGATGTGACGTCGGAGTCGGACGACGCCGACCCGGACGCTCCGGCGGACACCAGCGCCGGCGACAGCGCGAGCATCCGCAGCAGCGTCAGCGACCGGAACACGATCATCCGGTTCTTGGACAGGTCGTCGATCAGGTCGAGGACCTTCAGCCGCTCCCGGTTGAGCGTGCGCTCGTACAGCGCACGGTGCGCGGGGTCGAGCGTGACCCGGACCACTTGTTCTTGCTTCAGGGGCAGGTCGGACGCGACGGCTTCCTTGGTGCGGCGGAGCATGAGCGGCCGGATCCGTCGACGGAGCCGCCCGGTGAGTTCCTGACGGGCTTCGCCCCGGAGCTCGGGTGAGGCGAGGGGCTTCACGTAGTCGTCGCCGAACCGGGTCCAGGTCGACAGCAGCCCCGGCGCGACGATGTGGAACAGTGCCCACAGGTCGGTCAGCCCGTTCTCGAGCGGGGTGCCGGTGATCGCGAACTTCACCGGTGCCTGCAGCTCCGAGGCGACACGGTGGGTCTGCGACTGCGGGTTCTTCACGAACTGGGCCTCGTCGAGCACCAGCGCCGACCACGGCAGGTCGGTCCAGGCGTCGGCATCGAGCCGGAGCAGCGCGTAGGACGTGACGACGACGTCCGACGCGGCGGCGGTCCGTGCGACGAGCCCCGGGTCCTTCAGCGACGTCGAGGTCACCGTCGCGACCCGCAGCGACGGCACGAACTTCGCGGCCTCGGCCGCCCAGTTGCCGACGACCGAGGTCGGTGCGACGACCAGGAACGGGGGATCGTCGGGCTCCGCGGCACGACGGGCGGCGACCATCGCGAGCACCTGCAGCGTCTTGCCGAGACCCATGTCGTCGGCGAGCACCCCGCCGATGCCGTGCGTCACCAGGAACGACAGCCACGCGTACCCGGCGTGCTGGTAGGGCCGCAGGTCGGCGTGCACGGTGTCCGGCACCGGGACGTCACCCGGGGGAGTCGCCCCGAGCAGCCCCGCGGTGATCGCCTGCCAGCGTTCGTCGTGCGAGGTCTCGTCGGCCAGCAGGTCGAACTCGGTCCACAGCCCGGCGTGCAGCGGCGTCACGGCGATCGGCTGGTCGGGCTCCCACTCGTCCAGGTCGCGGGCCTCGTCGATGAGTTCCTTGAGCCGGTCGAACGCGGGGTCGGCCAGGGACAGGTACGAGTTGTCGACGAGCTTCAGGCGTCGCTGCCGACCCGCGAGCGCGGTGAGCAGCGGCGTGAACGGGATCTGCTTGCCGTTGACGCTGACGATGATGCCGAGGTCGAACCAGTCGTGCTTGTCCGACGGCATCGTCGTGACGCGGATGTGCGGTCGCCCGCTCAGCCGCTCGTAGTCGAGCCGCTCGCCCTGCACGACGGTGCGGACGCCGAGCGACGGCAGCTCCGGCAGGAACTCGTTCGCGAACACCGCGACGTCGGCGCCGTCGATGGTGCCGTCCTGGAACCAGTCCAGTCCGCCACCGGGTCCGGCAGTGCGGACGGGAGGCCCGGCCCGCGTCGCGTCGTCGGCTGCCGTCGTCGCCGTGGCCGGCTCCACCGCCGCGGCCGGGTCCGAGACGGGAGTTTCGTCGGTGCCGGCCGGATCGTCGGCGGCACGGAGCCCGGACAGGTCGGGGAGCGGACCGTGCAGGGACACCGGGTCCTTCCGGCCGTCGACGTGCCAGCGCCAGTGCAGGTGCACGCGGTCGTCGGTGCGCGGCGCCCGGGCCGGCTCGAAGGTCGCGGTGAGCACGAGTTCGGGCGGGGTGCGCTCGGGCAGCTCCACCGAGCCGTCCGAGCTGACCAGCCCGAGTGCACCGCGCAACCGGGGCGACCAGTCCGCCAGGAACTCGTCGACCTCGGCCGTCGGCACGGTGATGCGGGTGCCCTCGACGAGCATGCGGCGCTGGTCCTCGGGCACCGGCGCGGGGGTCGGGGCGACGGCGACCGTGAACTCCGGGCTCTCGCGGAACACGTAGACGCCGTGGTCACCGATCATCCGCGCCGCACCGGGCACCACGGGTCGGCCGTCGAGCACCGCACTCGCGCCGATCACCACGGCGTCGTCGTGCCGGCCGACGTCGAGCAGCACCTGGGCCTGCGTGCCGAGCACCGCGCCGCCCTCGCGCTTGCCGGTGACGAACGCGATGTCGAGCGACGCGGCCTGTTGCAGGAGCGGCCAGAGCAGGGGACTCCGGAAGTCGTCGAGGTGCAGCCAGTCGCTCTCACCCGGCAACCCGGCGAGCTGCCCGGCACGGTGCAGGGCGGCGAGCTGCAGGAACCAGGCGTGCTGCTCGGCACCGACGCCGAGCCGGTTCTGCGAGTAGGGGAGCGTGCCCCAGGTCAGCTGCCCACGCACCCAGTTGCCGGCGTCGCTGCGGGTCACCGGGCGGACGCCGAGCCGCACGCTGCGGGACGCCGTCGGCAGCGCACGGCCGGCGGCACGGGCTCGCGAAGCGAGCTTGGCGGGGACCGCGTCACGCAACTCGAACTGCAGCCCCATTCGCGTGCCCTGCGGGGTGGGCGCCTGCTCGTCGTCACCGGCGAGGCGGGCGAGGTCGTGCCTCCAGTCAGAGGGCGGCGGAGCCGGCGCGTCCGGACGCGGGCCGGCGTTCGCGGCGAGGGCGCGGGCGTTGATGGTGAGGAGTGCAGCCGCGACGTGCTTGCAGTCGCCGCCGAGCGGGCAGCTGCAGCTGCTGCGGACCGGGCGGACGAAGTCGCCGCGCGCCGGGGTGGTGTCGACGCGCAGTTCGTACGGGTCGTCGGCGGTGCCGGACACGACCGCGGTGACCGTGCCGTCGTCGTCGTGCCAGGTGGCGTCGTCGACCAGTCCGGCGCGAACGACGTCGCGTGCACGGCCGAAGGTCTGCGGCCCGACGAATCGGATGACGTCGACGGCGTCGATCATCGGGGCTGCTGGCACGGGTCCATCGTGCCAGTCGCCACCGACGATCCGCGCCGCCACCCTGGGCGCCCCACATCGGGCAGGGCTACCGTCGACACCGGAGCGCGACGACTGCGGTCCACGGAACCGATTGGAAACGCATGCCGGACCGACTGCGGTGGGTACGCGACTCAGCCGACCACTGGAACGGGTGGCTCGGCTCGGAAGTCGTGTGCGACATCACCCGGACCGACACGTACACGGTCGATTCACCGGACCACTCGTTGACCGGTGGGCACTCGTCGTTCGAGAGCGCCGCCGCCCAGGTGCACGGTTGGGTGCGCTGGACCGGCCGTTAGGCCACGGAACGCAACCTGGTTGTAGGACCACCCGCCGCTCCTTAGCGTGAGGGGGCAGGTCGGCACCACCGCACGTGATCACACCGCTCTGCTTCCAGGAGAGAGAGGTGGCCCCATGACCGACACGACCGAGTCGAAGTCGCCCGCTCCGGGCTCCGACCCCGCTGCGCGTCCCACGCCGCCGCGTTCACTCGTCGCCGTGGCCGGGCAGGACACCGACTCCGCCATCAGCTCACTCGCCGGCATGTACGCGGGAAAGGCCTGGTACTCCCGGGCCCTCGACCAGGACTACTGGTTCAAGTACGTCGGCGTCGGTGACGAACGGCTCAGCATCCGCCGTTCCCAGATGCACGGGTACCTGCGGGGCGACGTCGCCACCGAGGGCGAGGTCGTCGTGCAGTGGCTCGAACGCGGCGAAGCCCGCGTCGACGTCGGCCACGACGAGGTCCGCATGCAGCCCGGCGTCCCGACGATGTTCCCCGTCGAGCGCCGGTTCGAGATGGAGTACAAGGACTGGGACCAGCGCCTGGTGCACCTGCGCCGGGACCTGGTGCTCGACGTCGCTGCCGAGAACCACCTGGTCGACGGCACCGTGGCGTTCGACACGACCGCCGCCCCGGACCCGTCCGCCGTCGCACTCTGGCGCACCGCCGTGTCGGGTGCCCTCCACGCGTTGCGCGAGGAGGGCGAGGAGTCGCTCGCCTGGCACGAAGCGCAGCGCGACGTCGCCCGCGCCCTGTTCCGGATGTACCCGCTGCAGGCCGAGCGGTTCCCCTCCGGGTACGGCACCCGCAGCGACGGACGACTCCGTGCCGCGGTGGAGTTCATCCAGGCACACGCCCACGAGCCGCTGACCGTCGCCGACGTCGCACAGGCCGCGGGGCTCAGCATCCGCGGGATCCAGGAGTCGTTCCAGCGGGCGTTCGAGCGCTCGCCGATGACGTACCTGCGCGAGGTGCGGCTCGGGCGCGTGCACGAGGAACTGCGGGTCCTCGAGCCGCATGCGACATCGGTGGCGGACGTCGCGCGGCGCTGGGGCTTCGCGCACATGGGGCGGTTCGCGTCGGTGTACGCGGCCCGGTTCGGGGAGTACCCGCGGGAGACGTTGCGGCGCTGAGCTGCCGGGTCAGGGCTTCGCCGGCTCGGCGAGCTTGCTGTGCTTCCGCGAGTACCCGAAGTACACACCGAGCCCGATCGCGAACCAGATCGCGAACCGCACCCACGTCTCCCACTGCAGGAACGTGACGAGCCACAGCGACGCGATGACGCCGATGATCGGGATGACGGGCATGAACGGCAGCCGGAACTGGCGGTCCAGGTCGGGCTGCCGGTAGCGCAGCACCACCACGGCCGAGCAGACCACGACGAACGCGAGCAGGATGCCGATGTTCGTGAGCTCCGCGACGACACCGATCGGCAGCACCCCGGCCAGGATCGCCGACGCGATGCCGAGGATCCAGGTCACCCGTGTCGGCACGTGCCGCTTCGGGTCGGTCTTCGCGAACCACTTCGGCATCAGACCGTCGCGGCTCATCGAGAACCAGACGCGCGAGGCACCGAGCATGAACGTCACCAGCACCGTGACGATGCCGACGATGGCACCGATCGCGATGACGTTGGCGACACCGCCGAGCCCGACCGACGCGAACGCCGACGAGAAGCCCGACGCCGGGTCGATGTCGGTGTACTTCTGCATCCCGGTGAGCACGAGCGTCGCCAGGACGTAGAGGACCATCGAGATGCCGAGGGACAGCAGGATCGCCTTCGGCATGTGCTTGCGGGCGTCGGTGGACTCCTCGGCCGCCGTGGACATGGCGTCGTAGCCGAACACGGCGAAGAACACGGTTGCGGCGCCGGTCATCACGCCGCCGAACCCGAACGGGAAGTACGGGGAGTAGTTCGCGCTGTTGATGTGGAACACCCCGAGCACGACGATGAGCACGACGAGCGCCACCTTGATGCCGACGGCGACGAACTCGAACCGGGCGGCGCTGCGGATGCCGCGGGTGAGCACGAACGCGGTGAGCAGGCACAGCGCGATCGCGAAGACGTCGATGACGTGGCCGTCACCGGTACCGGGGGCGCCGAGCATCCACGCGGGCAGGTCGATGCCGAACTGGCCGACCAGGAACCCGACGTAGCCGGAGATCCCGATCGCGACCACCGCCACGATCGCCGTGTACTCGAGCAGCAGGTCCCAGCCGATGAACCACCCGACGATCTCGCCGAGCACCGCGTAGCCGTACGTGTACGCACTGCCGGCCTTCGGGATGAGCCCGGCGAACTCGGCGTAGGACAGGGCGGCGGCGGCGCTCGCGACGCCGGCGACCAGGAAGCTGATCAGCACCGCGGGTCCGGCGACGCCGTTCGCGACGGTGCCGGCGAGGGTGAAGATGCCGGCGCCGATGATGCCGCCGATGCCGATCGCGGTGAGCTGCCACAGGCCGAGGTGCCGTTTCAGGCCGCCCTCGCCCCCGGCCTCGTCATCGATCGTCTCGATGGGCTTCCGTCGGAACAGGGTGCGTGTCGTCGTCGTCACCCGCCCATGGTGCACCCGGAGACGATTCCGCGCACGCACGCGGCTGCACCGCAGGCTCCGGGCGTACACCTGGAGCATGCGTCACCCGAAGAGGACCGAGCCCGGCCCCGGCCAGGAATCCGTCTGGGACTACCCCCGCCCACCCGCCGTCGAGCGGGTCACCGCCCGCGTCGTCGTCCGTCTGGGCGGCACGGTCGTCGCGGACACGACCGACGCCGTCCGCGTGCTCGAGACCTCGCACCCGCCGGTCTACTACCTGCCGATGGCCGATCTGGCCGAGGGCGCGCTCGTCAAGGCGTCGGGATCGAGCATGTGCGAGTTCAAGGGCCTGGCGCGCTACTTCGACGTCGTCGGCGGCGATGGCACGGTCGCGAGCCGTGCCGCCTGGAACTACCCGACCCCGGTTCCCGGCTACGAGTCGCTGCGGGAACGCGTCGCGATCTACCCGTCGGCGATGGACTCGTGCGAGGTCGGCGGCGAACAGGTCCAGGCGCAGGACGGCGACTTCTACGGCGGCTGGATCACGGCGGACATCGTCGGCCCGTTCAAGGGCGCGCCCGGCACGCTCGGCTGGTGACCCGGCGTCGTCAGGTGGGGCGGCCCTGACCCGGACCGACCCGTTTCGTGGGCGGCGGGGCGGACCCGACCCGGGCCTCCCGGCCGGACCGCGTCAGCGGTTGGCGTACGGCGACCAGAACGGCGGCGGGAACGTGCCGCCGCTCACGATCACGAGCACCTGCCAGACGAGCATGACGAGTCCGGCGGTGCCGATGCCGATGCCGATCCACGACCACACCTGCACGGCTCGGCGACGGCCGGCGATCCGGATCGCCCGCCAGCCGCTCAGCACGCAGACCAGCCCGAACACGGCAGCGAGCAGGACGTGGCGGATGGTGGACTGCGCGGGCACGATGATGCCCAGGTAGAACGCGACCGGTCCGAGCAACACCGCGAAGGTCGCCGGAGCTGCCGGCGGTTCGTGGTCCCGAGCGACTGCTCCCATGGACGGCATGGTAGCGAGTGAACCTCGCTTCGGGTACGTCCGGGTCGCGCAGCGCGGGCATCCGGCCGTGGGAACGGGCACCATGGAGGCATGCGTTCCTTCTTCCGCGTCCTGCTCGGCCTGGCCCTCGTCGTCGCGGGCACGAGCCACCTCACCTTCGCGCGCAAGGAGTTCACGGCGCAGGTGCCCGACTTCGTGCCGCTCGACGACGACACGACGGTGCTCGCGTCCGGGGTCGCGGAGATCACGCTCGGCTCGGCCCTGGTGCTCGCGCCGAAGTCGGCGCGTCGCTTCGTCGGCTCGGTCGCTGCCCTGTTCTTCACGGTGATCTTCCCCGGCAACCTGTCGCAGTGGGTGAACCGTCGCGACGCCTTCGGCCTGGACAGCGACGAGAAGCGCTTCGGTCGCCTGTTCGGCCAGCCCGTCCTCATCGCGCTCGCCCTCTGGTCGACGCGCGGCCGGCGCTCCTGATGGGCGCGCCCGCGCGGCAGACCGGGCCGGCCCCCGGCGTGGGCCCGGGGTCGGGTCCTGCGTCGGGTCCCGATCCGCTCGGGTCCGGCCCGGCGCGCTTCGGTCGGGAGGCCCGGCGCCCCCTGGCAGGACGCGCTCGCGTCGCGGACGTGGTCGCCTCCGCCGCCCTGCTCGTGGTGCTCACGGTGGGTGCGTTGGCAGCGGGGTGGGGGATCAAGCTCATGTCGCTGGCGTTCGTGTCGTGTGCGGCACCGGGCAACACCTGCAACGAGACGCTGGGTGACTCCGTGGTCGTCATGGGGCCGATCATCGTGGCGGTGGTGCTCGTCGCGACGATCGTGGTGTGCGTGCTGCGGCTCGTGCGCCGACGGTTGACCTGGCCGGTGGTGCTCGTCGGTATGGCAGCGATCGTCGCGGTGTTCTTCGCCTCGCTGTTGCTCGTCGACAGCTCGGTCACGCACGGCATCTGAGCGGTTCTTCCTCCACAGGCCGGGCTCGTCGAGCGTCTCTCCACAGAAGCTGGTCGTTGCCTCGGGGGTGGATGCTGGGCCGCCACGCTGGGGCCATGCCTGACACCGAGATGCTCGACCGCCTGACCCGTGAACCCGTCCGCACCGACGACGACGTCGTCGCACTCGTCGAAGCCGTCGTCGAACGCCCGCTGCGTCGGCAGTGCTGGGTGCTGTTCCTCGACGACCGCGGGATGTCGATCCCGTTCCTGCTGCCGATCGCCGACCTGCCGTACTCGCCGGACGAACACGTCGACGACTTCGCCGCCCTGATCGCCGACATCGTCGCGCAGCTCGGTGCCGCCGACGTCGTGCTCGCGTGGGAACGCCCCGGCGCCGATCGCCTCTACCCGGTGGACTGGGAGTGGGTCGACGCCTGCGCGTGCGCCCTCGACGAGCAGTCCGTCCGGCTCCGCGCGCAGGTCGTCGTGCACTCCGGTGGAGCGGCCATCGTCGAGTTCGACGAGGAAACGCAGGCGGTGGCCTCGTGACGGGTCAGCCCTGGGGAGCGGTGTCCGGCACGGTCTGGCCGGTGAGCTCCTCGACGATCACCTTCGCCTCGGGCCACGACTTCGCGTAGTGGTCCGGGTCCGAGTTGATCTGCACCGCGTGTGCCATCTGCGTCGGCGTCATCGTCTTCCAGCCGGGCACCTTCACGAGCTTCGTGTAGAACATCGTCGCGGCCGTGTACGGGTCCATCCGCTGCTCGTACGTGCCCCAGGCGCCGTTGTCGCGCTGCTGGAACAGTCCGCGGCTGTCCGGGCCGGCGGCGTCGCCGTGGTCCAGGTTGACCAGGCTCGACTCACCGATCGCGGTCATCACGCCGACGGCCTGCGTGTGCGGGCCGATCCCGAGTGCCTGGGCGGCTTCGATCACGTGCGCGGCGTTCACCAGGCGGTCCTGGCAGAAGCCGGCGACGGGTCCGGCCGGCACGACCATGCCGCCGATCGTCTTCGAGGCGACGGCCGGGCACGCGGGCTCCGGAGTCGCGGCGCTCGACTTGGCGACCCCGGCGAGCGAGTTGACCGCGATCACCACCAGGACGACCACGCCGATGCCGACCGCCACGATCCCGGCGCCGAACACCGAGGCCAGGGTGATGCCGACACGGCGCATGACGGGACCTCTCGACGGGCTGGGCGAGTGCTGGGCGGACGGAGCAGGAAGAGCAGCACGAGCGTACGGGCGCCTCCTGGGAAGCCTGCGGCGGCCCGCCGTGGTCGCACGTTCGGGGTTGGGGTTGGGGTTCGGGTTCGCGGTTCGGAGTCCGCGGTTCGCCGCCGGTTGCTCGCCGCGGGGAAGGTGCATCCCCAGTAACGAGTGACGGTTCTGGTTCACGA
>NZ_MJGM01000019.1:10411-57520 GCF_001864905.1 Curtobacterium sp. MCBA15_007
TCGTGAACCAGAACCGTCACGGTCATCCGTGCGCGGCGGTCAGCGGTCGCGTCGGCCGTCCCCTCGACCTCGACCCCGAGCCCGACGCAGGCGCCAGCCTCCGGCGGACAGCGACAGCGCGGCGATCACCGCGATGACGACGGTCCAGATGACGCTCGTCGCGTCCATCAGGCGTCGCGCTGGTCGTGCGGCGGGCGCTGCACCTTCGTCGGTTCCGTGACGAGTCCGGTCGGGGCCTTCTCGGCCTGCTTCCGTCCGTGGGTGAACCACGTCAGGACCCAGAGCAGCACGCCCAGGGCCAGCAGGGCGCCGGCGATCTGGTACTGCTGCGGGTCACGACCGGACGAGAACGGCATGACGAGCCACAGGCACGTGACGATGCCGATGATCGGGATGACCACACCGGCACGGAAGTGCTTGTGGTCGACCTTGTCGCGGCGCAGCACGAGCACGGTCACGTTGACGACGGCGAACACCGTCAGCAGCAACAGCGAGGTCGTGCCGCCGAGGACCACGACGATGGGGGAGTCGGGGTCGAGCGAGACCCACCCGATCAGCAGGAGCGAGATGAGCGTGGTGAAGACGATCGCGGTCGACGGGGTGCGACGGGCGGGGGAGATGCGGGACAGGAAGCCGGGCAGCACGCCCTGCTTGCTCATGCCGTAGAGCAGCCGCGACGCCATCATCATGTTGATCAGGGCCGTGTTGGCGACGGCGAACATCGAGATGAACGGCAGCAGGTCGGCGATGGGGAAGTCCGGCGCCGCGGTCTGCACCACCGTCACCAGCGGCGTCTCGTTGCCGGCGAGCTCACCGATGGGCACCACGGCGACGGCGCAGATCGACACGAGCACGTAGATCACGGCGGTGATGCCGAGGCCGGTGAGCATGATCTTCGGGAAGATGCGCGAGGGGTCCTTCGTCTCCTCGGCCATGTTGACCGAGTCCTCGAACCCGACCATCGCGAAGAACGCCAACGACGTCGCGGTGCTGATCGACAGCAGCAGGGACTTGTCCTCCGGCGTCTCGAACATCACGACCCGCGAGAAGTCCGCGTTGCCGCCCGCGATCGCCCAGAACCCGATCAGGATCACCATGACGAGACCGGACAGCTCGACCAGCGTCAGCACGACGTTCGTCTTGACGCTCTCGCTCACCCCGCGGAAGTTGATGAACATCACCGCGAGCATGAAGCCCATCGCGATGAGCATCACCACGCCGTTCGGCAGTTCGATGCCGAACCCCGCGCCGAGGTTCGCCGCGAACGCCCGCGACGCCGTCGACGCCGACGTGATCCCGGAACACATCACGATGAACGTCACGATGAACGTGACGAAGTGGATGCCGAACGCCTTGTGCACGTAGAGCGCGGCGCCGGCCGTCTGCGGGTACTTCGTCACGAGCTCAAGGTACGAGAACGCCGTCAGCAGGGCGACCGCGAACGCGATGAGGAACGGGAGCCACGCTGCCCCACCGACCTCGGCCGCGACCTGGCCGGTGAGCGCGTAGACACCCGTACCGAGGATGTCGCCGACGATGAACAGCAGCAGGAGCTTGGGACCGATGACCCGGCGGAGCTCGTGCTGCTCCTGCTGTGGGCGGTCCGTCTTGGTGGTGGCCATGCGTCACCCTTGCGCGCGGAACACCTTGCTGTCCAGTCCCACAGGAAGGTTTCTCGCGATCGCAACACGGTCCCGCGGCGACGGATACGCTCCGGGCCATGGACCAGCAGTCGAACACCACCGAGGAGCCCATCGAGTTCGCGGACTTCAACGCGAAGCTCCTGGTGCTCGATGTCCTCTGCTACGACCTCGACGTCCTCGACCCCTACGACCCGGACGCCGAGGACGAGACCGACGAGGACCTCGACGTCGACGGGCAGGACGACCGGGCGCGCGAGTACTACGACGACCTCGACCTGCTGCCGTCGCGCCTGTCGCTCGTCACGGAGATCACGGTGGACTCCGACCTCGAGGTCCTGCAGGACGTCCACCCCGGCTGGGACGGCTCGGACGACCGCTTCGACCCGCAGAACTGGGACGACCTGCTCGACCTGCCGGAGCTCCGCACCGTGTACGCCGCCGCACCGTTGCCCGCCCACGTCGCCGAGCGGCTGGCGACGAAGGGCGTCGAGGTCCGCTCCGCCTGAGCGGGACGCGACCGGCACCCGACCGTCACCTCACCGGGACGGGCCGACGACTAGCGGTCGAGCGCCCGCACCTGCTCGGTGAACTGCTTCGCGCCACCCTGGGCCGGGTGCCGTACGGCGACCGCCTCGATGCCGGCCAGCGCGAGCGCTCCCTGCGCCTTCCGACCGACGGCGACCACCCGGACCCGGTCCGCGCCGCCGAGTGCCTGCAGCAGTGCCAGGGCCACGGGGGCTCCCGAACGGACCTCGGCGGGCCGGGGCGTGCGGTTCGTCAGCCGGTCCGGTGCCACGAACGGATGGTGCGGGAAGATCGCCCACGCGACGGGGAGCGCGCCGCGCCAGCCCTCCAGCGCGGCGTGCACGACGCGGGACGACGCTTCCCACGGGGCGGTCGGGTCCGGCGGCACGAGGTACTCGGACCCGAGTTCACGCATGCTCGTGAACGGCACGCCCGTGTTCGTCATGCCGCGCCACCCCGGGGCCTCGGCCACGAGCAGCGTGTCGGCACCCGGCCCGGACTGCTCCAGGTACCGCGTCAGGTTCGCCCGACGCAGCCGCCCCTCGGCCGATCCGACGTCGTAGAGCGCCTCGGCGTCGGACTCCACGGGCACGGCGTCGATCGCGGCCCAGAACGCCGCGAACCGATCGCCCGTGTCCGGGGCCCCCGACCTGCTCACGAGCGTCCGAGCACCCGGCGGTAGACGTCCTCGAGCCCCGCTGCCGACCGCTCCCAGCTGAGCCGCTCCGCGTGCTCCCGGCCCGCAGCAGCGAGCCCGGCGGCGTAGGGCGCATCCGTCAGGATCCGCTCGATCTCGTTCGCCCAGTCCTGCGGGTCGCGGGACTCGAGCACGACACCCGTCTCCCCGTCGACCACGGCCTCACGAAGACCCCCGGCGGCGGCGGCCACGACCGGCACCCCGGAAGCGGACCCCTCGAGCGCGACGAGCCCGTACGTCTCGGAGTGGGACGGCACGAGCACGGCTGCCGCGCCACGGAACAGGAACGCCAGGTCGGCACGGGACTGCGGCCCGATGAAGGTGACGTGGTCGGCGATGCCACGCGCGTCGGCGAGCCGACGCAGTTCGTCCACGTAGTCGCCCGCCTCACTCGAGACGTCGCCCGCGATGACCAGGGTGGGGCGGGCCTCCAGGCTGATGTCGGCGATCGCCTCGATCGCCAGGTCCAGGCCCTTGAGCGGCTGCACGCGCGCCGCCGCGACCACGTAGGGCGAGGCGGCGCGGCGCGCACCGACGGCAGCGGGACGGAAGACGGAACCGTCGACCCCCGGCGGCACGATCCAGATGCGGGCGTCGTCGCCACCGAGCCGCGAGCGCACGGTCGACGCTTCGGCCTCGGACACCACGACGACGGCGTCGGACTCGCGGGCCAGCAGTTCTTCGCCCGCGATGCGACCGGCGGACTCGGGGCGCTCGCCCTCGGACAGCGGCGTCGCCGGGTCGGCAGCAATGGAGTGGAAGGACTGCACGTGGGGGATGCCGCGCTCACGGGCGACGGGCAGAGCGGCCGCTCCGGAGAACCAGTGGTGCGAGTGCAGGACGTCGAACTGCCCGAGCTGCTCGAGCTCGTGGCGGAACGGCTCGATGAACGCGTCGTGCTCGCCCTTCGGCACCGGCTGGGCCGGCCCCGCGGACAGGAACCGCAGACACACGCCCGGCACCAGCGAGACCGAGTCTGGCTGCGTCGGGGCGGAGCGGCGCGTGATGATGTCGACGTGGTGGCCCAGGTCGGCCAGCGCCTCGGCCTGGTGCCGGACGACGACGTTCATGCCGCCGACCTCGCCCGAACCGGGTTCGTCTCCGGGGGAGGTGTGCAGCGACACCAGCCCGATGTGCAGGGGTTCGGTCGTCGAGCTCACCGCTCAACCCTAGCCGCGCGGCCCCCGCTGCGACGGGCGTGCGGGCGCCACCACGACGGGCCGGCGGCCCGCCTCGTCCGGCGTGTCGGTGGGGAGGGTGGGCCCACGCCGCCGGTTCCCGGGCGACGCGCCAGCGGCGTCCGGGCCGTGTCGGTGGGGAGGATCACCTCCCAGGATCTGCACGCGCTCGTCGCCGTGTCGCTCCCAGAACGACGCCGTCCACGCGCACAGCGCCCCGTCGAGCAGGTCCTCGCGGTGCTTATGCGTCGGACCGTGCAGCACCGACGGATCGGCGAGCCGCTGCGTCAGCGGGTGCGAGTCCAGCAGCAGCGGCGGGTCGAGCGGGGTCTCGCGCAGCCGCCGGACCAGTTCGTCGAAGGCCTCGGCGCGACGGGCACGAGCCTCGGCGGCAGGGATCCGAAGGTCGAGCCGTTTGTACCGGGGCCGTTCCACGTCGTAGCCGAGCTCCTCCACCCCCACCAGCGTCGTGTACGGGTAGCACTCGAACATCGCCGGACCGGTCCGTGCCCGCATGGCGTCCGTGTCGGAGACGTACCCGACGCCGAGTGCGGTCAGCCGGTCGAGCAGCGCTGAGCCGGCGCTCGCCGCAGATGCCTGGTTCGTCGGGTTGGCCGCGACCTTCCACCGGCCGTAGCGCTGCCCGACCTGTCGTTCGGACTCGCGGATCCCCGTCGGGTTCGTCACGACGAGCGAGGCGTCCACCGCGATGAGGGACCGTTGCCCGAGGTGCGCGGCGATCCAGTCGGTGACGGCGTCGACCCCGCGGGCCCACCCGGCGTCGGTGATCGTGCCGTCCGAGTCCATCGCGACCAGCCCGGTCTCGTTCGCGGCCTTCCGATCCGAGCCGAGTCCCCACGCGAGGTCGATGCCGAGGTACGCGTTCACCCGCCCCATCCTGCCGTGCCCGCACGACACCGGTGTTCGTGCGCTGAACACCGGCGTGCGCGTGTTCGACCCGGGAACACCGGTGTCCAGCGGGAGCGCGAAGGCGCACGCACACCGGGCTGCGGGCGCGCGGCGGGCACGCGTGTACGGTCCGCTGCATGGCGAGCGAAGCGACGATGGTGCGTGTGCCCGGGCCTGACGGCGACCGCGAGGTCCGGATCAGCAGCCCCTCGCGGGTGCTCTGGCCCGAGGCGGGGATCACGAAGCTCGACCTGGCGGTGTACCTCGTGACGGTGGGCGATGCCTTCGTCCGGGCGAACGGCGACCGGCCGATCTCGCTGCAGCGGTTCCCCGGTGGTGTCGACGGCGAGCAGTTCTTCTCCAAGAACCCGCCGAAGGGAGCGCCCGACTACGTCCGGTCGGTGACGGTGACCTACCCGAGTGCCCGGTCGCACCTGCAGCTCGTGATCGACGAGCCGGCCGTGGCCGTGTGGGCCGCCCAGATGAACACGGTGGTGTTCCACCCGTGGGCCTCACGCGCCGAGGACAGCGACCACCCGGACCAGCTCCGCATCGACCTCGACCCGCAGCCCGGCACCGGCTTCGGTGACACGGTGCCCGTGGCCGAGGAGCTCCGGAAGGTCCTCAACGAGGTCGGGTTGACCACGTGGATCAAGACGAGCGGCAACCGTGGCCTGCACGTGTTCGCGCCGATCCACCCCGAGCACGAGTTCCTCGACGTGCGGCACGCGGTGATCGCCGCAGCGCGTGAACTCGAACGCCGGATGCCCGACCAGGTGACGACGGCGTGGTGGAAGGAGGAACGGGGACAGCGGATCTTCGTCGACTTCAACCAGGCGAACCGCGACCGCACGATGGCCGGTGCCTACAGCCCCCGGGCCCTGGCGCACGCCTCGGTGTCGACGCCGATCACCTGGGACGAACTGCCGACCGCTGACCCGACGACCTTCACGATCCGGACGGTTCCGGAGCGGCTGCAGACCACCGGCGACCCGTGGGAGTCGATGGGGGAGCAGCCGGGCAGCATCGCACCGCTGCTGGAGTGGTGGGAGCGTGACCTGGCGAACGGCGAGGGGGAGCTGCCGTTCCCGCCGGACTTCCCGAAGATGCCGGGGGAACCGCCGCGCGTGCAGCCCTCACGGGCGAAGAAGCCGAGCTGAGGCCCAGCGGTCGAGCAGACGGGCCCAGCCGAGCCGAACCTCAGGCTGCGGAGGAGACGTCCCGCTGGCGGTCCGGGTCCTCGACGCGGGTGGTGTGCGTCGGCAGCCCGACGCTCGCGGTGTGCAGGCGGGTCAGTCTCGACCAGGTGCCGCGGTGCGCGTCGGTGATGCCGTCGACGATCACGCGCCGAGTCCGATCGTGACGAGTGCGAGCGCCGTGGCGGTGACGCCGGCGATGGCACTGATGACCGCGCTGAGCTGCAGGACGCGCTGACGCCGTGCTTCTCGGACTTCGGTGAAGGGGCTCCGCTGAGGGTGGCGGACAAGCGTGCTGGTGCTCATGTCGATCCCCATTCGATCCAGGCATCCGGGGCTCCGGAATGGACGCCTCGTGCTGCTGGGAACATCCTCACACGACTTCGCTAGTTCGACTAACTACTCATCCGGAAACGTGACCGAACAGCGACAAACGGACACCGCAGTGCGTTCCACGACCCGGAGGAGCGCACAGGGGCGGTGGCGAACGCCTCAGGACAGCACGTCGTGCAGGTCGTACGCACTCGGCACCTCGAGCTGCTCGAACCCGCACGACGTCGCGTCACGGTCGGGCCGCCACCGCTCGAACTGCACGGTGTGCCGGAACCGGTCGCCCTCCATCTGGTCGTACCGGACCTCGAGCACCAGTTCCGGCGCCAGCCGGACGAACGACGTGTCGCGACCCGACGAGAACCGCGACCGTTCCCCGTCACCGGTCACGGGCCTCCCGTCCGCATCGCGGAGCACGACGGGGTCGAGTTCTTCGACCAACGCGGCCCGTCGCTTGTCCGTGAAGGCGGAGATGCCGCCCACCTGACGGAGCTCGCCGTCTGCGTCGTACAGGCCGACCAGCAGCGACCCGACACCGGAGCCGCTCTTGTGCACGCGGTAGCCGATGGCGACGACGTCGGCGGTGCGGTGGTGCTTGATCTTGAGCATGGTGCGCTTGTTCGGTTCGTACGGCCGCGCGCGGGGCTTCGCGACGACACCGTCGAGCCCGGCGCCCTCGAAGGTGGTGAGCCATTCGCGGGCCTGCTCGACGTCGAGCGTGGTGCGGGTGACGAAGAGCGGGGTGGTCATCGCGTCGCCGAGCTGTTCCAGGCGCTCGCGGCGCTCGTCGAACGGCAGGTCGAGCAGTTCCTGCCCGTCGACCGCCAGCAGGTCGAACACCACGAACTGCGCCGGGGTCTCGACGCTGAGCTTGGCGATCCGTGAGGCCGCCGGGTGGATGCGCTGCGACAGGGCCTCCCAGTCGAGCCGCTCGGCACCGGGCTCGCCGGACCGCAGGATCACCTCGCCGTCGAGGACGACCGGGTGGTCGCGTCCGCCGAACTGCGCGCGGAACGCCTCGACGAGTTCGGGGAAGTACCGGGTGAGCGGCTTGGCGCCGCGGCTGCCGATTTCGACGTCGTCGCCGTCGATGGTCACGATGCCGCGGAAGCCGTCCCACTTCGGCTCGTACCGCAGCCCGCCCTTCGTGCTGTCCGGGTCGGGCACGGTGGCGACGGCCTTGGCGAGCATCGGTGCGATCTCCATGCGTCCTGTCTACTCGCGCGCGTCGTCGGCGCTGTCGGCGCGGTGCTGCGCAGCCTGCGCCGTCTGCCTGGAGGCCCGTGCTCCGCCCGGCGCGTGCGTTCGGTGAGCAGGAATGGTCGGGTCCACGGCCCGCACCCGACCCTTTCTGCTCACCATGCGTCGGGAGCAGGGCCATCGCCGGCCAGACACGCGTCGGTATGGTGGCGAGCGTGACGACCGTGCCCCCGCCGGCAGCGCCTGCCCCGGAACCGATCAGCCCCGTGCAGGCCGCCGCGCTCCGCGACGGAGTCCTGCCGCCCGTCGAGCAGGTCCGGCCGGGCATCTGGACCCTCGCGGTGCCGTTCCGGTTCGGGGTGCCCGACGCCACCCTGGTCTACGTCGTCGAGGGGGCGGACGGCTCGCTCGCGGTGATCGACCCCGGGTGGTCGGCCGACGGCCGTCTCGACGAGCTGCGGGACGGCCTCGCCGCGATCGGACGGGACCTGGACGACGTGTCGCTCGTCGCCGTGACGCACCTGCACGCCGACCACCTGGGCGCCGCAGCTGCGATCCGCCGGGCGACGGGTGCACGTGTGGCGATGCACGGCCTCGAGGTCGGAGCGCTCGAACGGGAGCGCGCCGACGCCGAGCGGAACGACGCGGACATCGCGACGTGGGGGCTGCCCGAACACCTGCGGGCCGGGGTCGTCGAGGCATGGGGCAGCGGCCGTCGGATCGGGATGGGCCGGATCGAGGCGCCGTACGCCGACGTGTCGCTGGAGGACGGCGACCTGCTGCCGATCCCCGGTCGGACGATCCGCACGCTCTGGACCCCGGGGCACACGGGCGGGCACGTGTGCTTCCTCGACGAGGCCGACGGGCTGCTGTTCTCCGGCGACCACGTGCTGCCGCGGATCAACTCCGGCATCGGGCTCGGTGGACGGGCCGGGACGAACCCACTGGGGGACTACCTGGCGTCCTTGGCCCGGCTCGACCCGTACGCCGAGCTCGAGGTCTGCCCGGGGCACGAGTACCGGTTCCGCGACGTCGTCACCCGTGCGCGGACCCTGGCCCGGCACCGGGAGGAACGCTCCCGCCGTGTCGCCGCGGCCCTCGACGCACTGGACCGTCCGACGCTGTTCGAGGTCGCCGCCCGGGTGCCGTTCAGCGGGGGGATCGAGTCGATGACCGGGTTCCTGCTCGCGAGCGCACTGACGCAGACGGCCTTCCACGCAGACCTGCTCGGGCGGGCTGACGAGGTGCGGCCCGCCTGACCTCAGCCGTCCGCGGCCGCGCGGGTCAGCCGAGCGTCGTCGCGAGGCGTTCGATCGTCGTCTTCGCGTCGGCGAACTCGGCGGCGGCGTGCTCGGCCAGGGCGGCGAGGTCCGGCAGCCGGTCGGCCAGGGTGGCGCTGACGGTGATCGGGTACAGCTTCATGCCGAGCGCGGTGCCGAGCACGATGTGCAGGACGGGGGAGCCGTGGTCCCAGCCCTCGGTCGGGGTGCCGGCGTCGTAGGTCGCGCCACGGCTCACCACGGTCACGACGGGTCGCCCGGCCAGGGGCTGCACGCCGCCGGTCAGGATGCCGGGCACGTGGATGCGGTCGATCCAGGCCTTCAGGGTCGAGGGCACCGTGTAGTTGTACAGCGGCGCACCGACCACGACGACGTCGGCGGCCAGGAGCTCGTCGATGACCTCCTGCCGCAGTGCGTCGGCTTCGGGCGCGACGGTCTCGTCGGCGGTGCGGTCGGCGGCGGCCCAGTGCAGCGCGGAGCTCTCCAGGTGGGGGAGCTGGTCGACGTGCAGGTCGCGCCGGACGACCGTGTACTCCGGGCCGCGGGCGCGCCAGGCATCGGCGAAGGCTGCGGTCAGCGCGCGCGAGCGCGAGTGGGAGAGGTCGGCCGAGGAGTCGATGTGCAGCAGCGTGGGCATGTCGCCAACGCTACCGGCGCGGACCCACCCGGGTGCTGATGCGGGAACGGCCCCGCTGCTCCGGTCGGGAGCAGGCGGGGCCGTGGCGGGCCTCCCGTCCGCCGCGCGGGCACGCGACGGACGGGAGACGTCTCCGGGTGTCAGCGCTGGGCGCGACGACGGCGCGCGAAGCGGGCGCCGATCAGCCCGGCACCGGCGACCAGCAGGCCGAGGGCCCACGGCAGTGCGTCGGTGGTGTCCGAGCCGGTGTAGGCGAGCTGGCCGCCGGTGTTGACCGGGGCGACCGGGGCCGCTGCGGGTGCGACGGGGGTCGGGTCGGCGATGCCGGCGGCGACGGTCGGCCGGACGTCGACGGCGAACGACGTGCTGAAGTCGCCGGCGGCGACGGTCAGGTTGTGGATCGACGCGTGCGGGAACGTGACGCCGACGATGCCGAAGTCACCGAGCTCGGGGTCGGGCGCGATGACGTCGCTGGCGATGTCCGACGTCACCGTCGGCAGCTCGCGCGTCTCGCTGTCGAAGCCGCCCTCGGGGTTGCCGAAGCGGTCCACGAGACCGCCCTGGACCACGAGCGTGCCACCCTGCTCGATGGTCGGACGGCCGCCGATCTGGAAGTCGTCCTCACCGAGCGTGAAGACGCTGCCGTCGGGCTCGATGATCCAGCTCGTCCGTTCCTGGTCGCTGTCATCGAAGAGGCCAGCGCGGTCGGTCGTGTAGACCATGACGCCGATCGGGGCTGCGGCCTCGACGGTCATCGACACGTACTGCGTGACGGACTCGGTGCCGCTGGTCGCGGTGACGGCGAAGTCGTAGTCCATCGCGAAGGTGGCGGTCCCGCTGAGTTCACCGGTCGAGGCGTCGAAGGTCAGGTCGAAGGGGAGCTGTTCCTCGGGGGACGACTCGTCCTCGGGGAACTCCTCGGCGTAGTCGGCGTCCTCTTCGGAGAACCAGGTGAGGCTGTACTTCGGCTCCGGGAAGCCCTGCGCACGGAAGGTGTGCGAGAAGGCGTCACCGGCGACGGTGCTCAGCGCGAGCGGGTTGTCCTGCGTCGCGCCGGCCTTGGTGGGCTGGCCGTCCGCGCCGAGGAACGCCGGGGTCTGCGTCACGGCCGCGGTCGCGGCCGAGGTGACGGTCGACGTCTCGGTCGCGCCGGGCAGCGTGCCCGTCACGGCGACCGTGATGGTCTTGCGGACGTCGGTGGGGTCGACGACGTAGCTCGCGGCCTTCGACAGGACGTTGCCGTCCTGGTCGGTCCACGAGTACTTGTAGCCTGCTTCGTCGTCGAAGCCGGTGACGACGGCGACGAGTCGGGTGCCGACCTTCGCAGCGCCCTCGATGGCGACGGTGGCGTCGGCGGCCTCGGCGGTGACGTCCGGCTTCGGGGTCTCGGTCGGCGTCGGCGCCTCGGTGGCCGTCGGCGCGGTGGTCTCCGGAGCGACGGGCTCGTCGGTGGCCTCCGGGGCCGGTGCAGCCGGGGTCTCCTCGGCGGGAGCCGGGGTCTCGGGCGTGGTGTCGGCGGGCGGATCCGTCGGCGTGGACGTCTCGCTGCCCTCGGCCGGGGCCGGGGTCTCGACGGCCGAGATCGGCTGCGTGGTGTCGAGCGTCTCGGCGTTGGCGGCCGTCGCGGTCATGATGCCGAGGCCGGTGGTCAGGCCGACCAGGGCGACGGTGGTGCCGACGGCGCAGGCGCGACGGACTGTGGAGGTGCTGCGGTGCACGGGTTCCCCCAGGGAATCGGTCCGGGCCACTGGCCCGGATCATGTGAATTTGCCGAGAATGTCGGCGTTCTCGGATCGTAGCGGGATCAGGTCCTGGGGCTGTGACGATTCACCGGAATGTGACCCGGGTTGGGGGTGTGTGCGGGAAACCGCCTGACTTCCGCAGCCGCGGCGCGGCTGCGGAGGTGCGGAAGGACGGACGGGAGGCCCGGTGCCAGCTGGCACCGGGCCTCCCGTCCGTTCGTCGGTCGCGTCTCAGGCGCGACGGCGCCGCAGACGGTGGACCAGCAGGCCGCCGCCGCCGGCGGCGAGCAGGCCGAGCGCCCACGCCAACGGCGTGGTCTCGTCGGCGCCGGTGTAGGCGAGGGTGCCGGGGGTGCCGCTCGTGGTGGTCGCGACCGCGGCCGTGGCGACGGGACGGACGGCGACGACGAACGTGGTCGAGGCGCCGCCCTGGGTGATGGTGAGGCGGTGGTCCGAGGCGTGCGGGAACGTCACCTTCGAGGCGTCGCCCCGGGGATCGGTGGCGATCTTGTCCGACGCGACCGAGCTCGTCACCGTCGCGCCGAACCCGGTGCTCACGGAAGCCGGCGCGGTCGGGTTGCCGAACCGGTCGACGGCGAGGCCGGACACCACCAGCGAGCCTCCCTGCTGGGCGGGGATCGAAGTGACGGTGCCGAGGGGGTCGCCCCCGCCGGAGAACGCGCTGATGACGCCACCGGGTGCGACCGACCAGACCGTTGCGCCGGGTGTGCCGGTGTCGACGATCGCCCGGACCCCGACGGGTGCGGCCGGCAGGACGGTCAGGCGCACGTACTCCGTGGCGGTCGCGGTGCCGCGGAGGGCGACGACCTCGAAGTCGTACGTGCCAGCGGTGGTCACGGTGCTGGTGAGCACCCCGGTCTCGACGTTGACGGTCAGGTCGGACGAGGGTGCGTCCTGGATCGCGTACGCCAGCGAACCCGTGCCGCCCGTGGTACGGAACATGTGCGTGAACGTCGCGCCGGCGGTGGCGGTGAGGGCGAGCGGCTTCGCCTTCGTCGAGGGCTCGGTGAAGACGACCGGCGACGGCGAGACGGTCAGGCGGACGTACTCGGTCACCTGTGTCGAGCCGCTGAGCGCCACGACCTCGAAGTCGAACGTGCCGGCGGTCGTCGGCGTACCGCTCAGCACGCCGGTCTCGACGTTCACCGTGTAGTCCGCCGACGGGGCGTCCTGGATGGCGTACCCGACGGTGCCGTTGCCGCCCGTGGTGGTGAACGTGTGACTGAACGGCGTGCCGACCGTCGCGGTGAGGGCGATCGGGGCGGCCTGGGTCGACGGCTCGGTGAACGCGAGGTCGCTGCCGTCACCCGGTGCTGCCGCCGGGGTGGCGCTGTCCGTGGCCTTCGCGGCGGGGCTGACGGCGTGCGTCAGGCTGGCACCCGGTGTCGCGGTCGCCGTGGTGCTCGTCGGTGTCGTCGTCCGCGTCGGCGTCGCCGCCGTCGCGGGCGCGCTGACGCCGATGACCGAGCCGATGGCGGTCGCCGCGACGACGATGCCGATCGTCGCCGCGCGGCGGACGGGCGGCTTGGTGGACTGGTGCATGGTTCCCCCTCGGGAGTCTGGTGGTGAGCACACGGTGCCCGCGCGCTCCTCTGTGCTGACGTTACGGTTCACAGACCCGTTCCGACCCCTGCCGGAGATCACGGTTTCGTCTCGGTACTACCGGCTCTCATCTGGGGTTTTTCACAGAAACGCGCGACGACGGGCCGGAGGTGCGGGGCGGTCTCGCCGCGCACCTCCGGTCCGTCAGGCGGTTGCCGTGACGTGCCTCAGCCGAGTCGGCGACGCAGGCGCCAGACGAGCAGGCCGGCGCCCGATGCCAGGAGACCGAGGGCCCACGCGAGCGGGCCGGACTCGTCGGCACCGGTGTACGCGAGGGTGCCCGACGCGGTCGGCGTGTGGGTGGTCGTGACCGTGGTCGTCGCCGTCGGCTGCACCTCGAAGCGGATGGTGCTCGTCACGTCTCCGGACGCGACGGTGATCGTGTGCGGCGACGCGTGCTCGAAGGTCACCCACGTGGCAACAGCCTCGGGGTCGTACTCGGTGCGGTCACTGGCCACGTCGCTCGTGAATGTGAGGTCGGTGTGGTCGCCGACCGGCTGCCCGTCGGCGTCCACGGCCAGGGCGCGGATCTGCACCCGGTCACCCTGTCGGGCCGGGATCGCGTCGACCTGCTGCGGGTCGCCGTCCGCCGGGTAGTAGGTGATCACGTCGCCATCGACGCCCCACCGGTCGCCGGAGGTCCCGTCCGCGGGGAGCACCCCGATGGTGATGCCGGTGACGGCAGCGGGGGCCTCGGAGACGCGGACCGTGAACGAGGTCGAGACGCCGCCCTCGGACACCGTCAGTGTGCGGGTGCCCGGCTCCGAGAACGTCACCGTGTTCGCCGACCAGTTCGGGTCCCAGACCACGCCGTCGGACGCGGTGGTGCTCGTGACGGTCGAGCGCGGGTACTCGTCGCCCGGGGTGGTGCGGTTGCCCAGCGCGTCGACGGCCAGCCCCGCGAGGGTCATCGAGGAGCCGACCGTGGCGGGGACCTCCGACACCACGGTGTCACCGGTGCCACCCGGCGCGTACTCCCGGATCGTCCCGTCGGCGTCGACCTGCCAGCTGACGTCGGAGTCCGAGCTGTCGACGCCGAACGTGACACCCACCGGGGCGCCGGGCTCGATGTCGACCTGGACGTACTGCACGGCGGTCTGGTGCAGGTCGGTCGCGGTGACCTGGAACAGTGCGGGTCCGTCGAACGTGCTCTTCGGGGTGGCGCTCAGGACACCGGTCTGCTCGTTCCAGGACCAGCCGTTGACGTCGTTGGTCGGGTCGAAGTTCAACGGGTTGAACAGGTACTCCAACGGGCCGTCGCCGCCCTGGGCGGTGAAGGTGTGCGAGAACGGCTGGCCGGCGGTCACGGTGAGGACGATCGGCGCGTCCTTGCTCGACGGCTCCGCCCAGGTCACGGGTGTCGATGACTCGGGGGCAGCCTGTTCTGCGGCGGCGGGGGGCGTCGGCGCGGTGCCCGCGGCGGTCGTGCCCTGCGGAGCCGACGTCGCGGTGGTGCTCGGCGCAGCGGTCTCGTCGGTCGCTGCGGAGGCGGCGCTCGCCCCGATGCCGAACGCCGACGAAGCGGTGACGATCGCGATCGCCGCTCCGATCGCCGCGCTGCGGCGGAAGGTGTACTTGCAGGACTGGTTCACGGGATCCCCCTCGGATGCCTGGACGGGACGCCGGATCAGCGTCCTCTACTCAGGGAATGTCGCCCGCTGGCCAGTCCTGACGATCGCTCGATCACAGAATGATCACGACGGCAACGGAGCTCCGCAGCCGTCGTGCCGACCCGAGCCGCGCCTCCAGACCGCCGTGTCACGCTCCGACGACGGACGCGGCACGTCCGAGCGCGGCGCGGAGAGCACGCACCGCTGGCGACGACGCGCCAGCGGCGCGGACCACCGTGAAGATCGTCCGTCGCGGACCCTCCGGCAGCTCGAGCAGTCGACAGGTCGTCGTCCGGCCGGTCCACATCAGGTCCGGCATCAGGCTCACCGCGTTGCCGGACTCGACCAGGCGGATCTGCGTCTGCAGGTCGGCGGTCTCGTACCGGACGTCTGGCTCGAAACCCCAGCGCCGACAGACCTGCTCGGCGAAGTGCCGCGACGCGGTGCCGCGGGGCTCCATCACCCAGGGCATGGTGCGCGCGTCCTCGAGCGACGACACCGGGCGCAGCGCGGTGTCGAGCGGGGGCAGGGCGAGCCGCACCGCGTCGGTCGTCAGGTCCGATCGGTCGAGCCCGGGCAGGTGCGGTGCGGCATGTGCCGGGTACTGCTCGGCGATCACCATGTCGAAGTCACGAGCCCACGTCTCGTTCAGTGCGGTCTCCGGCTCCCGCTGCACCATCTCGACCCGGACGTCGGGGTGCTCCGTCGCCATCTCGTGCAGGGCGCTCGGCATCAGGGCCAGGGCCGCGGACTGGAACACGGCAACCCGCACCCGGCCCTGCACGGACGACAGGGTCTCCTCCACCTGGGACTGCGCGTGCTCGAGGACGTCGAGCACCTGGCCCGCCGCGGTGACCAGCACCTCGGCCTGCGGGGTGAGCTGCAGCCGTCGGCCGGCCTTGCGGAACAGCTGCACACCGGCCTCCCGCTCCAGGGCGCTGAGCTGCTGCGAGACCGCCGACGGGGTGAAGTTCACCGCCTCGGCGACGGCCGCGATCGTGCCACGGATGGACAGCTCACGGAGGAGCACGAGACGGCGGACGTCGAGCATGGTCCGACGCTAGCCGGACCGCGACCGGAACGGTAGCGCAACTGAACGGTATGCATCAGGAACGCTCACTTCCGCTACCGCATCCCGGACCTCCACACTGAACCCATGACGACGCTGCACGAGGACTCCGCCATCGACCACGACGCCCTGGCGGACCAGTCCGTCGCGCTCGTCCGACAGTGGCTCGCCGAGGCCGAGTCGTACCCCGTCGACGGCTCCGCGAAGCAGCTCGCCGGCGTGCTCGCCGACCCCGCCGGCCTCGACTTCGCCGTCGGGTTCGTCGACGGCGTCGTGCGACCGGAAGACCTCGCCGTCGCCGCCCGCAAGCTCCGCCAGATCGCCCCGGACGCCCCCGGGTTCCTGCCCGCCGCGCTCCGCGGACTCGTCCGGCTCGGCGGCGGCATGGCCCCGGTCCTGCCGAACGTCGTCGTCCCCATCGCCCGCCGCGTCCTCCGGAACATGGTCGGCCACCTGATCGTCGACGCCACCGACTCCAAGCTCGGCCCGGCCATCGCCGGCATCAAGCGCGACGGCGTCCGCCTCAACGTCAACCTGCTCGGCGAGGCCGTGCTCGGCGAACGCGAAGCCGCCCGCCGGCTCGAGGGCACCCACAAGCTCCTGGCCCGCGACGACGTCGACTACGTCTCGATCAAGGTGTCGTCCACCGTGCACCCGCACTCCCCGTGGGCGTTCGACCACGCCGTCGACGACATCGTCGAGCAGCTCCGACCGCTCTTCCAGCGCGCCGCAGCCGCCAGCCCCGCCAAGTTCATCAACCTCGACATGGAGGAGTACAAGGACCTCGACCTCACCATCGCGGTCTTCACGAAGCTCCTCGACGAGCCCGAGTTCCTGGGCCTCGAAGCCGGCATCGTGCTGCAGGCGTACTTGCCCGACGCGCTCGCCGCGATGCAGGAGCTGCAGGAGTGGTCCGCCGCCCGCCGTGCCCGCGGCGGTGCCGGCATCAAGGTCCGGCTGGTGAAGGGCGCGAACCTGCCGATGGAGCAGGTCGAGGCCTCGGTGCACGGTTGGCCGCTCGCCACCTGGCACACGAAGCAGGACTCGGATACCAACTACAAGCGGGTGCTCGACTGGGCGCTCACCCCATCGCGCGTCGACAACGTCCGCGTCGGTGTCGCCGGGCACAACCTGTTCGACGTCGCGCACGCCTGGCTGCTCGCCGGTGAGCGTGGCGTGCGGGACGGCATCGAGTTCGAGATGCTGCTCGGCATGGCGCAGGGGCAGGCGTCGGCCGTGAAGAACACGGTCGGTTCGCTCCTGCTCTACACGCCGGTCGTCCACCCGGGCGAGTTCGACGTGGCGATCGCCTACCTGATCCGTCGTCTCGAAGAAGGCGCGTCGCAGGACAACTTCATGTCCGCCGTCTTCTCGCTCGTGTCGTCGCCGCCGCTGTTCGCCCGCGAAGAGGAGCGCTTCCGCGCCTCCCTGGTGCCGCTCGCGACGCCCGAGGGGCTCGAAGCGCCGGCATCACACCGGGTCGCCGACCGGTACGCCGCCGTCGGCCGCCCCGGCCCCGGCCACTTCGAGAACACCCCGGACAGCGACCCCTCCGTCGGCGCCGTCCGTGCCTGGGGCGACGCCATCACCGCACGGGTCGCCTCGTCGACGCTCGGCGTCCGTGCCGTCCAGGAGGCCCGGGTCGGCTCCGCCACGGCGCTCGACTCCGCGCTCGGTCGCGCCAAGGCCGCCGGTGCGGTCTGGGGGACCTGGTCCGGTGGTGCGCGTGGCGCCGTGCTGCACGCCGTCGGCGACGCACTCGAGGCGAACCGTGCCGCCCTCATCGAGGTCATGGCGTCGGAGACCGGCAAGACCATCGACCAGGCCGACCCCGAGGTGTCCGAGGCGATCGACTTCGCGCACTTCTACGGCACCCTGGCGTCCTCGCTCGACGACGTCGACGGTGCGACCTTCACGCCCGCAGCGCTGACCCTCGTCGCGCCGCCGTGGAACTTCCCCGTCGCGATCCCCGCCGGGTCCACCCTCGCCGCACTGGCCGCCGGGTCGGCCGTCGTCCTGAAGCCCGCGCCGCCCGCCGAACGCTCCGGCGCCGTGCTCGCCTCGATCATCGAGACCGCGCTCGACGCCCACGGGGCACCGGCCGACGTGCTCGCGTTCCTGCAGGTGTCCGAGGACGACCTCGGGCAGCAGCTCATCGCGTCGCCGATGGTCGACCAGGTCATCCTCACCGGTGCGTACGAGACGGCCGAGCTCTTCCGCTCGTTCCGGCCGGACCTGCCGCTGCTCGCCGAGACCTCGGGCAAGAACGCCGTGATCGTCACGCCGTCGTCCGACCTCGACCTCGCCGTGAAGGACGTCGTCGCGTCCGCGTTCGGGCACGCCGGTCAGAAGTGCTCGGCAGCGTCGCTCGTGGTCATGGTCGGCTCGGTCGCCAAGTCCAAGCGCTTCCGGAACCAGCTGCTCGACGCGGTGTCGTCGCTCACCGTCGGCTACCCGACCGACGCGGCGACCCAGATGGGCCCGGTCATCGAGCCGGCATCGGGCAAGCTGCTCGACGGCCTGACGACGCTCGGGGCGGGGGAGTCCTGGGCCGTCGAGCCGAAGCAGCTCGACGAGACCGGCAAGCTCTGGAGCCCGGGCGTCCGACAGGGCGTCCGCCGTGGCTCGGAGTTCCACCGCACCGAGTACTTCGGCCCGATCCTCGGCATGATGACCGCCGACTCCCTCGACGAGGCGATCGACATCGTGAACGAGGTCGACTACGGCCTGACCTCGGGACTGCACTCGCTCGACCCGGCCGAGATCGGCACGTGGCTGTCGCGGATCCAGGCGGGCAACCTCTACGTCAACCGCGGCATCACGGGCGCCATCGTCCGGCGTCAGCCGTTCGGCGGGTGGAAGAAGTCGGCGGTCGGCGCCGGCACGAAGGCGGGTGGGCTGAACTACCTGCTCGGGCTCGGGTCGTGGACGCCGGCGCCGGCGGTTGCTGCGTCCGGTGTCGCCGTGTCGGGTCCGGTCTCGGCGTTCGCCCGGGCTGCCGAGGTCGCTTCGCCGATGCTCGACCGCGCGCTGGCGTCCGACGAGCAGGCCTGGTCGACGCTGTTCGGCACCGCGACGGACGTCTCGGCGCTCTCCGCCGAGCGGAACATCGCCCGGTACCTGCCGTTCCCGTCGGTGCAGGTGCGGCTGGCCGCGGTCGCCGACGCGGACGCTGACGCCTCGGTGATCGAGCTCGTCCGCGTCGTCGCAGCCGCACTCCGGGCTGGCACGACGATCGAGGTCTCCACGGCCGCGACGCTGCCGTCGTCCGTCGCCTCGGCGATCCGGTCGCTGCCGATCGTGCGCTCGCTGTCGCAGACGGTGTCCCACGGGGCCTTCGCGAGCTCGGTCGCTTCTGGTCCCTCGACCCGCGTGCGGCTCATCGGTGGGGACACCTCGGCGCTGTACTCCGCCGTCGGTGGTCGTCCGGACGTCGCGGTGTACGGCGGCCCGGTGACCGAGGCCGGGCGGCTCGAGATCCTGCCGTTCGTCCGCGAGCAGGCGGTGTCGATCACGGCGCACCGCTTCGGCACGCCGAACCACCTGACCGACGACCTGATCTGACCCCGGACCGCGGCGCTGGCGTTCGGGTCCAGCGCCGCTTGCACGACCGAAGTGCCCCCGAACCGCGCGATCGCGTGGTTCGGGGGCGCTCTGGTTGTGCGGCGTGCGGAACGTCGTGCGCGCGGCTGTCCGGTCGCCGCACGGCCTCGGGTGGTTCGGAGGCACCGAGGGTTGCCTCGGGTGCGCGTCGCAACCACGGCGCGCAACCCTGAGGAGCTCCACCATGACCGAGCCGTTCGCACGCCCGACCGCCCTGGCCCACGTCCGTGTCACCGTGACCGACATCCACCGCAGCAAGGCGTTCTACCAGCAGCTGCTCGGCACCGACCCGGCGATCGACTTCAGCGACCAGGTCGACGAGCCCGGCGTGCGCGAGGACCGTGAGCGCTTCTACGGCGGCTCCGTGTTCCGGCTCGGCGACCAGGTGTTCGGGCTCCGTCCGGTCGCCCCGGCGGGGCAGACGTTCGACCCTGACACCGTCGGCCTCGACCACGTGAGCTTCGTCGTGGGGTCGGTCGACGAGCTGCACCAGGCGGCTGCACGCCTGGACGCCGCAGGGGTCGAGCACGGCGAGGTCACCGACCTCGGCGACGCCGGCATGGTGATCCTGTCCGTGCAGGACCCCGACGACATCAACCTCGAGCTGGCTGCGCTGAAGGGCTGAGGTCCTCAGTCGGCGACGGCGGGCTGCTGCGCGACCATCGAACCCGTGACGAGCTCGCGGAGTTCGGCGGGCAGCGGGATCGGACGACGGGCACCTTCACGGTCGATGATGACGTGCACGAACTCGCCCGTGGCGAGCAGTGCCCCGTCGGACTGCCGGAACAGGCCGAACTCCCACGACAGGCTCGTGGTGCCGAGGTGCTTCGAGCGCATCCCGACCTCGATGACGTCCGGCCAGACGGCGGACTCGACGAACCGGCAGCTCGACGACACCAGCACGGCGATCCACTCCGACGAGAACGGGTCGAGCCCGGCGAACTCGCGGAACCAGTACGTCGACGCGTTGTCCATCGCCGAGTAGTAGATCGTGTTGTTGACGTGCCCGAACATGTCGTTGTCGTTCCACCTGGTGGGGTAGGAGCGGCGGAACGGGTACTCGTCGATGGTCATCGGTCTCCGATCGGTGGTGCGGGTGTGGCGTGCACCGCGTCGGGCCGCAGGACGTACTCGAACGCCGCACGTGCCCGGTCGGGATCAGGGGTCTCACCGGAGATGAACTCGGCGTAGGTGAACGACTCGGAGATCCGGACGAGCAGCCGTGCGAGCTCCTCAGCCGACAACGGTGCCGGATCGAACGTACCGGACGACTCCTGCTGCTCGATGAGTGCGGTGACCCGGGCGACGAACCGGCTCTGCACGTCGCTCTCCGAGGTGGTCAGCAGACGCATCGCCCGAGCCGGTTCGCGGGTCAGGAACGCACGGAAGTACGGGGCGTCGATCAGGTCCGCGGTGAACCGGTCGAGCACGACGACGAGCCGGGCTGCCCCGGTCGCTCCGATCTCGTCGGCGGCGTGGGTTGCCCCGTCGAGCGTCGGGACGGCGAGGGACCACAAGATCTCGGACAGCAACCGGTCACGGTTGCCGACCCAGCGGAACAGTGACGTGCGATCGACGCCGAGTGCGGCAGCCAACGCCCCCATGTCGATCCGCGACCCGGCGATGAAGGTGTGACGGGCCTCCCGGAAGGCGCGCAGCGCAGAGTCTGATGTGTACACGCGATCCTCTCTTGCAACGTTTTCGAGAATGATGCATCGTGGTTCCCATGTCAACGACCATGCCCGCCACGGCCCTGCTCGAATCGGACTTCTACGGCTTCCAGCAGCAGCTCACCGAGCAGGAGCGTGCGTCGCTCGGGCAGCTCCGGCAGTACCTCGAGCAAGAGGTCCGGCCGATCGCCGACGAGTACTGGGCGCGTGCCGAGTTCCCGATGCAGGTCATCGCGCCGCTCGCCGAGCTCGGCATGTACGGGCCGGGCGTGCCGATGGTGCGCCGGTTCGAGAACTCGGCCGTCTACCGCGGGTGGACAGCGCTCGAGCTCGGCCGGGTCGACGCCAGCGTCGCCACCTTCATCGGTGTGCAGTCCGGCCTGGCGATGAACTCCATCGCGGTCGCCGGCAGCGACGAGCAGCAGCGGGAGTGGCTGCCACGGATGGCCGCCGGCGAGCTCATCGGGGCCTTCGGACTCACCGAGCCGTACTCCGGCAGCGACTCCGCCAAAGGCCTGCGCACCACCGCACGGCGCGAGGGCGACGAGTGGGTGCTCGACGGCGAGAAGCGCTGGATCGGCAACGCCACCTTCGCCGACGTCGTCGTGATCTGGGCGAAGGACGTCGCCGACGGCCAGGTCAAGGGCTTCCTGGTCACCACCGACACCGCGGGCTTCACCGCGACGAAGATCGAGGACAAGATCGCGCTGCGCGGCGTGCAGAACGCCGACATCGTCATGCGGGACGTCCGTGTCCCCGAGTCGCGTCGGCTGCAGAACGCCACGTCGTTCCGCTCGACCGCCGAGGTGCTCCGGCTGACCCGCACCGAGGTCGCCTGGCAGGCGGTCGGCATCGCGATCGGCGCGTACGAGGCCGCCCTGGCCTACGCCCGCGAGCGGGTCCAGTTCGGCAAGCCGATCGCCGCGCACCAGCTCGTGCAGGACCTGCTCGTCAAGTCGCTGTCGAACATCACAGCCTCGATCGCACTCTGCACGCAGGCCTCGGCCATGCAGGACGCCGGGGTCGGTGGCGACGAGCACTCCGCGATGGCCAAGGCGTTCGCCACTTCGAAGATGCGCGAGACCGTCGCCTGGTGCCGCGAGGTGCAGGGCGGCAACGGCATCGTGCTCGACAAGGGCGTCGCTCGGTTCTTCTCCGATGCCGAGGCGATCTACTCGTACGAGGGCACGCGCGAGGTGAACACCCTGATCGTCGGCCGGGCGATCACCGGGCAGGCCGCGTTCGTGTAACTGCCCGGCTGGTGTGGAGCGGTTCGCCGGTTCGCCGGTTCGCTGGTTCGCCGGTTCGCTCGTTCGTGTCAGGCCGGTGTCGACTTGAGCAGCCGGTTCACCGCGATCATCGCGCCACCCACCACCGCCGGGACGCCGCCGCCGGGGTGGACCGACGCACCGACCCGCCACAGCCAGGGCCGCCAGGGGTCGTTGTACGAGGGACGGTGGAACGGCCCGCTCAGCCACGGCGGACGTGCCGCTCCGTAGAGCGCCCCGTGTGGTTCGCCGCCCTCGCCGTAGTACTGCGGATCGAGCACGACCTGCTCGTCGAGCAGGTCGGTGAGGGGCCCGTCGAGTCCCATCGCGCGGGAGACACGGTCGACCTCGCGCCGCACGAAGGGGTGCTCCGCCGTGTAGTGACCGCCGTCGGCGGGCGCGGTGAGCAGGATCCCTGCGGTGCTGCGCCCGTTCGGGTACACCTCGCCCGCGCGGTACTGGTTGACGAACACCATGGTGTCCGCCGGCTCGTCGCCGGCCTCCAGGCTGCGGTGCAGTGCCGCCGGCTTCGTCGGGAGCACCACGCTGTGCGCCGCGAGGTCCGCCGGCAACTCCTGGCGGAGGACGCCGTACACCGCGACGGCCGAGCAGGAGAGGGTGCGCGGACGCAGACGGGGGAGCGGTGGGATCCGCGACGGGCCCGTCAGCGTGGTGAGCCGGTCGGCGTCCACGGCGCTGACGACGAGGTCGGCCGGGTACCGCCCGACCTCGGTGGTGACCCACCCGCGCTCGATGCGGGTGACGGCCTCGCCGGTGCGCACCTCGGCTCCGGCGGCCTCGGCCAGCCGGGCCAGCGCGAGCACGATCTCGTAGATCCCGCCGCGCGGCACCCAGGCACCGGTCTCCGCCATGATCGCCGGCATGCTCGCGTAGAGGGCCGGGGTGCGTGCCGGCGACACGCCTGCGTTGAGGGTGTGGATCGCGATGATCTCGCGCAGCCCGTCCGGCAGCCACGGCAAGCCGTCCAGGTAGGCGCGCGTCGTGAGTCGCGAACCGTAGACGGCCAGGAGCCGACGGAGCGCCGGGAGGGCCGCGCGGTCGAGGGGGTCGGCGAGCAGCAGCTCGGTCACGTCGTCGGCGAGGGGTGCGTGCAGGTCCGAGAACCGGCGCCAGGCTGGGTACCACGGGTGGTCGGGCGCCACCGGCAGCGAGGTCTCCTCGCCGTCGTGGTAGTAGCGACCGACCTCGGGCATCCGCACCAGGTCGAGGTGACCGGCATCGCGAGTGCGCTCGGGTGCGCCCGCGTCCGCGCCGTCGCCGAGTCGCCGCAGCAACTCGTCCCACACGGCGGGGAACGTCATCAACGACGGGCCGGTGTCGATCCGGTCCGCACCCAGGTGGATGCGCCGGCTCTTGCCGCCGAGCTCTGCGGAGGATTCGAGCAGGGTGACCCGATGGCCAGCACGTGCGAGCAGCGCGGCGGCGGTCAGGCCGCCGATCCCGCCCCCGACCACGACGATGCGGCTCACGAGCGGCCTCCCAACACGATCGACACCATGAGGAGCACCCCGACGAACGACCCCGCGATGTACGGGAAGGCGACCGACAGACGGTACAGGCGGTGACCGGTCTCCGGCGTCGGATCACGAAGCAGGGACACCACCAGGATGCCGGCGATGAGCAGGTTGACTGCGGCCACGGGCACGCTCACCACGGCGAAGAGTGCCGTCGAGGCGATCCACCAGGACCCGCTCCACCATGCCGTCCCGCGCGCGCCGAGCCGGACCGCGGTGGTGGTGATGCCCGCACGGCGGTCCTCCTCGATGTCCTGCACCGCGTCGAAGGCGTGCTTGGCCACGCTCCACGCCATCAGGCCGAGGGCAGCCGGCCACACCGGGGTGACCGAGAGCGCCGCGGGGACGATGACCAGCGGCAGCGCGTACGCGGCGTTGCTCAGCGAGTCGAGGAACGGCCGCGCCTTGAACCGCAGCGGCGGTGCGGAGTAGAAGACGAAGACACCCGCGTAGAGCAGGATCACCGCGTTCGCGAGCGGCGGCAGTGCGATGGAGAAGTAGACGAGGAACGGGACGTTCACGACCGCGACGGCCCAGGCGATCAGTCGCACCTCGGACTGTCGGATCCTGGCACCCTCGATCGACCCCTTGCGGGGGTTGGCCGCGTCGGTGTCCTGGTCGTAGATGTCGTTGACGCCGTAGATGAGCAGGTTGAACGGCAGGGTGAGCCACAGGATGAGCGGCAACGCCCGCACGTCGAACAGCGCGCCGGTGAGCCACACGGCAACGAGCCCGGAGCCGATGGTGTTGATCCACAGCACCGGTCGCGAGATGAGCAGGAGCCGGCGCACGGCCGGTCCGATCCCGGACAGCGCGGTTCGCGGGATCCGCTCGAGTCCGTCAGTCACGGGCCCGAGCGTACCCGGCCGACGGTGACGCCGGGCGCCGGCTTCCCCGCCACACTGGTCGGATGCGCATGATGCTGCTCACCGCCGGCACCCGCGGCGACGTCGAGCCCTTCGCAGCACTGGCACGACGTGCCCTGTCCCGCGGACACCAGGTGCGGCTGGCGCTGCCGGACGACGCGGTCGCGCCTGACGGTGTCGACACCGTGCGCCTCGGCCTGGACGCGCACCGGGTGCTGTTCCCCGTCCGGCGCACCCCTCGAGTGCTCGCGCACCACCTGCGCACCGAGGTGCGTCCTGCGATGCGCCGGATGCTCGCGGCCGCGGTGCGGGAGAGCGTCGACTTCGGCCCCGGCGTGGTGGTGCACCACCCGCTGATCCTGAGCGCTCCGATGGTGGCGGACGCGCTCGGCGTCCCCCGCGTGCTGGTGGAGTTCGCACCCGTGGCGACCCCGAGCGAGCGCTTCCCCGCCGCCGGAGGCCCGACGGCGACCCGAGACCTCGGCCCGCGCAACCGGTCCACCTACGCCGTCCCCCGCGCCGTCGCCCGTCTCTTCGACGCCGACGTGGTGCGCGCCGCCGCCGAGTTGCCGGGCGGCCGTCGTCCCGCGCGGCGGTCGCCGTCGCGTGCGACGCTCATGGCTGTGAGTCCCGCGTTGCTCCCGCGGCCCGACGACTGGCCCGAGCGGGTGCACCAGACGGGGGCCTGGTACGAGGCGACACCGTCGGCGTCACTCGACCCGGAGGTCGGCGACTTCCTGCGGGCCGGTCGCTTCATCGTCGCCTCGTTCGGGTCCATGGCGACGGGGACGGCGCGGGACGCAGCGGCTCGAGGGTCCGCGATCGTCACGGCTGCCCGTTCCCACGGCCTCCGGGTGCTGCTCGTCACCGGGGCGGGCGGCCTCGCGCTGCCGGCTGAGCTCCGTGGCCCCGACGTGCTGGCGGTGGGGTCGACGCCGTTCGACGCGGTGCTGCCGGGCGCGACGCTCGCCCTGCACCACGGCGGGGCCGGTACCGCGCACGCCGTTGCCCGCGCCGGCGTGCCCGCGGTCGTCGTGCCCGTCACCGCGGACCAGCCGTTCTGGGCCGCGCAGCTGCACCGACAGGGCGTGGCCGCCGCTCCGGTTCCGCTGCGTCGCGTGTCGGCGGGCACGCTCGAACCCGCGATGCGCGATGCCCTGACCCGCCGCGACCGTGCCGCCGACGTGGGTCGACGGATGCGGGCAGAGCACGGGGTCGAGCGGGCGCTCGACGTGCTCGAAGCCCTCTGAGCCGTGGTCGCGGCGCGGGCAGGGATCGTCGGCGGCTGCTCCTTCGGTCCGGACGTGTCGCTCAGCCGAGCAGCTCGGGTCGCTCCCACTCCTGGTCGAGCACGTGCTGCCCGAGGAACGCGAACACCGTCTCGTACCAGACCACGGCGTGCTGCGGGGAGAGCACCCAGTGGTTCTCGTCCGGGAAGTACAGGAACCGGTGCGGCATCGAGCCGTCCGGCGCCGCGTGGTGCTCCGCGAGCTCGGACCACAGCCGCAGCCCCTCGCCGATCGGCACCCGGTAGTCCTTGTCGCCGTGGATGACGAGCATCGGTGACGTGATGTCGCCCACGAACCGGTGCGGGTCGTTCGCCGCGATCCCGTCGGCGTCGAAGATCGACGACCAGTACTGCGACGAGTCCGTCGTGCCGTTGAACTGGTCGAGCGCCCACAGGCTGGCGTGGGTGACGATCGCCCGGAACCGGTCGGTGTGCCCGGCGACCCAGTTCGCCATGTACCCGCCGAACGACCCGCCCATCGCCGCGGTGCGGGAGGCGTCGATGTCGGCTCGGGCCTCGACCACGTCGGTGATCGCCATCAGGTCGGTGTACGGAGCCTGCCCCCAGGCGTTCCAGCCGCGGTTCACGAAGTCGAGCCCGTAACCGGTGGACAGCGCGGGGTCCGGCAGCAGCACGGCGTACCCGCGTGCCGCGAGCAGCATCGGGTTCCACCGCCACGACCACTGGTTCCAGGAGTTGAGCGGCCCACCGTGGATCCACAGGACGAGCGGGTGCGGCCCGTCGCCTTCGGGCACGACCAGCCAGCCGCGCACACGGGCACCGTCGGCAGCGGTCGTCTCGACCTCTTCCAGGTGGGCGGGCACGTCCGGCAGGGGCGCCGGCGTCGCCAGCGCGGTCACCGTACCGTCCGTCGCGATCCGCACGGGGTGCAGCGGCGCCGCCCAGGAGGCCCGGAGCGCCACGACCACGCCCGTCGCCTCCGCCACGCGCAGGCTCGAGTACGCCCAGTCGTCGTGCGTCAGCTGCTCGACGGCGCCGCCGTCGAGCGGGATGCGGAAGACCGGCGCGCGGCCGTCCTGGTCGGCCACCGCCAGGAGCGCCCCGTCGCCGTGCTCGAACACGAGCTCGCTCGGCCAACGGTCCCAGTCGGCCGCGATGCGGCGGGCGTCGGAGCCGTCGATGCCGGCCGTCCAGACCTCCTGCTGGTTCGCACCGGCGGGGGTGGAGCGGACGGTGCGGACCCAGGCGATCGCCCGACCGTCGTGGCTGAGCGCCGGCATCTCGTGGTCGACGTCGACGTCGTCGAACAGCACCGTGCGGTGGCCGCTGGACAGGTCGATGGTGACGAGCGTCGAGCGGTGTCCACGGGCCTCCCGGACACCCACGGCTGCAAGCAGGACCGATCCGTCGGGGGTGAGCGCTCCGCTGACGTGGTCGAGGGAGCGGCCGGGGGACGGCGTGCGGTCCACGGGCTGAGCGACTTCGTCCGCGCCGCCGGCCGTGTCGAGCGTCAGGACATGGGTCTGGGCCGGACCAAGGTCGTGGTCCCAGTACCGCACCGGGTAGGTCTCGTGCAGGATCGCGCGGACGTGCTTGTCCTTGCGGGTATTCCGGAGCCCGGCGTCGGCCTCGAGCACCGTCGACGGGTCGGAACCGGCCCCCGGCAGCAGGTCGGCGGTCAGCGCGACGACGTCCGACGACGACGCGGTGGCCAGGACGCCACCGACACCCCCGGCGAGACGGGTGAGCGGGCGGGCCTCGCCACCCGCGGCGGGCAGCACCCAGAGCTGTGCCGCCTCGAGGTCGCTGGCGTCCGCGTCTGGCCGGGCGGAGACGAAGAGCAGGTCGCCGGTGCGGGTGAAGGCGATGCCGCCCTCGCCCTTGGCGGAACGGGTGAGGCGGACCGGGCGCGCAGCGGACCGGCTGTCGTCGGTCGACGACGTGGGCACCTGCCAGATGGACCGGCGGGAACCGGTGCCGTCCGGATCGAGTGCACTGACCGTCAGGGCGACGCGAGTGCCGTCCGGACTGACGTCGATGCCGTCGACGCGGGGGAGCGCGATGTACTGGTCGAGGTCGGAGAACGGGGCGCTCATGCGTGCACGCTCGCCAGGTCCTCGGCCCAGAAGGCGGCGATCTGCTCGGCGACCGCGGTGCCCTGGGCGTGGCCGGCCTCGGCCGACGGCGCCTGGGTGGCGAGCGAGAGCGAGTTCGTGCCGAAGGCCTGCTGGGACGCGCTGTCGGCCACGACGACCTCGACCGACGAGCCACCGGCGCGCAGGGCCTCGACCGCGACGTCGAGCCAGGGTCCGCACGGAGACGGCCCTTCGGGTCCGCAGGCGATGACGAGGACCCGCTCGTACCCGGCGGCGGCATCGGCGTTGGTGCCGGAGCGGACACCGCCGTCGACGTAGGGGCGGCCGTCGATGCTGACGGGGGTCCACACGAAGGGCACCGAGCAGCTGGCGGCGACCGCGCGGGGGAGCGGGACGCCGTCCGCTGCGGTCAGCAGGCGGAAGGTGCCGTCGGTGGCGTCGACCGCGGTGACGGCGAGGGGCTTCTCCGGCCACTCGGTGGACGGGAGCGTCTCGCCGAAGGTCACGATGCGCTCGTCGTCGCTCTGCCCGCCGACGACCTGCTGGGCGGCCTGGCCGAGTCGAGCGCGGGCGTCCTGTTCGTCGGTCGCGCCCTGTAGTGCTGCGCCGATGTGCTGCTGCACGGCTTCGACGTCGATCGGTGCCGGCTCTTCGTAGGTCGTCGGGGCCGGGCTGTGCTGCTGGTCGTGGGCCTGCTGGACGGCACCGTTCCGGACGAAGGCGCCGACGACGCTGCCGGCGCTCGTGCCGACGACCAGGTCGGCGGCGTCGAGGTCGACGCCGGCTTCCTGCAGGGCGACGAGGACGCCGACTTCCCAGGCGATGCCGGCGACACCTCCGCCACCGAGGACGAGGGCTCTGGATCCGGGAACGGGCGTGCTGACGTCGGTCATGGGTCCTGCTTACCAGCTGCGTGCGACGGGCTGGTGGAGGCCGTCGGATCCTGTGGAGAACCGACCTGTGGACAACTCCGACCGAGTCGGTGGCGTGACCTAGCGTCGTGGTCATGGGGCATCAGCGTTCAGGACGGGTCGGCACGGTCGTGTGGCCGATCGTGGTGGCTGCTGCGCCCACCGCCGCGTTCCAGCTGCCCAACCTGTTCGTCGCCCCGGCGGTCCGACTCTCGCTCGTCGCGTTCGGGCTCGTCGTGCTCGTCGCCGCGGTGACGGTGCAGGTGGTCCGGACCCGGCGCAGCGACGCCGCGCGCTCGGTGGCCGAGGACAACGCCACCGCGGCGGAGCTCGAGCAGTCGACGGCCGTCCGGTACGCGTTCGGTCAGATCGCCACCCGGCTCGTCCGGTTCACCGAACTGCGCCGGTCCGAGCGCCACGGCGAACTCTCCGTCGTCGCCGACCGCGTCGCCGTGGCCCTGGCGTTCTACCTGCTGCCGAAGGTGCCCGACGTCCGCGCCAACGTCTACCAGCTGTCCACCGATCTGCGGGCGCTCGAGCCGATCGGTCACGCCGGCGCCGGCGACACCGTCGGTGTCTTCCGCGCGGGCACGCCCTACGGCGACCGCAACCTCGAGTGGGTGTTGGTCGGGGGATCACCCCGGATCGTCGGCGACCGCTCCGCCGACGTCGACGTCGACCAGGACGTGCCGGGCTTCGAACCGCGGTACTCCTCGTACGTGTCGGTGGTGATCCGGTCCGACCAGTACTCGTTCGGCATGCTCACCGTCGACTCCCCGGTCCCCGACGCCTTCACCGAACTCGACGCCAAGAACATCGCGATGATGGCGTCGTTCATGGCCGTCGCGT
Source organism: Curtobacterium sp. MCBA15_007 (assembly GCF_001864905.1). Lineage (NCBI taxonomy): Bacteria > Bacillati > Actinomycetota > Actinomycetes > Micrococcales > Microbacteriaceae > Curtobacterium > Curtobacterium sp. MCBA15_007. The sequence goes on from NZ_MJGM01000019.1 coordinate 40,098, forward strand.
TCTCGCTGACCTACTCGTTCCCCGAGCGCGACCGCAATCCAAGGAAAGGCCCGTGATGCTCACACGCTCTGTCGGACGCTCGACGTACGATGCCCCCATGACGACCGTGAACCCTGCTCCGCCGTCGTTCGGGCGTGCCCGGATCTCCTCACCGAACTGGAACGACACCACCACCGACGCCGACTACGAAGACCTCGACGTCATCGCCGCCAACATCGAGCGCGAGCGCGCAGCAGCCCGGATCCGGGTCACCGCTGCCATCGCTGCGCGTCTGGGTCGCTGACCCCTCCCGCACCGTCCACCACGAACGGCTCCCACGCATGCGTGGGAGCCGTTCGTCGTCCGCCGAGCCGGAGCCGGACCCGGAGTGGGATCCGGTGTCGCGGCTACGGCGCCTCGGTCACGTCGATGAGCACCTTGCCGACCGTGTCCTGCTCGACCGCGTCGTGCGCCCGGGCGGTCTCCTCGAGCGCGAACCGGGTGAGCGGCAGTCCGGCGTCCTCGCCGACCGGCAGTACGCCGTCGTGCAGCGCCTCGGTGACGTCCTCGGCCGCAGCGGACAGCGCCTCGTCACCGATCGTGTAGAGCAGCAGGAACTGGTAGCGGGCGTTCACGGTCATGTTCGGCCGGATCGGCAGGCTCGCCTCGTCCCCGCCGTTGTTCGCGTAGATCGACACGACGCCGTGGTTCGCCAGCACGTCGGCGACGAGTGTGGCGTTCTGCGGGATCGAGACCTCGACGACGATGTCGACGCCGTCGGGCGCGATCGACCGGATGCGCTCGGCGGCGTCCTCCTCGCGGTAGTTGACGATGTGGTGCGCGCCGGCCGCCGTCGCCAGCGCTGCCTTCGCGTCCGAGCTGATCGTCGTGATGACGGTCGCTCCGGCCCAGCGGGCGAGCTGGATCGCGGCGTGCCCCACGGCGCCGGCACCGCCGGCGACGAGCACGGTGAAGCCGTCCAGGGCATCGGGGCCGAGTCGGGCGGGGCCGTCCTCGTGGGTGGTGAGGGCTCGGTGCGCCGTCATCGCGGGGACCCCGAGCGCGGCGCCGACGTCGAACGAGATGCCGTCGGGCAGCGGGACCACGCGGGACTCGGGGACGACGGTGTACTCCTGCGCGGTGCCGGTCGGCCGTGACGCCGCCGCCATGAACAGCCAGACGCGGTCACCGACGGCCAGTCCCTCCACACCGGGGCCCACGGCGTCGACCACACCGGCGCCGTCCTGGTTCGGCGTGATCTCGGGGAAGGGCAGGCCGTCGCCGTAGGTGCCGCCGGCGCGGGCCTTCCAGTCGGTCGGGTTGACGCCGGAGACGACGACGCGGACGCGGACCTCGCCCGCGCCGGGTTCCGGGATCTCCCGCTCGACGAGTTCGAGGACGCTGCTGGCACCGGGCTTCGTGTAGACGATCGATCGCATGTCCCCAGGCAACCACTCGTCACCGTCGGGGATTCCGAGTGCGCCGGAGCGCAGCGCGCGCCGGAGCTCAGCGCGCGTCGTACCCCTCGCGCGCCACCGCGACGTCGGGCATGTGCGAGGTCGCCCAGTCCTCCAGCGGCACGAGGACCGTGCGCAGGGACCGTCCGAGTTCGGTCAGCTCGTACTCCACGTGCGGCGGGATCTCGGGGAACACCGTGCGCGTGACCATGCCGTCGCGTTCGAGTGCCCGCAGGGTCTGGGTGAGCATCTTCTGCGAGACCCCCTGCACCCGGGCCGCCACCGCCGAGTACCGTGCGGGACCGTCGGCGAGGACGCCGATCGTCAGCACGCTCCAGCGGTCGCCGATGCGGTCGAGCAGCTGCCGACTGGGGCAGTCCGCCGCGTAGGGGCTGTACTCGAGTGCTGACATGGTGTCCTCCGAAACGCACCGCCAGGTGCCTACTTACTCAAAGAGAGTAACTCTTGTACGGTGACTGTCACCGTCACCGACGCCCAGCACGTCCACGAAGGGAACACCATGACCAACATCGTCGTCTTCGGAGGCACCGGCTACGCCGGCTCCGCCATCACCCACGAGGCCCTCTCCCGCGGCCTCACCGTCACCGCGGTCGCCCGCGACACGAGCAAGCTCGAGCCGGCCGAGGGCCTCACCCTGGCGCAGGGCGACGCGTTCGACGCCGACTTCGTGTCCGAGGTCACCAAGGGTGCCGACGTCATCGTCGTCTCGCTCCACGCCGTGCAGGCCGACGGCAGCGAGCTGAAGGACAAGTTCCAGCACTTCGTCGACGCCGCCGCCGCGGCTGGCGCGCGGCTCGGCATCGTCGGCGGTGCCGGCTCGATGCGCGTGTCCGAGGACGGCCCCCGCCTCTTCGACACCGACGGCTTCCCGGACGCCTTCAAGGGCGAGGCGAAGAGCCACGCGCAGATCCTCGACGCCCTCCGCGCCTCGGACACCCAGGTCGACTGGTTCTACGTGAGCCCCGCCGCGGCCTTCGGCAGCTACAACCCGGGCGAGCGCCGCGGCACCTACCGTGCCTCGGACGAGGTCCTGCTCGCCGACGCCGAGGGCAACTCGGACATCTCCGGCGCCGACTACGCGATCGCGTTCGTCGACGAGATCGTCACCCCGGCGCACCACCAGACGCGCTTCGGCGTCGCCTACTGAGGCACTGCCCCTCGAGGGACACCGGTGTTCGCGCAACACACCGCGGGATTCCGCGGCGTCGAGCGTGGACACCGGTGTTTTGCGTACGGCCTGGCGCGACCAAGGGGCGGACGGGAGGCGCGGGGCGGGGCCGCCACGGGCCTCCAGGCCGGCGGGTGGTCACCGCGAAGTCCCGCGTCAGTGCGCGACGATCGCCGGCACCGGCAGGTGGTGTCGCATCCGCACCGCCAGGTGCAGGCCCCCTCGGCGGGCGAGCACGAGCGCGATCACCGCGGCGGCCGCAGCCGGCACGCCACCGGCGACCATCATCCCCACGTGCGCACCGAAGCGGTCGACGACCTGGCCCATCAGCGGGCCGCCGATCGCCTGTCCACCGAGCAGCACCAGGACGTAGAGCGACATCACCCGGCCGCGGATCGCCACGTTCGACGACAGCTGCACGAGCGAGTTCGACGCGGTCTGGAACAGCAGCTGCGACATCCCCACGGCCACGAGCGCGACGGTGAACGGCGCGATCGCGGGGATCGACCCCGACACCACGAGCAGCACGCCCGTCCAGAACACCCCGCCGACGATGGTGCGGAGCCGCACGACGGCCCGACGGGTGGACAGCAGCGCGCCGACCAGGGCGCCGATCGCGACGGCGGAGTTGAACACCCCGTAGCCACCGGCGCCGACGTCGTACACCTGTGACGCGAAGGCGGACAGCAGCACCGGCATCGTCAACGCGAACACCGAGAAGAACGCCACGAGGATCACCGGCACGATGATCGTCGGCTTGTTGACGGCGTAGCGGAGGCCCTCCACGAGCTGCCCCTTGCCCCGCGGTGCCGGGGGCGTGCGGTGCAGTTCGGAGACCTTCAGGAACCCGAGCGTCACGACGACGGCGACACAGGCGATCGCGTTCACGCCGAACGACCAGCCGGCACCGACCGCGACGAGCAGAGCCCCCGACAGTGCCGGACCGATCATGCCGCCGAGCTGGAACACCGACGAGTTCACGCTGATGGCGTTCCGCAGGTGCTTGTGCCCGACGATCTCGGTGACGAACACCTGCCGGGCCGGGTTGTCGATCACGGTGACCATGCCCACCAGGAACGCGATCACCCAGATGTGCCACGCCTCGACGACGCCGGCGAGCGTCAGCACGGCGAGCAGCGCGGACAGCACGGCGAAGACGCCCTGCGTGATCATCATGAGCGCGCGCTTCGAGAACCGGTCGACCAGCACGCCGCCGAGCAGGCCGAACAGCAGCATCGGCGCGAACTGGCAGGCGACCGTGATGCCGACCTGCGCGACCGAGCCGGTCAGCTGCAGCACGAGCCAGTCCTGGGCGATGCGCTGCATCCAGCCGGCGGTCATCGCGACCAGGTTCGTCGCCGTGAACAGCCGGAAGTTCGGCACGGACAGGGCGATGAGCGTGTGGCGCCACGGCGGTCGCGTGGCCTGGATCGGGAGCGGTTCGGTGGGCGGGGGGAGGGTCGTCGGTGACGCGCTCACGGTGCGGGGTTCTCCGGACGTCGGTGTGGATCTGGTACCCCAACGAAACTACGTGGTGCCGAGCCATTCGATACCCCTATGGTGGCTATCAGTCCATTGCGATGTCGAATGACCGCGCGAACGCCCGCATGGGTGGCTGCTCGAACGACAGCTCGAACGCCCGCGCGAACGAACGAGGTGCCCTGTGCTCGATCCGGTCCTGTTGCAGACGTTCCTTGCCGTGGCGGAGACCGGCAGCTTCACGCAGGCCGGCACCCGGCTCGGCATCAGCCAGCCGACGGTGTCGCAGCACGTCCGGCGTCTGGAGACCGCGGTGGCACGCACCCTGGTCGCCCGGGACACCCGTGGCGTCGCGCTCACCGACAACGGGGACGCGATGGCGGGGTTCGCGCGGACGATCCTCGCCGCACACGCCACCGCCGACGCCTACTTCTCCGGCGCGGCCACACGCGGACGGCTCCGGTTCGGCGCTGCGGACGACCTCGCCATCACCCAGCTGCCCCGGATCCTGCGGGACTTCCGGCGGCTGCACCCGCAGGTGAACCTCGAGCTCACGGTGAACCAGTCGTCGCCGCTGCTCCGGCGGGTGCACGCCGGTCAGCTCGACCTGGTGTTCATCAAGCAGACGGCGGGGGAGTCGGCCGAGGGCACCCGGGTCGCCACCGACCAGATGGTGTGGATGGCGCAGGACGGCATCGCCCTGGAACCCGGCGAACCCGTGCCGCTCATCGCGTACCAGGCGCCGAGCATCAGCCGGCAGATGGCGATCGACGCGCTCGAGGCCGCCGGCCGCACCTGGCGGATCACCTGCAACACGCGCGACGTGAACGGCGTGCTGGCCGCGGTGCGCGCGGGCATCGGCGTCGCGGTGTTCCCGCACTCGCTCATCCCGGCGGACCTGGTGAAGGTGTCGCAGCGGCTCGGGCTGCCCGACCTGCCCGCGGTCGACTACGTCCTCATCGCGAACCCGACGGTGCAGCGGGAGCCGATCGACGCCCTGACGAACGCGATCCTGTCGCGCGGGGTCGTCCGCGCCGTCTGAGCGGTCGCGACCTGCGTCCGCCAGCGCTCAGACGCCGGTGTGTCGCCCCCGGTGCGTGTTGCGAGACGCCGGCGTGTTCCATCGACGCCGCAGAGTCATCGATACGCCGCGGCTTTCGGGGGCGTCTTGACGTCCCCGGGGCGTCGCACCGAGACGCCGGCGTCTGAGCGGTCGCGGCGCCACGGGGCGAGCATCGGGGTCACGCCGGTTCCGGTGACGTCCGGCAGCGTCACCCCCGCGAGCGGCAGCAGCGCCGCGGCGACCGCCCACAGCAGCACGACGGTGCCGACACCACCGAGCACGGCGCCGAGCAGCGCGACCGGCCGCTGCCACGTGGCTGTCCGGTCGCGCAGCGCCACGATCGAGACCACCAGCGCGAGCAGTCCGAGCACCACGCCGACGCCGTGCACGGTCGACGGCGCGGTGAACCACCAGGCGGCCAGACCGATCGTCGCGATGCCGGCGACGGCACCGAGCCCCGCCCCGGCGGTCACGCCGAGTGCACGGCGCGGCTCCGGTGCGGCGGCTCCGGGCACGGGCTGTTCCAGCAGCTCGGTCGGGAGGCCCGCATCGCCCCCGCCACCACACCGCGGCACCGGGGTCGGCGCGGTCACGACCGTGGTCGCGTCGGCGGGGGACGCCGCGGCGTGCAGCACGGTGTCGAACGACCGGGCGGGAGCGGGGCCGAGCACCTGTGCGGGGGCGGGGTCGGCCGACCGTGCGGCGGCCTGCTGGTGGGCGAAGCGTCGGGGCGTCCGGGAGCCGATCGGGCCGACCCGGGCGACCGTGGTCGGTCGGACCGGCGCCGCGTGGGCGGCGCGCGACGAGGCGGGGGTGGGGCGGGCCTCCCGGCCGGAGGCGTTCACGTGGCCGGCGGCGGCGACCCACTCGGGGGGCGACCTCGTCGACGGGCGGCGCGGTCTGCCAAGCCGGGACGGGCCGACGGGGACGGTCCGATTCGGGCATGCGATGCGCTGCCACTGCGGCGCTCCTCTCCGTCGACTGATCCGTGCTCAGTCGTAGCGGCAACCGCTGCGGGGGTCGCAGCCCCGGTTCGGGGTCGCCGGTACGTTCGGGGCATGACCGGAATCGAACACCGTCCACTGGGCCCCTCCGGGCTCGTCGTCTCCACCGTCGGCCTCGGCTGCAACAACTTCGGGCGGCGGGGCACCGCGTCCGAGTCGCAGGAAGGCACCGACGCCGTCGTGTCCGCGGCCCTCGACGCCGGGGTGACGCTCTTCGACACCGCCGACATCTACGGCGGCGTGCCGGGCATGTCCGAGGAGATGCTCGGACGCTCGATCCGCGGTCGACGCGACGAGATCGTCCTCGCCACGAAGTTCGGCATGGACATGCAGGGCGCGAACGGTCCGGACTGGGGCGTCCGCGGATCCCGCCGGTACGTGCGGCTCGCCGTCGAGTCGTCGCTCCGGCGCCTCGGGACGGACCGGATCGACCTGTACCAGATGCACCGGCCCGACGACGTGACGCCGATCGAGGAGACCCTGTCGGTCCTCGACGACCTGGTCCGCGAGGGCAAGATCCGGTACGTCGGCCACTCGAACTTCGCGGGGTGGCAGATCGCCGAGGCGGAGCTCACGGCGTCGATCGCCGGCACCACGGCGTTCGTGTCCGCGCAGAACGAGTACAGCCCGCTCGCCCGGGCTGCCGAGGCCGAGGTCCTACCGGCCGTGCGGGCGTACGCGCTCGGGTTCCTGCCGTTCTTCCCGCTGTACAACGGGCTGCTCACCGGCAAGTACACGAAGGCGGGCGGCCCGGCCGACGGACGGCTGACGACCTCGAAGCCGCAGCTGCTCGAGGCCGCACCGTGGGAGGTCCTCGACGACTACCAGCGGTTCTGCGACGACCGTGGCGTCACGATGCTGCAGGCGACGTTCGCGTGGCTCCTGGCGCAGCCGGGGCTGTCGAGCGTCATCGCGGGGGCGACGAAGCCGGAGCAGATCACGCAGAACGTCGAAGCGGGGACCACCTGGACGCCGACCGAGGACGACATCGCCGACATGACGACGATCTTCGACCGGGCCTGAGCGGGCGCGGTCGGGTCGCGCTGGGTGTTTCGCGCTGGGTACCTAGCGCTGGGTGTTTCGCGCTGAGCGACCACTCACGGGCGGTGGGGCCAGTGAGGTGTCGCTCAGCGCGAAACGGCGGCTGCGCGGCGGCGGTGGTGATGCTGCTGCGCCGAGCCGTGGACCAGCGGGACTAGCGGGTGGCGGCGGCCAGGGCGTCGCGCATCTCGGCGACGGTCAGCCGCGGGCCGTAGCCGGGGGTGTCCCGCTGGATGCGCCAGCCCTCGGCGAGGGGCCCGGCGTCGACGACGTCGAAGCCGAACGCGTCGATGAGTTCGGTGACGGTCTGCTTGGCGGTGTCGTCGTCGCCGGCGATGACGAGGGCACGGCGGTCCGGCGTGCCGGCGGGCGTCGCGTGGCCGGTCAGGTCGTCGGCGGCGATGTGGTTGAACGCCTTGACGACCAGGGCACCGGGCAGGTGGTCCTGCAGCATCTCCGCGGTGGTGGTGGACTGGTCGTCGAGTGCGGCGATGTGGCCGTCGCGCTCCCAGTAGTAGTTGTTCGTGTCGATGACGACCTTGCCGTCCAGGGGTTCGACGGGGATCGTCTCGATCGCGGCGAGGGGGACCGTCACGACGACGATCTCGCCCGCTGCAGCTGCTTCGTCGCGGGTCGCCGCACGTGCCGAGTCGCCGAGTTCCGTGACCAGGTCGGTCAGGGTCTCCGGGCCGCGGGAGTTCGCGATGACGACCTGGTGGCCGTTCCGTACCGCGAGTCGTGCGAGCTGGGATCCGATGTTGCCGGCGCCGATGATTCCGATGGTTGTCATGTGTCCGGGCAACGTCTGCCGGACGCCGCCCATTCCCCTGACGGCACGACGCGCCCGCTCGGAGCATGATGGCGGGCATGGACCACGAGTTCCGCGACGAGACCGATCAGGACCGGTACGCGATGTACGTCGGCGGCGAGCTCGTGAGCGTGCTCGACTACCGGGTGAACGGTGACGCCGTGGCGTTCCCGCACACGTACACGGTCCCGAAGCACCGCGGCCACGGCTACGCGGCGCAGCTCGTCGAGTACGCGGTCGCCGACGTCGAGTCGACGACCACGAAGCGCATCGTCCCGATGTGCTGGTTCGTCGGCAAGTGGTTCGACGACCACCCTGAGAAGGCCGACCTGCTCAGTCGCAGCGCCGCGGACTGAGCACCGAACGAAGGGGCTCCCCGTGCCCGCCATCACACCGTTCCTGTGGTACGACGACCAGGCCGAACAAGCCGCCGAGTACTACGTCGGACTGTTCCCCGACAGCCGCGTCGACAGCGTCAGCCGGATGCCGGACGGCCGCGCCCTCGTCGTCGAGTTCACCCTGCTCGGGACCCCGTACCGCGCGATGAACGGCGGTCCCGGCCACCCGCACACCGACGCGGTCTCGTTCCAGGTCGACGTGGACACCCAGGACGAGCTCGACCGCCTGTGGGACGCCCTGCTCGCCGACGGCGGGAGCCCGATGGCGTGCGGATGGCTCACCGACCGCTGGGGTCTGGCGTGGCAGGTGACCCCGTCGATGCTGGGGGAGCTGATGAGCGGATCGGGTGACCCCGACGCCAACGCTCGGGTCTTCGAGGCCATGATGCAGATGGTCAAGCTGGACATCCCGGCGCTGCAGGCCGCGGCCGCCGGTCACTGACCGCACTCCAGGCCGACCCGCCGGTATGGTGACCGGACGAGAAGACCGCCGGCCGGCGCCGGCACCGACAGGCTGGAGCCACCATGGACCACCCGAGCTCCAAGGTCCGGAACAGCGACATCAGCAGGGCGTACACCGAGCTGGCCCGCATCACCCGTCGGGCGAGCATCCGTGCCCGGGGCTCGGACCAGGTGCTGAGCGTCGTCGACCAGTCCCTCGTCGACTTCGTGGTGCAGCACCCGGGTTGCATGGCCATCGACATCGCCCGGTACCTGCGGCTGAACCGTTCGACGATCTCGCGGCAGCTGTCCGGGCTCCTGGCGACCGGGCTGGTGCGGACGACCGACGGTGGCAGCGGCAACGCGAAGCCCCTCGAGGTGACCGACGCCGGCCGCGCGGCGCTCGAGCGGTCCGTGCAGCTGCACCGCGACGCGCTCGACGAACGGCTCGCCGACTGGTCGGACGACGACATCGCGCTCCTCGCCGGGCTGCTGGAGCGCCTCGGTGCCGCGGACGAGGCCGGGCTCCCGATGCCAGCACCCACCGAGCCGTGACGACGTCGTTCGTCCTGCTGTCCGACACCCACCTGCCGAAGCGCGCGAAGGACCTGCCGTCCGGGCTGTGGGACGACATCGACGCCGCCGACCTGGTGGTGCACGCGGGGGACTGGATCGACCTCGCCACCCTCGACGCCGTGCAGGCGCGGTCCCGACGGTTCGAGGGTGTGCGGGGCAACAACGACGGCCCGGAGTTCGACGACCGCCTGCCGCTCGTCGCCCGCTTCGGGGTCGAGGACCTGCGGTTCGCCCTGGTGCACGAGACCGGCGCGTCGACCGGCCGGGAACGCCGGATGGACGCCGAGTACCCCGACACCGACGTGCTCGTCTTCGGCCATTCGCACATCCCGTGGGACACCGTGGCGCCGTCGGGGATGCGCCTGCTGAACCCGGGCTCGCCGACCGACCGCCGTCGCCAGCCCGACCACACGTGGATGCGCGGCACGGTCAGCGGTGCCGTGCTGTCCGTCGAGCTGGTGCGGCTGCCCCCGGTCGCCCGCTAGTCCCACCCGAGACCCGGCCCCGAGGCGTGTCCTCGGGGAAGTCGCCCGAGGACCGTCCGTCAGCGCGAGACCCAGGCGTCGTGTGCGGCCGTCGGCATCCGGAAGAAGGCGAGCTCCCATGCTGTCGACCGCCGGAACGCCCGCGCCATCCGCCCCCGCTCGTCGGGCGTCGCCGCACGGGCGAGTTCCTCGACGAGCCGGGTCGCCTCGGCGCTCGACGCCGCGAACCCCGGGTCCCCGTACGCCGTGATCCAGTCGGCGAAGGCGTGCCCGTCCTGCGCGACGCCGAGCTGCGAGCCGACCCAGGCGTAGACCCGGAAGCACGGCAGCACCGCGGCGGCCAGCACCGCCTGAGAGCCGGCGTCGGCGGCCTCCTGCAGGTGCGCGAGGTACCCGGCGCACGTGGGGTGCACGGGATCGTCGGCGTGCGAGCCGGCCAGCCGACGGTGGTGCAGGTCGCGCGCCTCGTCGGCACACCCCTGCGCCGCCGCCGCCCAGAACGCAGCAGCACCGGCAGCGGTAGCACCGACCCCGAGCGCCGCCAGGTGCCGTTCGTACGCCCGCAGGTAGTGGACGTCCTGCGCCAGGTACCCGGCGAACACCTCCGGCTCGAGCGTCCCGTCCCGGAGCCCCACCAGGAACGCGCAGTCGATCGTCTCCTGCAGCACCGTCGCCGCGTCCGCCCACCACACGTCCGTGTACGACAGCGCCGGCAGGGCGGCTCGAGTCAGCGCGCCGTGGTCGATCGGACCGTTGCCGCTGCCCACCGACAGGGCGTCGGCTCCGCGGAGCGCCGCCGTCAGCCACTCCTTCGCCACCCCGAGCGCGAGTTCCCAGTCGCCGTGCCGCGCGGCGAGCGTCGCGATCGCACTGGACAGCGAGCACCCGGTGCCGTGCGTGTTCGTCGTCGCGACCCGGGGACCCGTGAACACCCGCACGGTGCCGTCCGGCGCCACGAGCACGTCGTCCGACGTCGGTCCCTCGTCGTGGCCTCCCTTCGCCAGCACGAGGACGTCCCACCGCGCCGCCACGGCACGCGCGGCATCCAGCGACGACGCCGACGAAGCCGCCGAGGAAGCCGCACCAGGACCAGCCGCACCGGACCCGGCCAGCTCCGCCAGCACCGCCAGCTCGGCCCGGTTCGGGGTCACCAGGTCGGCGAGCGCGAACAGCGCCCCCATGGCTGCGGCCGCGTCCTCGTCGAGCAGCCGGTCCCCGCTCGTCGCCACCATCACCGGGTCGACGACGACCACCGGCGGCCGGTGCTCCCGCAGCCAGTCCGTCACGACCCGCACGACGTCGACGGTGCCGAGCATCCCGATCTTCACCGCGTCGACCACCACGTCGTCCGACACCGCGTCGAGCTGCTCCCGCAGGAACCCGACGTCCGGCACGTGCACCGACCGCACCCCGTGCGTGTTCTGCGCGACGAGCGCCGTCACGACGCCCATGCCGTACCCGTCGTGTGCGGCGATCGCCTTGAGGTCCGCCTGCATCCCGGCCCCGCCCGTCGGGTCGGTCCCGGCGATGCTCAGCACCCGCGGGACGCTCATGCGTCCGCCCCGCGCCGCGTGAAGACCGGGAGGACCGGTACACCTTCTGCGAGCCGCCCCGCCTCCGCCCCGTGGCCGGTTCCAGGGCCCCAGGCGGCCACGTACGCCGCCGCCGCGGACCCCGGGTCGGCCGCGGCGCAGATGCCCGACACGATCGCGACGCCCGCGGCACCGGCTGCCCGGAGCGGCACGACGTCGTCGAGGGTCACCCCACCGATCGCCACGCACGGCACGTCGGTCGCGGCGGCCAGCCGGGCGAACCCGTCGTGGCCGAGGGCCGGCGGGTGGTCGGCCTTCGTCGCCGTGGGGTGCACGACCCCGACACCGAGCAGGTCGACGGTGCCGCGGGGGAGCCGCTCGACGACGGCCAGGTGCGCGAGCGTGTTCGCCGTGAGGCCCACGTGGGCGTCCGCTCCGAGCAGGGCGCGGGCGACGGCCACGGGGACGTCGGACTGGCCGAGGTGCACGCCCGCGACCCGGTGTCCGGCGTGCCGAGCGGCGAGGGCCACGTCGAGCCGGTCGTCGACGACCACGGTCGCACGGTCCCCGACGGCGTCTGCGACCGCGGCGGTGAGCGCCAACAGGTCACGCGCCGAGGCGTCCTTGTCCCGCACCTGCACGATCCGGACCCCGGCGTGCACGGCGGCGCGGACGACCCCGAGCACCCCGATGCCGTGCCGGTCGGCCAGGGCGCCGTCGGTCACCAGGTAGACGCCGAACCCGGCGGACTGCAGCCCGCTCATGCCGACACCGCCCGGGTGTCGACCGCAGGAGCCGTCTCGACCGTGATCCGGGCCTCGCGGACGACATCCTCCGGGGTCAGCGACGCCAACCGGTCGAGGAACAGCGGCTGGAAGGTCCCCGGCCCACCGGCGTCCCGTGCCGCGAGCTCCGCGGCGATCGTGTGCACGGCGGTGGCAGCGACGGCAGCGGCACCCGCGTCCTCCGGCGCGACCGACGTGAACGCGGCGACGACCGCGCCGAGCGCACACCCGCCACCGGTGATCCGCGTGAGCAGGTCGGTCCCGTTCGCCACCCGGACCACACCGATGCCCGGCGCGACCAGCAGGTCGACCGCCCCCGACACGGCCACCGCGGCCACGAGCCTCCCGTCCGAAGCAGTGACGGACGCGACCCGGGCGTCCTCCGTGCCCACGGTGCTGTCGACCCCGCGGCCACCGGCCGAGTCGCCGAGCAGGGCGAGCACCTCGGAGGCGTTGCCCCGCAGCACCGTCGGGTGCAACGCGAGCAGGTCCCGCGCCAGGGCGGTGCGCACCGGCAGCGAGCCGACCGCCACCGGGTCGAGGACCCACGGAGTGCCCGCGTCCCGGGCGGCGTGCACGGCCTCGAGCGCGGCGACCCGCGGTTCGGCGTGCGGAGTGCCGGTGTTCACCAGCAGGGCGTCCGCGACCCGGGCGAACGGCCCCGCCTCGGTCGCCACGTCGACCATCGCGGGCGAGGCCCCGAGTGCGAGCAGCACGTTCGCCGTGACGTTCTGCACGACGGTGTTCGTGATGCACTGCACCAGCGGGGCCCGGGCACGCACGGCCTCGAGCAGTTCGGCGGTTCGGTGGGCCCAGGCAGGGGAGGGCGCAGCGGTTTCCATGGACGATCCCTTCGCGAGTACGAGCTCGAGCAGGTTCGACGGGTGTGATCTCAGCCGCTGGATGCGGCACCCCGTGTCTCGAGCGACACCGTACACGACGCCCGGTGACCACTTCGAGGCCCGCTCCGGGCACCGTGTGCCAGGGTTGGACCCGTGCCAGACGCAACGCCTCCCGGGCCCCCACCCGGCCCCCGCGACCCCGGTGACGCCTGGGCGGTCGGCCCCGACGGCACCAAGGCGTGGGGACGCTTCGGCGCCGCCGGCCTGCTCGTCGACGACGGCGCCGGCCGCGTGCTCCTGCAGCACCGCGTCGAGTGGAGCCACCACGGCGGCACCTGGGGCATCCCCGGCGGCGCACGGCACCAGGGCGAAGCAGCCGTGACCGCCGCCCTCCGCGAGTCCGCCGAAGAAGCCGGCGTCCCCGACGACGCGATCGCCCTGCGCCACACGGCGCTGCTCGACCTGGGGTTCTGGACCTACACGACCGTCGTGGGGCGCGCCTCCCGACCCTTCGAACCCGTCATCGCCGACCGCGAGAGCCTCGCGCTGTCGTGGATCCCGATCGACCAGGTCGACGACCTGCCCCTGCACCCCGGGTTCGGCAGGTCGTGGCCGGCGCTCCGCGCCACGGTCGCGACCACCCCGCACGTCGTCGTCGACGCGGCGAACGTCGTCGGCAGCGTGCCCGACGGGTGGTGGAAGGACCGAGCCGGTGCCGCGTCACGGCTGCTGGCACAGGTGTCGGCGCTCGCCGCGGGCGGGGTGTCCGCGACCTTGCTCGACCTGCCGTTCGCACGGTGGTGGCCCCGGTGGACCGTGGTGCTCGAGGGCGAGGCCCGTGCCGCTGGCTCCGCGGAGCCCGCGGACCCAGACCACGGCACTGGCACTGGCACCGGCACTGCCACCGGCCTTGGCACGGCCACCAGCACCGGCGCCGCCACCGGTGCTGTCGACGTCGTCCGTGCCCCTGCCTCCGGCGACGACGCAATCGTCGAGTCCGCCCGGGCAGCGGTCCGGGCCGGTGACGGGCCGGTCGTCGTCGTGACGGCCGACCGCGAGCTCCGTGACCGCGTCGAGGCCCTCGGCGCGACCGTCCACGGGCCGTCCTGGTTGCGCGACCAGCTCTGAGGCCAGCTCGGCCGCGGGGACCGACGCGCCGTGTTCCGGATGTCGACGGAGCGCCCGTCGCTCGCTTGCCGGTACGCTGGCCCTCCGTCAACGGAGACGCAACAGCAGGAGGTTCCCCTTGGAGCGCATCACCAGGGCCGACGACCGAGTCCACCGCCCCGCAGGGCTGTGGACACCCACGGTGCACCGGCTGCTCGCCCACCTGCACGAGCAGGGGTTCGTCGCCGCGCCGGAACCGATCGCCCTCGGTGACACCCTCGAGACGGTCTCGTTCGTCCCCGGCGTCGCGGGGGAGTACCCCTGGACGGAAGACATCGCCAGCGAGGCCGCCCTCGTGACCAGCGCCCGCCTGCTCCGCCAGTTCCACGACGCCGCCGCCAGCTTCCCGCGCAGCGCCGAGGACGACCTCTGGTCCCAAGCCGACCGGGCCCCGGTCGAGACGATCGTGCACGGCGACTTCGCCCCGTACAACTGCGTCTACGACGGCATCGCCGCCGTCGGCCTGATCGACTTCGACACCGCGCACCCCGGCCCCCGCGTCTGGGACGTCGCGAGTGCCGTCTACCGGTTCGCACCGTTCACCACCGGTGCGGTCGAGGGCTCGACCACCCCCGACCTCGCCGAGCGGCTCGCTCGGGCCGCGGAGTTCTGCCGCGCCTACGCCCTCGACGACCGCTCCCGCGGAGTCCTCGCCGAGACGATGATCGCTTCCCTGGTCGCCCTCGTCACGACGATCGAGCACGAAGCCGCGGCCGGCAACCCGAAGTTCGTCAGCGACCTGCAGCACGGCCACGCCGACCTGTACCGCGCCGACGTCGCCTACCTGGAGCAGCACGCAGCAGCCATCACCGCCGCCGTCGCGTGACCACCGGCACGGCCGATCCGCAGCTATCGAGTTGGTGCAGGACCAGCGGCACGGGCGCAGACCGTACCCAGCAACCATGCGGCGGACTCCGACACTGCCTCCGGTAATGTCGCAGGGCCATGACGGACAGCCCGGCCGACGCCACCCCCTACGAAGTCCTCGGCGTCCCCGCGACGGCTGACGACGAAGCGCTCCGCCGCGCCTACCGACGGGCTGCCCGCGAGACGCACCCCGACCTCGGCGGCGACGCCCAGCGCTTCCGCCAGGTCCAGCTCGCATGGGAGCGCATCGGCACGCCGGCAGCCCGGCGCGCGTACGACATCGGGTCCCGCGCGTACGGCGCGTCCGGTCCGTCCGGGGCGACCGCCGGCAGGGGTGACACCGGTCGCGACGCCTACGCGCCCCCGGCAGCGCGTCGCGACACACGCCCCCGGGCCCGGTCCCACGGACACCCCGGCGGTCGGTCACGCGAGGTCTTCCTGCAGGCCGAGCGCGAGTGGGTCGGCCTCGGCGACCCCATCGAGGACCCCTACGACCCCACCCTCATCCGCTCCGCGCCCCGCCACATCCGGCGGCTGCTCGCCGAGGCCCTGGCCGAAGAGGCGACCGCCTTGATCGTCTCCGACATGGGGATCGGCGTCACGGTGTGGCACGACCTCGACGCCGGGGCCGAGGGCAAGCTCGACCACGCCGTCCTGACCCCGAGCGGACTCTGGGCCGTCGAGTCCATCGACTGGGGTGCGCCGGTCCACGTCGAGCACGGCGAGATCGTCGGCGAGACGCTCGCACCGGGGGAGCGACCCGTCAAGGAACTCGTCCGCGCCGCCCGTGCCGTGCAGAAGCAGACCCGGGTGCGGTTCTCCGGCCGGCTGCTCGTCGTGCCGGACACCGCCGTCACCGAGGACGTGCAGCTCGTCGGCTCCCCGAAGAAGCCCACGGCGCTCGTCGTCCGCCGGAGCGCGCTGCCCCAGGTGCTGAACGGCGTCTGGTCGCCGGCCGGTTCGGTCGACGTGTTCGAGATCCGCGACCGTCTGCAGCAGACCGTCCGCTTCGTCTGACCCCCGACCGCTGGCCCGGACCCCGGGTTCCGACCGTCACCGTCCGACGCGTCGTACGATCACGGCATGCGCGAAGAGGTCGTCGTCGTGGTCGGCGGGTGGGAGCACGACTGCTGCGGGCCCGCGTACGAACGGGAGACCACGGCGGCCTTCTCCGCGTACGGCAGGACGCCGCGGTTCGCCGAGTCCCGGCACCACGACGACCCGTTCGGCATCACGGAGTTCCGGGGCCGGGTGGCCGACCTGTTCGTCATCGCCGAGGACGGCACCCGCATCCCCGTCCACCGCGTCCCGTCCGGTCGTGCGCTGGGCGGATCGGACCCGGACGACGACGGGCACCTCGAGGCTCCGTGGACCGGAGAACGGATCGAGGTCGAGTCCGACACGTTCGAGATCGTGGTCGATGTCTACGTGCCCGGGTCCGGGAAGCGTCAGTAGCCGCGGAGCTTCTCGAGGTCGCGGCGCTCCCGCTTGCTCGGCCGTCCGGCACCGCGCTCCCGCATCGGGACGAACCCGGCCTCTTCCTTCGACAGCCGCGGCGGGGTCTTGTCCTCGAAGTGCTTCGCGGCCTCGGGGGCGCTCGTGCGCTTCAGGATGATGCCCGTCACCATGACGATCCGGTCGAAGCCGTTCTGCCGCACCCGCACCTCGTCGCCGGGACCGATCGGCTGCGCCGGCTTCGCGCGTTCCCCGTTCACCCGGACGTGACCGGCCTTGCACGCGGCGGTCGCGGCCGACCGGGTCTTCGTGATCCGGACGGCCCAGATCCAGCTGTCGACCCGGGCCTTCTCCATGCCGACACTCTAGGCGGCCCGTACCCTGGGGCGGTGCAGGCGGACGAACAGGCGGCCATCGCGCGGGACCGTGCGCTCGGAGTGCTCCGCGACGCCGCCATCGGGGACCGCCTGGTGGTCCGCGCACACCACGGGGACGGCGCGCAGGACGCGCTCGGGGACCTGGTGACCCGGACGTCCGACGCCGTGACGATCTCGACCCGCCGGGGCCCGGTCGAGGTCCGGCTCGTCGACGTCGTCGCCGCGAAGCCCGTCCCGCCGCCCCCACCCGCGCGGCCCGCGCGGCGCTGACGCGCTCGGCTCGCACCGTGCGGGATTCGCGGAGCCGGGGTCGCACGGTGCGGACTTCGTCGGTGGGTGCGTGGCCGGAGGCTCGGTGCGGGGTTGTGGTGCCGCACGGAGCCACCAGCTCCGCACGGTGTGGCGCGGCCGGCACCGTGCGGGATTCGCGGAGCCGGGGTTGCACGGTGCGGACTTCGTCGGCGGGTGCGTGGCCGGA
>NZ_MJGM01000020.1:0-21185 GCF_001864905.1 Curtobacterium sp. MCBA15_007
GATCCCGTGCCGCTTCCGCGAGAGCCGCACCGTGCGCGGTGCGTCAGCCGGTGCGAGCCTGACGGCTCGGTGCTGCGCTACGAGCACGCACCTGGCGCTCACCGCTGCACCCGGTGAACCAACCCGCACCGTGCCGTGCCGGCAACCACCCGACGACGGGCCGACGGGCCGGCAGACCGACCGCGACCGACCCGCAGGAGACGCAACGCACTGGAGGCCCGGTGCCGGTTCCTGGAACCGGCACCGGGCCTCCTGTCGGTGCGATCAGTGCACGCGATCAGCGCGCGCGTGCGGTGTTACTGCACGTCCTCGTCGACCCAGTCGAAGGTCTTCGTGACGGCCTTCTTCCACAGGCGGAGCGTCCGCTCGCGCTCGGCGGCGTCGAGCTGCGGCTCCCAGCGCTTGTCCTCCTGCCAGTTGGCACGGAGCTCGTCGAGGTTGGCCCAGAAGCCGACCGCGAGACCGGCGGCGTAGGCCGCACCGAGCGCCGTCGTCTCCGCGACGACCGGGCGGACGACCGGCACGTTGAGCATGTCGGCCTGGAACTGCATGAGCTCGCTGTTCGCGGTCATGCCGCCGTCGACCTTGAGCTCGGTCAGGTCCACACCGGAGTCGGCGTTGACCGCGTCGAGCACCTCGCGGGTCTGCAGCGCCGTCGCCTCGAGGGCAGCACGCGCGATGTGGCCCTTGTTGACGAAGCGGGTCAGGCCGACGATCGCGCCGCGGGCATCGGGACGCCAGTACGGCGCGAAGAGCCCGGAGAACGCGGGCACGAAGTACACGCCGCCGTTGTCCTCGACGGTCTTGGCCAGGGCCTCGACCTCCGGGGCGCTGCCGATCAGGCCGAGGTTGTCGCGGAGCCACTGGATGAGCGAGCCCGTGACGGCGATCGAACCCTCGAGGGCGTAGTGCGTCTCCTGGTCGCCGAGCTTGTAGCCGACGGTGGTGAGCAGGCCGTTCTCGGAGCGGACGATCTCGGTACCGGTGTTGAAGATCAGGAAGTTGCCGGTGCCGTAGGTGTTCTTCGACTCGCCCTGGTCGAACGCGGCCTGGCCGAAGGTCGCGGCCTGCTGGTCGCCGAGGATGCCGGCGATCGGGACCTCGCGCAGCAGGCTCGAGGACTCGACGTGGCCGTAGACCTCGGAGGAGCTGACGATCTCGGGGAGCATCGACTTCGGCACACCGAAGTCGGCGAGGATGTCGTCACGCCACTGGAGCGTCTCGAGGTCCATGAACAGCGTGCGGGACGCGTTCGTGACGTCGGTCTTGTGCACGCCGCCGTCGACGCCACCGGTCAGGTTCCAGAGGACCCAGGTGTCGGTGGTGCCGAAGAGCAGGTCGCCCGCTTCGGCCTTCTCACGCGCACCCTCGACGTTCTCGAGGATCCACATGATCTTGGTGCCGGCGAAGTAGGTCGCGAGCGGCAGGCCGACGATGGCCTTGTACTTGTCCGTGTCGCCGTCGGCGAGCTTGTCGACGAGGGCCTGCGTGCGGGTGTCCTGCCAGACGATCGCGTTGTAGATCGGCTTGCCGGTGGTCTTGTCCCAGACGACGGCGGTCTCGCGCTGGTTGGTGATGCCGACGGCTGCGACGTCGTGGCGCGTGATGTCGGCACGCGACAGTGCCTGACCGATCACCTCGCGGGTGTTGTCCCAGATCTCGGCGGGGTCGTGCTCGACCCACCCGGCGCGCGGGAAGATCTGCTCGTGTTCCTTCTGCCCGGTCGAGATGATCGAACCGGAGTGGTCGAACACGATTGCTCGGGTCGAGGTCGTGCCCTGGTCGATGGCGACGATGTAGTCGGCCATTGGTGCTCCTTACGGGTGTGTTCGGTGCGGTTGCGTGGTCGGTCGTGCGGAACGGCCGCCCACGCCTTCGGGGTGGGGGTGGGTCAGCTGACGACGGGCAGCAGGGCGACGGACAGGCCGGCAGCGAGGGCGCCACCGATCAGGGGTCCGACGACCGGCACCCAGGCGTAGGCCCAGTCGCTCGAGCCCTTGCCCTTGATGGGCAGGAAGGCGTGCGCGATGCGCGGGCCGAGGTCACGGGCCGGGTTGATGGCGTAGCCGGTGGGGCCACCGAGGCTGACACCGATCGCGATCACGAGGAAGGCGACGGGGATGGCGCCGAGGTCCGTGGGGGTCCCGCCGTTGGTGAAGGCGAGGACGACGAAGACCAGGACGAAGGTGCCGATGATCTCGGTGACGAGGTTCCAGCCGTACGAGCGGATCGCGGGGCCGGTCGAGAAGACACCGAGCTTGGCGGCCGCGTCGGGCTCCTCGTCGAAGTGCTGCTTGTACGCGAGCCAGACGATGACGGCACCGATGACCGCACCGATCACCTGGGCGATCCAGAAGAGGAACATCTCGCCGACGGTGATCTTGCCGAGGATCGCCTGCGCGAGGCTGACGGCCGGATTGAGCTGGCCACCGGACTTGTAGGCGACGGTGGCACCGGCGAAGACCGCGAAGCCCCAGCCGATCGTGACCATGAGGAAGCCGGCTCCGAAGCCCTTGGACTTCGCCAGCGAGACGGCGGCGACGACGCCGCCACCCAGGATGATGAGCATCGCCGTACCGACGAGCTCGGACAGGAACTTGACGCCGATGTCGTCCATCGGTGACCTCCAGTGCGTGAGGTGGGGGTCCGGCCGTGCTGCGCCGCACTCCCCGTTGAGTGATTGAGGCCAACCATAGTGACGACGCTCACGGCCGGGTGGTGAATTCGTGAGCGGAGAGCGGGATCGTGCACGAACGTGCAGGGCGAGTGTCCCCAGCACGATCCGGAGCCGGTGACGCGTCCTCGGTGTGCTGCACGAACGTGCATCCCCGCCGGACGGCTGGCCGTGCCGCCGATGTAGATTGGGCGCACTCCGGTCGACGACGCGCGGTGTGACCGCCACGGCTCGACCCCGTACCCGTGGAGGCACCGCATGAAGAAGCTCATCAACGACCCGCAGGCCGTGGTCGAGGAGACCGTCCGGGGGTTCGCCCGGGCACACGCCGGACACGTCGTGCTGGTCGAGGACCCGATCCACCTGCACCGCGCCGACGCCCCCGTGGCCGGCAAGGTCGGCATCGTCAGCGGTGGTGGCAGCGGGCACGAGCCACTGCACGCCGGCTTCGTCGGGTACGGCATGCTCGACGCCGCCGTCCCCGGTCCGGTGTTCACGAGCCCGACCCCCGACCCGATCGTCGCCGCGACGAAGGCCGTCGACGGCGGTGCCGGCGTGCTGCACATCGTGAAGAACTACACCGGCGACGTGCTGAACTTCGAGACCGCCGCAGAGCTGGCCGCGATGGACGACGTCCGGGTCGAGTCCGTTGTGGTGGACGACGACGTCGCCGTGCAGGACTCCCTGTTCACCGCCGGTCGTCGCGGTGTCGCCGGGACCGTCGTGGTGGAGAAGTGCGCCGGTGCCGCCGCGGAACGCGGGGACGATCTGGACGCGGTCGCCGCCGTGGCCCGGCACGTCAACGACGTCACGCGCTCGATGGGGCTCGCGCTCGCCTCGGGCACCGTCCCGCACGCGGGGGAGCCGTCCTTCGTACTCGCTGACGACGAGGTCGAGCTCGGCATCGGCATCCACGGCGAGCCGGGCCGCGAGCGGATCGCGATGGCGCCGGCGGACCAGCTGGTCGACCGCGTGCTCGAACCGATCCTGACGGACCTGGACGCCCCGGCCGGATCGGCACTGCTGCTGCTGGTCAACGGCATGGGCGGCACACCGCTCTCCGAGCTGTACATCGCCTACCGACGCGCCGCCGAGGTGCTCTCCGACCGCGGCTACCGGGTCACGCGTAGTTTGGTCGGCGACTACGTCACGTCCCTCGAGATGCAGGGGTTCTCGCTCACCGTCACGGTGCTCGACGACGAACTCACGGCCCTCTGGGACGCCCCGGTGGAGACCCCGGCCCTGCGCTGGGGACGCTGAGCGACCGCGCCTGCGACCGCAACCGCAACCGCAACCGCAACCGCAACCGCAACCGACCACGGACGCTCGACCACCGGACCACGACACCGGACCCCACCGGGCCGGACACACGAAGGGAACCGCATTGGCGCTCGACACCGCATGGGCCATCGACTGGGTCCGTCGCACCGCCGCGACGATCGACGAACACCGTGCCGAGCTGGTCACGCTCGACCGCGAGATCGGGGACGGTGACCACGGCGAGAACCTCGACCGAGGCTTCCGCGCCGTGCTCGAATCCGTCGACGCCGGCTCCTTCGACACCCCGGGCGCCGTCCTCAAGGCCGTCGCGACGAAGCTCATCTCGACGGTGGGCGGCGCGGCCGGTCCGCTGTTCGGCACCGCCTACCTGAAGGCCGCGCAGGCTGCAGGGGACGCGTCCGAGCTCGACGCGGACACGCTGGTCGCGGTCCTGACCGCCGCGCGTGACGGTGTGGTGTCCCGCGGCAAGGCCGCCGTCGGCGACAAGACGATGGTCGACGCGTGGAGCCCCGCGGTCGACGCCGCCGCAGCGGCTGCCGGCGCCGGCGCCGACCCGGAGGCCGTGCTCGCCGCCGCAGCCGACGCCGCAGCGCAGGGGGCCGCCGACACCGAGCCGCTCGTGGCGCACAAGGGCCGCGCGAGCTACCTCGGCGACCGCGCGATCGGGTACCGAGACCCCGGTGCGCAGTCGACCGCGTACATCCTGCGCGCAGCTGTGGACGCCGCGTGACCGTCGGCATCCTCGTCGTCTCGCACAGCGCTGCGATCGCGACGGGCACCGTCGAGCTCGCCCGGCAGATGGCCGCGGACGTGCCACTCGTCGCCGCGGGCGGCACCGACGACGGCGGCATCGGCACCTCGTTCGAGGCGATCACCGCCGGCATCGAGGAACTCGCCGGGGCCGACGGCGTCGTGGTGCTGTGCGACCTCGGCTCCGCCTACCTGACGACCGACACCGCGCTCGACTTCCTCGACGACGACGTCCGCGCACGGGTGCACGTGTCGCCGGCCCCGCTGGTCGAGGGCACGGTCGCCGCGGCGGTCGCCGCCCAGACGGGCGGGGACGCCGACGCGGTCCTGGCCGCTGCGGCGTCAGCCGCGGGTTCCGAGGCGGACGCGAGCACCGCCTCCCGTCCGTCCGGTGACCAGCCTGGAGGCACGGGGCCGGCCGACGGGGCAGGTCCCGTCGACGACGCAGCAGGCGCAGACCGCGTCAGTGCGTCGGTCGAGCTGGTGAACGAGACCGGGCTGCACGCCCGGCCCGCCGCGGAGTTCGTCAAGACGGCGGCGAAGTACGACGCGAGCGTGCACGTCAACGGTGTGGACGCGAAGAGCCTGCTCGCGATCATGGCCCTGGCGCTGCCGAAGGGCGCGACGGTGTCGATCGACGCGACCGGTCGGGACGCGCAGGCCGCGGTCGACGCCCTGGTCGAACTGGTCCGGTCCGGCTTCGGCGAGTGACACCGCCGCCGGGGGAGTCCCCGGCGGCGGTGCGCGCCCCGGTCACCGGATCGAGACCGTGCCGGCCAGGTCGAGGTCCGAGGGGCCGCCGGTGACCCCGGCGTCGGCGAGCAGGGTGGCACCGAACACGGCGCTCCAGAACGTGCGGGCGTCACGGGCGACGCCGCCGGGGCTCGTCCATCCCTGGTCGCCGACGACGCGCTCCAGGTAGCGTTCGGACTGCCGGAACAGCACCGCGAGCAGCAGTCGGACGCGCTCCCGCTGGGCGGTGTCGTCACCCGCAGCCGCCAGCGCGCGGACCACGAGGGGTGTCGACGGCATCGCGAGGGCGGTCCGGGCGAGGACCTGGCGGAACGACTCCGACGACCGCGCGCGACGACCGGCCGCCTGCAGCCGAGTCGTGTCGCGGAGGAACAGCGCGAACGCGGCGTCGAGCACCAGGCGGTCCTTCGAGCCGTAGTGGTGCGTGATCTGGTTCGGGTACACGCCCGCGGCCCGCGCGACCTCGCTGACGGTGACGGTGCGTGCGCCCGCGCTGAGCAGTCCGGCCGTCGCCGCGAGGATCCTCGCCCGCGTCGCCGCGCCGCGTGCCGTGCCGGAGCCGTCCACCGAGGTTGCCATGTCCGAATTGTACGTGGTACAACTCAACTTGTTCAACATACAAGAGGAGTTCCCGTGGACATCGTCATCACCGGCTACGGCACGGTCTCACCCTTCGGCCACGGCGTCGCACCGCTCTGGGACGCCCTGGTGGCCGGTCGCTCCGGCGTCCGCTCCCTGCACCGCGACGGAGCGCTCTGGGGACAGGTGCCGATCCGGGTCGGTGCCGAGGCGGCACTCGACGCCGACGGGGCACTGGGCCGGGTCCGCGCGAACCGCCTCGACCGCAGTCAGCAGCTCGCGCTCGTCGCCGCGGAGGAAGCATGGACGGACGCGGGTGCCCCCGCGGTCGAGGGCGACCGCCTCGCCGTGGTGATCGGCACCGGGATCGGGGGCGTGGAGACGCTCCTCGACGCGCACGACGTGCTCGGAGCATCCGGTGCCCGACGGGTCTCCCCGCGCACGGTGCCGATGCTCATGGCGAACGGCGCCGCGGCGCAGATCAGCATCGCGTACGGGGCGCGGGGCGGTGCATACACGACGGTGTCGGCGTGCGCCTCCGGTGCCGAGGCCATCGCGACCGCCGCGCGACTCATCGTGACCGGTGAGGCCGACGTCGTCATCACGGGCGGCACCGAGGCCGCGGTGACCCCGGTGACCATGGCGTCGTTCGCGCAGTCGCAGGCGCTCGCGAAGCCCGACGGCGACGACCCGACGACCCTGTCCAGGCCGTTCGACGCCGACCGCCGCGGCTTCGTCCTCGGCGAGGGCGCCGGCGTCGTCGTGCTCGAGCGTGCCGACCACGCCGCCGCACGCGGGCAGCGGTCGCACGGCACGCTCGCCGGGTGGGGGATCACCTCGGACGCGCACCACATCACCGCGCCGCGCACCGACGGCAGCGAGCAGGAACGGGCCATGCGGTCCGCGATCCGGATGGCGGGACTCACCGGGGGCGACATCGACCACGTGAACGCACACGCGACCGGCACCCCGGTCGGCGACGTCGGCGAGGCGACCGCGATCAGCCGTGCGGTGGGCACCGGAGCGCTGGTCACCGCACCGAAGAGCGCGATCGGGCACATGTTCGGCGCGGCCGGGGCGGTCGAGGCGGTCCTGACCCTGCGGGCACTCGAGACCGGGACCGTGCCGCCGACCCTGAACCTCGACCAGCTCGACCCCGCGGTGGACCTCGACGTCGTCTCCGGCACCGCGCGGACGGCTCCGCTCGGTGCGGCGTTGAACAACTCGTTCGGGTTCGGCGGTCAGAACGCGTCGCTGGTGTTCACCGCGGCGTGAGCTCCTGCAGGCCGGTGACCCGGAGCAGGTCGAGCTTCGCGGCCGACTCGGAGCCCGGTACGACCGTGTAGACGACGATGCGCAGGTCGCCACCCGGCACGGTCAGCACGTCGCAGTCGATCTCCACCGGACCGACCGGCGTGTGCACGACCTTGCGGCTCGCACGGTGCTCGGCGATCCGGCCGGTCTCCCACCGGCGGGCGAACTCCGGCGACTCCCGCAGCAGCCGGTCGACGAGTGCTGCCAGGTCACGGTCGCCGGGGTAGCGCCCGTACGCCTGCCGCAGATCGGCGGCGAGGTCACTCGAGAACTCCTCCTGGTGCTCCTCGTCCCAGTCCACCCCGTCGCGCTCCTTGGTGAAGTGCCGCCAGACCAGGTTGCGGTCGAGGCCGACGTACCGCGTCGGATCGCCGTTCACCGCGGCCCACAGGTCGTTCCAGAGCACGATGTCGTGCGTCGCCGTGAACACCGCGAGCGGCACGTCGCCGAGTCGGTCCACCAGACGCTGCACGCCGGGCGTGACGTGCCGCGGCACCACCTGACGGGACGGCGGGGCGACGCCGGCCACCCGGCACAGGTGGTCCCGCTCCTCGGACGACAGCCGGAGCGCCGTCGCGAGCGACGCGAGCAGCTGCGGCGACGGGTTCGTCGCCCGGCCTTGCTCGAGGCGGACGACGTAGTCCACGCTCACGCCCGCCAGGGCGGCGAGTTCCTCGCGGCGGAGGCCCGGGGTCCGTCTGCCGGGGCCGGCCGGCAGGCCGACCGCCTCGGGACGCACCCGGTCACGCCAGGAACGCAACACGTTCGCGAACTCGCTCATGTCCACCATCATCGCCCCGCGCCTCCAGTCCGTCCTGGTACTGCCGGTCCCACCGTCGCACCGTGCCTGGGGCAGCCGGGCCGGCTGGGGCAGGCTGGGAACATGACGACGACACTGATCACCGGGGCCAACCGCAGCCTCGGACTCGAGACCGCACGCCGACTGATCGAAGCCGGCCACACCGTCCACGCCGGCATGCGCGACCCGGCCAGCGGCGACGACGCCCGGGCGCTCGGCGCCCACGTCGTGCAGCTGGACGTGACCGACCAGGCCAGCATCGACTCGGCGATCGCCACGATCCCGTCCTTGGACGTGCTGGTGAACAACGCCGGGATCCTCGGCGACTCGTTCGGGGTCGACGACCTCGACGCGGACGCGATGGCGACCGTCCTCGACACCAACGTCACCGGCATCGTCCGGGTGACCCAGGCCGCGCTGCCCCTGCTGCGGCGCTCGGCAGCACCCGTCATCGTGAACGTCGCGTCGGGGGTCGGCTTCCCACGCTGGCTCACCACGCCCGGGCACGACGAGTACGGGGTGCCGGCCGTGCCGTACGCGGCGTCGAAGGCGGCCGTGATCGCGTTGACCGTGCAGTACGCGAAGAACCTGCCCGGGTTCCGGGTGAACGCGAGCGACCCGGGCTACACCGCGACGGCGTTCAACGGGTTCGGCGGGCACCAGACGATCACCGAGGGCACCGACGCCACGGTCGCGCTCGCGACGATCGGCACCGAGGGGCCGACGGGGGAGTTCCACAACCGCGAGGGACGCATCGAGTACTGAGGGCGGCGCTCCGTCAGTCGTGCACGTCGTCGCCGAAGCCCGGGCCGGGCCGCATCATCCACCCCTCCGGATCGGGCAGCGGCCGGAACCCGAACCGCTCGTACAGGCCGTGGGCGTCCGCGGTGAACAGGGCGAAGCGCTTCAGTCCGAGGGCCTCGACCGCCTCGGTCACCCCGCGCACCAGGGCGACCCCGACACCCCGACCCCGGGCCCCTGGGGCGACGAACACGTCCGAGAGCCAGCCGAACGTGACACCGTCGGTGACCACCCGCGCGTAGCCGAGCTGCTCGCCGGTCACCGCGTCGTAGACGCCGAAGTTCCGGGAACCGGCGATGATCGCGTCCTGGGTCGCCCGGTCGCGCCCGCGCGCCCAGTACGACTCCTCGCTCAACCAGCGGTGCACGCGGTCCACGTCGAGGTCGGCGGGGTCGGTGGAGAAGCGCAGATCCGTCATCGTCCCAGTCAACCGGAGACGCGGCCGCGGGGCGACGTCCGATCGGGATCCGGTGGACCGGTCCTCGATGCCGACCGAGGCGAAAGCGTCAGAGCGAATACGAAATATTCATTGCAGCATTCCAGATGGATTCCTACACTCCTGGGCAGTGGGTGCACCCTGCACCCGCCCGCACGAGGAGTCCCATGCGAACACGCATCCCGATCCGAGCTGTCGTCGCCACGGCGTTGTCGCTGACGCTCCCGCTCACCGCCGCCGCCCCCGCGGGCGCGACCCCGGCCGGGGGAGCGGTGGGCACGGCCACGACGGACCCTGCGACGTCGACCGTCCGTCCGGCAGGGACGGTCGGTCTCGCTGCGAAGGTCGCCAAGGACGGCAACGGCCCGTTCACCCCGGACGACCGGCCCGGGGCCGACTCGAGCGGAACGAACGGCATCGTGCGGACACTCGACGCGATCACGTACAGCGTCGAGATGAGCGTGAACGACGGCGACAGCGTCAACCAACGGTTCGTCGTGACCGCTCCGGCCGGCACGACCTGGGCGGGGCTGCCGAAGCCGTGCACCGGGGCCGCGTCGCGCATCGACGGGCAGCGACTCACCTGCTCGGTCGGTGACCTGACCGAGGGCAACCTCGTCGAGGTCCCCGTCGTGCTCGACGTCTCCGGCACCATGCGGCACGGCGACGAGATCGAGGTCACGGTCGAAGCCACGGCGGACAACGCGGACAACGGCGTCGTGACGGCAGTCGCGCCGACCGTGACGGTCTCGGCAGCCGCGCGCTACAACCTGAGCAAGGACGTCGTCGGGTCCTCGCTCACCCCTG
Organism: Curtobacterium sp. MCBA15_007; assembly: GCF_001864905.1. Taxonomy (NCBI): domain Bacteria; kingdom Bacillati; phylum Actinomycetota; class Actinomycetes; order Micrococcales; family Microbacteriaceae; genus Curtobacterium; species Curtobacterium sp. MCBA15_007. The sequence goes on from NZ_MJGM01000020.1 coordinate 10,195, forward strand.
ACGTCATCGGTCCCGACGGCGAGCGAGGCCTGCGTCTCGTCTACCCGATCGCGGTGAACTGGGAGCCCGTCGTCGCCGGACAGGGCCTGCTCGGGTTCGAAGCGAGCGCCGGCCCGATGACCTTCACCGACGACGTGTCCGAGATCCTCGGCGACCTGCCGTCGACCGCCGTGCTGTGGAACGGGACCGCGCCTGCCTGCGGCGTGAACGCAACGAACGCCTGGCGCTTCGACGGCCTGCCGGGCGGACGGGGTGGCGGGCCGCGCAGCGTGGTCGACTCGGGGACCATCGTCTGCACGCAGTCCTCGCCCGGCGCGGACGTCGACGTGACGATCACGGACACCGTCACCGACCCGGACCGCATCCCCACCCAGTCGCTCAGCGGCGGCCCGGTCACGGGTGGCACCAGGGCGTACTTCGTCTCGGGCTACCTGAGCCTCTGGCTGCCCTACCCGCCGGGCTCGGTCCTGTCGACCAACCGGTACTCGGCCGTGCAGACCACGTCGGCGAGTGGCGCACAGAACTACCCCGGCAGCGAGGAGCCCCTCGCCGACAACAGCACGTCGCGCAACCTGGTGGGTGTCGGGTCCGGCACCGCCGGCAAGCGACTCTGGCGCGTGATCGACAGCGCCGGCACCACCGTCGAGGGTTCCGCCCGCGCGGGCGATCCATGGGTGACGCAGGGGCAGGTCCTGCGGAGCGACGTCACCGTCCTCAACGACGGGTACAGCCGCTGGACCGGCACGATCCTCTGCGACACCTTCGATCGCGGGACCCAGCGCCTCACCCGCGGGGGCACCCCGAGCGCGACGGCGTGGACCAGCGGGTTGAGCAGGCCGCGCATCGAGTACGCGGCCTACGACATGACGAACCCCGCGGCCGGGCAGGGCCACACGTGCGGCGATGACGACGGACCGTGGTTCGCCAGCCCAGACGAGGTTCCGGGCGGTCGCGCCGCGGTCGGCGCCGTGCGCGCGCTCGGCGACGTCGACGGTGGGGCGAGAGCGGTGCTGCACACGTACGTCGCAGTGGCCGACGCACCCTCGGGGACCCGCGCGTACGACTTCGGACACGCCCTGCTCGGCGAACACACCGACGTCTGGACCCACGACACGGCCCGGCCGGAGAACGGTGCCGGAGCGATGGCCGACAGCGTCGTGATCACGGAGAACCTGGCACGCATCCGGAAGAAGATCGTCGACCCGGGCACGACCGCGGAGGACACACCGGACAAGACGAGCTTCGTCGGGTCCGGGAGCACCCTCGAGTACGCCCTCTACCCGACACTCACCAACGGCCACTCCGGTGGGCAAGCGACCACCGTGACGGTCCGCGACGTGCTGCCGATGCACACCGACTACATCCCCGAGAGTGCGTCCAGGCCGGCCGAGCTCGACACGATCACGGACAACGCCGGCAACCTCCGCCAGCGCCTCACGTGGACGCTCGACGACCAGCAGCCGAACACGAGGATCCCGCCGATCACCTACGAGCTGCAGGTGTCGAGTCTCGCGCCAGCCGGGCCGGTGCAGAACTACGCGACCATCGCCTCGCCGACGGACCGCTCCGAAGCGTTCCGCCGCGACACCCAACGAGCGGTGCAGGTCGTCGCCGCAGTCGGTGTCGGCGTGGAGAAGGTGGCGACCGAACCGGTCGTCGCGACGGGGGACCAGCTCGAGTGGGACCTGCTCTACACGAACCGCGACGCCCGGAGCATCAGCGGGCTCGACGTCATCGACGTCCTGCCGCACCGAGGCGACCCCCAGGGCTCCGCCTTCCACGGGACCGTCTCGCTGGCCGACCGCGTCGACGTCGCGCCCGGCGCCGGTGAGACCGTGCGCTACACCACGAGCGATCCGGCCTCGATCTCGCTCGACGGGACGGCAGCGTCCAACCAGCCGGGCGGCAGCACGCTCTGGTGCGCGGCGGCAGACCTCGGCGACCCCGCGTGCGGGTCCGCGGAACTCGCCGACGTCACCGCCGTGCGGATCGAACGGACCGGCGGTGTCGCGCCTGGACAGACGGTCCGACACCACGTCGCGCTGCAGACCCGCGGGGAGCGGGACGGTGACACCTACACGAACCGCTTCGGGCTCCGCGCCTCGAACCTCGAACTCGCCGCGCTGTCGAACCGTGCCACCGTGCGGGTGGTCGCCGGCAGCATCGGGGACCGGGTGTGGACGGACAGCAACGACGACGGCCTCCAGGGTTCCGACGAACCGGGCATCGACCGCGTGCCGATCCGACTGTCCGGCGTCGACGACCGCGGTACCGACGTCGCACGCGCCACCAGGTCCGGACCCGATGGGGAGTACTCCTTCGACGGACTCCGCCCGGGGGACTACGTCGTGGCTTTCACGGCTCCGGACGGCCGTCGGTTCACGAAGGAGCACGTCGGCACCGACGGCACCATCGACTCGGACGCCGGCCAGGACGGCGAGACGCCCGCGGTCTCGATCGCGTGGGAACGCTCCGACGAAGGCGCGAAGGAATCGATCACCCGCGACCGCACCGTCGATGCCGGACTGCTGCTCGGTGACTCGCCGTCGGATCCCGAACCGGAACCCGGGCCCGACCCCGGAACGGTTCCCGGCGCCGGCACGGTCCCCGGCTCCGGGCCCGGGGGCGGGTCCGGGTCGACGGCCGTTCCGACTGTGGCGCCGTCGCCCGGAGCGCGCGGGGGCGTCCAGGGGCTCGCCTTCACCGGCACGTCGGGGACGCCGCTCGTCCTCGGCGTCGCACTCCTGCTGCTGGCGCTCGGGGCCGCGATGCTCGGAACGAACCGGAACCAGCGGCGACAGCGCTGATCCGTCACCGGCAGCACGGCGATGCGGCGGAGTCCTGACCTTTGGGGTCGGGGCTCCGTCGTCGTTCGACGCCGTCTGTCAGGATGGCGGCATGCGCGCCGTCCAGTACGCCCAGTTCGGTTCCGTCCCCTCGATCGTCGACCTGCCGGAGCCCGTCGCCCCGGACCACGGTGTCGTCGTGCGGGTGGCTGCCACCGGTGTCTGCCGAAGTGACTGGCACGCGTGGAAGGGCCACGACGACTCGGTCCGGCTGCCGCACGTGCCCGGCCACGAGTTCGCCGGCGTCGTCGCGACGATCGGCACCGACGTGCAGCGCTTCGCCGTCGGCGACCGGGTCACGGCCCCGTTCGTGTTCGCCTGCGGCACCTGCGCCGAGTGCCTCGACGGCGCGACCCAGGTGTGCACCGCCCAGCAGCAGCCCGGCTTCGACCTGCAGGGGTCCTACGCGGAGTCGCTGGTGGTCCCGCACGCCGATCTGAACCTCGTCGCCCTGCCCGACGCCGTGGAGTTCACGGTGGCAGCGGCGCTGGGCTGCCGCTTCGGCACCGCGTTCCACGCCCTGCACGCCCGCGGGCGGGTGAGCGCAGGGGAGTGGGTCGTGGTCTACGGCTGCGGGGGAGTCGGGCTGTCGGCGATCATGGTCGCCGTGGCCGCCGGTGCGCACGTGCTCGCGGTGGACGTCTCCGCGGCGGCGCTCGAACGAGCCGCAGCACTGGGCGCCGACACGGTGCTGATGGACGCCGGTGCGGTGACCGCGGTTCGCTCCCGCACCGCCGGGGGAGCGCACCTGTCGATCGACGCCTACGGCAGCCGTGCCACCTCGGTCGCAGCGGTTGCATCCCTGCGTCCACGCGGCCGACACGTGCAGGTCGGGCTGCTGCTCGACGACGAAGCAACGCCGGCGATCCCGATGGGACGGGTCATCGCCGACGAGCTCGAACTGCTCGGCGGTCACGGCGCAGCGGTCGGGGAGTACGGCGCGATGCTCGACGCCGTCGTCAGTGGGCGGCTCCGGCCGGAGGAGACGATCGGCCGCACCATCGGCTTCGACGACCTGCCCGAGGCGCTCGTCGGGATGGACCGGCCAGCCACTTCTCCGGGGATGACCGTCGCGACGTTCTGACGGTGCGCCGACCCGGCGTCCTGTCTGGCATGCTGAACCGCGGGGGAAGGGGCGCCATGGAAGACGACACGCTCGAGGGACGCGCCGCTCGTCGTCGACGGACCGTGAAGAACCTGGTGATCGGTACGGTCTTCATGACAGTGTTCGTGCTCATCGTTGCCTCCTGCCAAGGCCACCGGCCGTACATCGCGTCCGATGCCGTCGCCACCCAGCAGGACGAACGGACCGTCGCTGTCGTGAACGCGTTCATGGAGGCGAACGGTGGCTTGTCGCAGTGGAAGGACTACTACGACGAGGGGGAGTCCCGGCCTGCGCCGTTCGGGGAACTGACCGGCGACTCCGTCTGCTCGAACACCGACGTCCTCGGCTTCACCACCGGTGATGCTGGGATCCGCCGGGAAGTGAACCTGTCGAGCACGTCTGCAGTGACGCCACGGACAGTGCTCGACAACGCCGAGCGGGTTTGGACGCGGTACGACATCAGCCGCCGTGGCGACGACCGGGGCCGGAGCACGTGGACCCAGGTGCGGTTCTCAGGAGGCCGGACCTCGCCGACCGTGTACGTCAGCTACGCCGGTGACGACCCGGATGCGAAGGTCAACATGCTGGTCCTTGCCGCATCCGTCTGTCGGGAACTGTGACCGGTGGAGGCGGGGCGTTCTGGAGTCCGGTCCACCTGAGTTGACATAATATGCATTATCGGCGCACGCATCGACACCCGATCGGCGCTGAGTGAGCAGAAGAGGTCGGGTCCGTTCTCCGGACTCGACCTCTTCTGCTCACTGGATGACGACGGCGTCAGTCGGCGGGCTTCGTCGGGACGTCGTCGGCGTCGATCTCGAGCGCTGCCGGCTCGCCGCCCTGTTCCTCCAGGTTCCCCTGGTCGGTGTCGGGCTGCTCCGGCGACTCGCTCTGGGTGGTCTCTTCGGCTGGGTCAGGCTGGCTGTAGCTCATGCGCCGGACGGTACGCCCGGGTTCCTGGACACGTACCAGCGGCGCCGGAGATCGACAGCGGGCGCGTGGCGACTCCGCCACGCGCCCGCTGTCATGCGGCGGTCAGCCTCAGTTGTTCATCGCGGGAACGACGATCGTCAGAGCGACGATGATGAAGATGATCGAGAGCACGAGGCCGATGACACTCAGGATGATGCCGGCGAGCACCATGCCTCGGGTACCGGCGTTGCGACGACGGGCGACGAAGCCCAGGACCAGGCCGATGATGCTGGCGATGAGTCCGACCCACACGAAGAGGAACGAGAAGACGACGCCGACGATGCCGAGGACGAGCGAACCGACGGCGATTCCGTTGCCGCTGTTGGTCGCGGGTGCGTTGCCGGGGTTGGACATGGTGGAGCTCCTTCTGGTCAGGACGCTGATCCAGGCCGGGTAGCCGATCGTGAGCGTCGGTCAGAACAGTAGTCCTCGCACACGGCTGGTGCCCAGATTCACCGTCCGAGCCTGTCCCCCGGCTCAGGCTCCGACGTACGCCGCCAGGTGCTGCCCGGTCAGCGTCGACCGGGCCGCCACGAGTGCAGCGGGCGTCCCCTCGAACACGATGCGCCCGCCGTCGTGCCCGGCGCCCGGCCCGAGGTCGATGATCCAGTCAGCGTGCGCCATCACGGCCTGGTGGTGCTCGATCACGACGACCGTCCGGCCGGCGTCGACGAGCCGGTCGAGCAGGCCGAGCAGCTGCTCGACGTCGGCCAGGTGCAGGCCCGCGGTCGGCTCGTCGAGCACCACCACGCCGCCCCGGTCACCGAGGTGCGTCGCGAGCTTGAGCCGCTGCCGCTCTCCCCCGGACAACGTGGTGAGCGGCTGTCCGATCGTCAGGTAGCCGAGCCCCACGTCTGCGAGCCGGGCGAGGATCGTGTGGGCGGCTGGCAGTGCGGACGCCCCCGCCGCGAAGAACGCCAACGCGTCGGCGACGGACATGCCGAGCACCTCGCTGATGTCCTTCCCGCCCAGGTGGTAGCCGAGCACGGCCTGATCGAACCGCTTGCCGTCGCACTCGACGCAGGGGCTCGCGACGCCCGCCATCATGCCGAGGTCGGTGTACACGACACCGGCACCGTTGCACGCCGGGCAGGCGCCCTCGGAGTTGGCGCTGAACAGTGCGGGCTTGACGCCGTTGGCCTTCGCGAACGCCTTGCGGATCGGTTCGAGCAGGCCGGTGTAGGTCGCCGGGTTGCTCCGTCGTGAGCCACGGATACCGCTCTGGTCGATGGCGACCACGTCGTCGCGCCGAGCCAGCGACCCGTGGATGAGTGTGCTCTTGCCGGAACCGGCGACCCCAGTGACGACGGTGAGCACCCCGGTGGGGACGTCCACGTCGACGTCGTGCAGGTTGTGGGCCGACGCGCCGCGGATCGCGATCGCTCCGTCCGGACGACGGACGTCGGACTTCACGGTGACGCGGTCGTCCAGGTGCTGACCGGTCACGGTCCCGCTGGCGCGCAGCCCGTCGACGGACCCCTGGTAGCAGAGCGTCCCACCGCCGGAACCGGCACCGGGTCCGAGGTCGACGACGTGGTCGGCGATCGCGATGACCTCGGGCTTGTGCTCGACGACCAGGACGGTGTTGCCCTTGTCGCGCAACCGGACGAGCAGCTCGTTCATCCGCTCGATGTCGTGCGGGTGCAGCCCCGTGCTCGGCTCGTCGAAGACGTACGTGACGTCGCTGAGTGAGGAGCCGAGGTGCTTCACCATCTTCACGCGCTGCCCTTCTCCCCCGGACAACGTGCCGGTCGGACGGTCGAGCGACAGGTAGCCGAGTCCGATCTCGACGAAGGACTCGAGCAGGTCACGGAGCCCCTCGAGCAACGGCCCGACCCCCGGGTCGTCCAGACCCCGCAGCCAGGTGACGGTGTCGGTGACCTGCATCGCGCAGACGTCGGCGATGCTGCGGCCCGCGACCTTCGACGAGCGGGCGGTGTCGTTCAACCGGGTGCCGTCGCAGGCCGGACACGTCGTGAAGGTCACCGCACGGTCGACGAAGGCCCGGATGTGCGGCTGCATCGCCTCGCGGTCCTTCTGCAGGAACGATCTGCGGACCCGGTGCACGAGCCCCTCGTAGGTCATGTTGATGCCGGCGATCTTCTGCTTCGTCGGCTCGCGGTACAGGAAGTCCTGCCGCTCCTGCTCGGTGAAGTCGCGGATCGGGGTGTCCCGGTCGAAGTAGCCCGACTCGGCGTACAGCCGCACGTTCCACCCGTCGGTCCCGTACCCGGGGATCGTGAGCGCGCCGTCCCCGAGCGACTTCGTCTCGTCGAACAGCTGCGTCAGGTCGATCTCGTTCACCAGGCCCCGACCCTCGCAGTCCGCGCACATGCCGCCGAGCCGCGTGAACGAGACCTTCTGGGCCTTCGCGTCCGCACCCTTCTGCACCGTGATCGCTCCCCCGGCCGTCACGGTGGCGAGGTTGAACGAGAACGCGTTCGGTCCGCCGACGTGCGGCTGACCGAGTCGGCTGAACAGCACGCGCAGCATCGCGTTCGCGTCCGTCGCGGTGCCGACGGTGGAGCGCGGGTCGGCGCCGATGCGCTCCTGGTCGACGACGATCGCGGTGGTCAGTCCGTCGAGCAGGTCGACGTCGGGACGCGCGAGCGACGGCATGAACCCCTGCACGAACGCGCTGTAGGTCTCGTTGATCATCCGCTGCGACTCGGCGGCGACGGTGCCGAACACGAGCGAGCTCTTGCCCGAGCCGGAGACCCCGGTGAACACCGTGAGCCGGCGCTTCGGCAGGTCCACGTCGACGTCGCGCAGGTTGTTGGCGCGCGCTCCGCGCACGCGGATCCGGTCGTGCCGGTCGGCAGGGTGCACGACGGCACCGGCGGGGTCGTCGTCGACCGGATCGGTGTCCATGCGGGTCAGCGTACCGACGGGAGGCCCGTGGCGGGGCCGCCACGGGCCTCCCGTCCGGTCCTGGGTCGGCCGTCAGGCCGTGGTGCGGTGTTCAGGCGCCGTGCCGGCGCACCAGGTCCGGCAGCTCTGCGGGTTCGAACGCCTCGTCGGTCGCGTCGAGCTCGTCCGCCGTCCACCAGCGCGAGGCGAGGATGTCGACGCGTTCGTCGTCGGTCCACTCGGCGTCGGACAACTCGAAGCCCGGCGTGCGGACGACGTAGAACTCGGCGTGCCCACGGTCGTGGTCAGCGAGGTCCCACTCGACCGTGAAGTCCCACGACCAGACCGGTTCGCCGGGTTCGTCGATGACGATCCCGGTCTCCTCGCGCAGCTCGCGGATCGCGGCGTCGCGGTGGGACTCCCCCGGGTCGACGCCACCACCCGGCGTGATCCAGCGGTGCGCGGCGTCGGACGAGGGCGACTTCGTGTCCATCAGGAACACGCGACCCCGGGGGTCGAGCAGCAGGATGCGGGAGGTGCGGCGCAGGCCGGGCTTGGCGGTCACCCGCCCGACGTTAGCCGACGAACCCGCTGACGTCGCCGACCAGCTTGGTGTGGTCGGCGGGGATCGGCTCGACCGCGGCCAGGGCGATCTCGGCCGCGAACTCGGAGACGCTGTAGAGCTTGCCGACCTCTTGCCGACGGCCCTCGATCGCGCCGGGGTTCAGGCGGTTCAGGAGCGTCGCGGTGATCGTGCCCTCGATCATGTCGCCGGAGACGACGACGAACTCGATGCCCGCGGCCTCGAGCTGCGGGATGAGCGCACGGAGGGCGAGTTCCCCGGCACGCTTGCTCTTGGCGACCGGGACGTACTCGTCCATCGTCTCGGCGGTCTCGACGAAGTGCGCCTGGTGGCTCGTGACGAAGACCACGCGCGACCCGGCAGGCATGTGCGGCACGGCGGTCTGCAGCATGTCGACCTGGGCGTCGCGGTTCAGGCGGAGCGCGTAGTCCTCGCCGACACCGGACTCCATGCCGCCCGAAGCGTTGAGCACGAGCAGGTCGATGCCGCCCCACTCCCGCACGACCGTGTCGACCAGGGCCTGCACGGAGTCGTGCTCGGTGAGGTCGGCGCCGACGGCCAGGGCGGAGCCACCGGACTCGACGATCTTCTCCGCGATCTGCTCGGCCCGCCTGGCCTTGTTGCGGTAGTTCACGACGACCTTCGCGCCGGCCTCGGCCAGGTACCCGACGGTGTCGGCGCCGATGCCACGGGACGAACCGGTGACGACGGCGCGCTTGTCGGTGAGGGATCCGGGGGCGAGGGGGTTGCTCACAGTCGTGTTCTCCAGGTCTGGTTCCGGCCGGTCGGGCGCACCGAGCCTACCAATCGCCTGCACGGTCGTCGGACGTCCTTGATATGTTGAACGGAGTTGTACCGGCTGTCGCGACGCAGCGAGCCGCCGCGCGCGACCGAGGGAGGGAGATCGCGTGAACGGAATCGATTGGATCCAGAGCATCGTCTGGATCGGCCTGGTGTTGCTCCTGGGCGTGGTCGAGATCTTCACTCTCGACTTCATCTTCATCATGCTCGCGGCGGGCGCCGCCGGCGGGTTGGTCGCCGCGCTCCTGGGCGCACCGTGGTGGCTGTCCGCCATCGTCGCCGCGGTGGCCGCCCTGGTGCTGCTGTCGCTCGTCCGACCGCGACTGCTCGTCGCCCTCGGCCGTGGCGCCGACCCGCACCGCACCAACGTCGAGGGCCTCATCGGGCTCGCCGGCACGGTCGCGGTCGCCTTCACCGCTTCCAGCCCTGGCCAGGTCCGCCTGGCCAACGGCGAGACCTGGAGCGCGCGGTTCGCCGCGGACTCCGTCGACCGCACACCGCCACTCGGGACCCCTGTGGTCGTCGAGTCGATCGAGGGGTCGACCGCGGTCGTACGCCTCGCAGAAAGGGCCACCTCGTGACCAGCATCTCCCCGGGGACGATCGCACTGCTCGTCCTCATCCTCGTCGTCGTCATCTTCGTGATCGTCGTCCTGGCGAAGGCGATCCGCATCGTCCCCCAGGCCACCGCGGGCGTCGTCGAACGTCTCGGCAAGTACCACAAGACCCTCAACCCGGGGTTGAACCTCCTGGTGCCGTTCATCGACCGTCTGCGGCCGCTGCTCGACATGCGCGAGCAGGTCGTCTCGTTCCCGCCGCAGCCCGTGATCACCGAGGACAACCTGGTGGTCTCGATCGACACGGTCGTCTACTTCCAGGTGACCGACGCCCGTGCGGCGACCTACGAGATCGCGAACTACCTCGGCGCCGTCGAGCAGCTCACCACCACGACGCTCCGCAACGTGGTCGGTGGCCTGAACCTCGAAGAGGCCCTGACCAGCCGCGACAACATCAACGGCCAGCTGCGCGTCGTCCTCGACGAAGCGACCGGCAAGTGGGGCATCCGCGTCGGCCGAGTCGAGCTCAAGGCGATCGAGCCGCCCGTGTCCATCCAGGACGCCATGGAACAGCAGCTCCGTGCCGAGCGCAGCCGTCGTGCCGCGATCCTGCAGGCCGAGGGCACCAAGCAGTCCCAGATCCTCGAGGCCGAGGGCCAGCGGCAGGCCGCGATCCTGGCGGCCGAGGGTGACGCCAAGGCACAGGTCCTCCGTGCCGAAGGTGAAGCCCAGGCCATCGCGACCGTGTTCGAGGCGATCCACACCGGTGACCCCGACGAGAAGCTGCTGTCCTACCAGTACCTGCAGACCCTGCCGAAGATCGCGGAGGGCACGTCGAACAAGCTCTGGATGATCCCGAGCGAGTTCACCGAGGCCCTGTCCGGCATCGCCAAGGGCTTCAGCGCCAGCCGCGGTGGTGGCGGCGCCGGACCGGTCGCCGGTGCTGCAGGTGCTGCCGGTGGTGCGGACTTCCTGTCCCGTATCTCGAAGCTCGCGAACGAGAGCCTGGCGAACACCGCCGCGGGTGGATCCGCCGACACGACGATGCCGCGCGCGGACGCCACCGCCGCCGACATCGTCCCCGAGTCCGAGCTCGACGCGCGTCTGGCCGAGTCGAACCGCAGCGTCGACGCCCACATCGCGGCCGCCGATGACACGACCGCCGAGCAGGTCGAGGACACTCCGACGACGCCGGGCGACGACGCTTCCGGTCACCGGACGAGCGACGGCTCCGGTCGGCGCTGACACGTCGGCACGAACGAACGACGACGCCCGCCC
>NZ_MJGM01000020.1:21861-33539 GCF_001864905.1 Curtobacterium sp. MCBA15_007
GGGCGGGCGTCGTCGTTCGTGCGTGGGGCGTCAGGCGCCGCGTCGTGCGCGGAGGACCTGCAGGCGCTCTTCGAGGAGCTCCTCGAGTTCCTCGCGCGAGCGGCGCTCGAGCAGCATGTCCCAGTGGGTGCGGGGTGCCTTCACGTCCTCTTCGGCGACCTCGACGGGGATCCCGTCGTCGCCGAGCAGTCGGCCCTCGCGGCCGGAGCGGGGCTCCGACCAGGTCTGGGGGACGTCCGCATCAGCCGAGAAGACGATGTCGAACGTCTCACCCGAATCCGTCTGGTAGACCGCGCGCTTGCGATCCGAGAGCTCGACGCCCTCTTCGCTCTGGAGACTCTGACTCCCGAGCCGCATGCCGCGGAGACTCCGATCAGCCATGTGTGTGCTCCTCTCGCTCGTCTGCCCTCCACAACACTGTCCCACGCCCCATCAATCCCGTACCGGCGCATTCACAGTCCGTTCCCAGTGGCTGGGCGCGGCGGGTCGGATCAGGAGCGAGCGCGACGACCCCAGGGGGCGCAGGCCAGGAGCACGAGCAGCCCGCCGAGGGCGAGCAGGAGTGTGATCGACCCGGACAGGATCGATGCCGGGGTGGTGGACGTCCCGAGCGGCACGTCGGTCACCATCGAGGTCGCGGTGTACTCAGGAACCCGGTCGATCGTGCGGCCGCTCGGGTCGATGACCTGCGACGCTCCGACGGTCGAGATGTTCACGAGCGAGCGTCCGGTCTCGATGGCCCGCATCCGCGCGATCTCGAGCTGCTGCAGGTTCTCGTCGGTGCCCGAGAAGTCGGCGTTGTTCGTCTGCGCGAGGATCACCTGCGCTCCCCCGCGCACCATGTCGGCGGTCAGAGAGTCGTCGACGATGTCGAAGCAGATCGAGATGCCGGCACGGACCCCCGCCACGGACAGCACGTTGGGCTTCGTCCCCGGCGTGTAGTCGCGCTGCAGCAGACCGATGAGCGACGGCGCGAGCTTCGAGAAGAACCAGCGATCGGGCACGTACTCACCGAACGGCACCGGGCGCTTCTTGTCGTACGAGGACTGCCAACCGTCCGCGGTCCACACGAACGACGTGTTGTGCAGGACCCCCGACGGCGTCTGCGTGATGGCGCCCGCCACGATCGGAGCGTGGAGCGAGTCGACCACGGAGTCGAGCGCCGAGGCGATGACGGGCTGCTGGCGTGGGTCGTACTCCGCACCTGCCTCGGGCCAGACGACCAGGTCCACACCCTTCGCGTCCACGTCCGTCGCCGCGACCTGCGCCGCCAGGACGTCGCCGGGCTGCGCGCGGTCGAAGTAGCCAGCCGGTCCGTTGCCCTGCACCGACTCGACCCGGATGGTGCCGCTCGTCGCCGTCGGCCACGCCGGCACCGCCAGGACCGCCGCGACGAGCAGGCCCGCCGTCGCCACCCGCACGGGCAGACCGAGGGTGACGCCCGGCGCGCGGGGCGCCACGAGCGCGAGCGACACGACGACCGCGACGCAGTACACGACGACGAAGGTGAGTCCGAGGACGCCGACGTACGCGGCCAGGTGCGCAAACGGCCCCTGCGACTGCGACAGCCCGACCCGCCCCCAGGCGAACCCGCCGTACGGCCAGCTCCCCGAGAACCACTCGCGTCCGGTCCAGAGTGCAGCGACGACGGCCGGGAGGCCCCACACGCGTCCGGCGGTCGACGGCACCACGCGCGCGACCCAGCGGTACGCCAGGGCGATGGCCACGCTGCCGAGGGCGAAGAACGCGGCCTCCAACAGCGCCAGCGCGAACCACGGGACCGGGCCCAGGTAGCGGCCGGCCCACGAGATCGCGGGGATCCAGAACGCCGCACCGGCGAGGTAGCCGATCCACGCCGCGCGCCGTGCACGCTGCCCCATCACCGCGAGCAGCATGCAGGCGAGCGCCGGGTAGGCCAGGAACCACCACCCGGGCGACGGGAACGCGAGGGCGAACAGGATCCCGCCGATGACGGCCAGTGGTAGCGCGGTGCCCAGCGGCAACGCGGCGAACGGGCCGATCGCGGCCGCCCCGCGGCCGACGCGCGTGGGCAGCCCGCGCACAGTCGTCTCCGGAACCCGCACCGTGCCTCCTGTCAGACCGCTGCGTAGGCGACGATGCCGCGGCGGACCGCGTCCGTCGCACGCCTCGCGGTCTGGGCCAGGTCGTCGTCGCCGGCGTTCCGGATCTGGTCGAGCAGGTCGATGACCTGTTTCGACCAGCGCACGAAGTCACCGGCGGGCAGGTCGAGGGTCCGGAGGACGTCGTCGAGCGCCGAGCCCGACGCCCAGCGGAACATGCCGACCGCCATCGCCGGGGTGGGCGGCTGCGAGCCGGCCAGACGTGCCGCACGCTCGATGTCGTCGAGGCGTGACCAGATCGTCAGGGTCTCGTCGAGCGCCGGGCGGAACGCACCACGGGGCAGCGCGTGCTCGGTGCCGGGCGCGTCATCGCGACGGGGCTGGTAGATGATCGTCGCGGCCATGGCGGCGAGCTGCGCCGGGGTGAGGTCCTTCCAGACACCCGCCTCGAGGCACTCGGCCACGAGCAGGTCGCGGTCGCCGTAGATCCGCTGCAGACGACGGCCACCGGCTGCCACGGTGGCTTCACCGTTGCCGCCGTCCACCAGGTAGCCGAGCTCGAGCAGGACCTCGGTGACCCGGTCGAACGTCGTCGCGACGGCGCCCGTGCGGGACCGGATCTGCTGGACGAGCTTGTCGTTGGCGCGCTTGAGCTTCCACCAGCGCTCGGACCAGCGGGCGTGGGCCTCGCGTTCCGGGCAGGTGTGACAGGGGTGGCGCCGCAGCTGACGGCGGACCGCGGTGATCGCGGCCTGGCGTTCCTGGCGGGCGCCGTGCGATGCCTCTCGACCCCCGGGGACGTTCGTGCGCTCGAGGTCGGAGAGTTCTCGGCGGAGCGCCGAGTACTCGGTGAAGTCGCCGAGGTGGCACTGCATCGCCTGCTGGTAGCCGTCGAGCGACTCCTGCTGCGAGCGGACCTTGCGGGCGAGGTCGACCACCGACCGGTCGGCCTGGAACTGGGCGAACGACGTCTCGAGGACCTCGCGCGTGCGCTGCCGGCCGAACTGGTCGATCAGGTTGACCGCCATGTTGTAGGTCGGCTTGAACGACGAGTTGAGCGGGTACGTGCGACGGCTGGCCAGCGACGCCACGGCCTGCGGGTCGAGTCCGTCGGTCCACTGGATGACCGAGTGCCCCTCGACGTCGATCCCGCGACGACCGGCACGACCGGTGAGCTGGGTGTACTCCCCCGGGGTGATCGGCACACGCGCTTCGCCGTTGAACTTCTCGAGCTTCTCGAGCACGACGGTGCGCGCCGGCATGTTCACGCCGAGCGCCAGGGTCTCGGTGGCGAAGACGACCTTCAGCAGCTTGCGCTGGAAGAGGTTCTCCACGACCTCCTTGAATGCGGGGAGCATGCCGGCGTGGTGCGCCGCGACCCCGCGCTCGAGGCCTTCCAGGAACTCCCAGTAGCCGAGCACTGCGAGGTCCTCGTCCGGCAGGGTGCGGCAGTGGTACTCCGCGGTCTCGCGGATCTCGTTGCGCTCCGGCACCGTCGTCAGCGACAGCCCTGACCGCAGGACGTTCCGGACGCCTTGGTCGCAACCGTTGCGGCTGAACACGAAGAAGATCGCGGGCAGCAGCATCCGCTCGTCGAGCATGTGCGCGATCTGCTCGCGGTGCACCTTCTCGGTGCGCGGCCCACGGCGCTCGGGGTAGCCCCCGCGACCACGACGACCGCGGTGTCCGCCGCCGTTCCGCTCGCTCCGTGCGCCGCCGCCGACCATGCGGAGCAGTTCGGGGTTGACACGGTTCGTCGCCGCTGCGCCGCTCGAGTCGAACAGGTCGACCATCTTCGAGCCGACCAGGACGTGCTGCTCGAGCGGGACCGGGCGGTCTTCGGAGACGATGACGTCGGTGTCGCCACGGACGGTCTGCAGCCAGTCGCCGAACTCCTCGGCGTTGGACACCGTGGCACTGAGCGAGACCAGGCGGACCTCGGTCGGCAGGTGCAGGATCACTTCTTCCCACACGGCACCGCGGAACCGGTCGGCCAGGTAGTGCACCTCGTCGAGGACCACCCAGGCGAGGTCGTCGAGCAGGTCCGAATCGGCGTAGATCATGTTCCGCAGCACCTCGGTCGTCATCACGACGACGCGGGCGCGGGGGTTGACGTTGGTGTCGCCGGTGAGCAGGCCGACCTCGGACTCGCCGTAGACGTCGACGAGCTCGGCGTACTTCTGGTTGCTGAGCGCCTTCATCGGGGTCGTGTAGAACACCTTCGCCGTCGGCTGCCGCATGGCGAGCCAGATGGCGAACTCGGCGATGATCGTCTTGCCCGCACCGGTCGGGGCGGCGACCAGCACGCTGCGGCCCTGGTCGAGCGCGTCACAGGCCGCGAACTGGAACGGGTCGAGGTCGAACCGCAGGTCGGTCCGGAAGAGCTCGAGGTTGCGCGACCGGTTGCGCACCTTGGCCGCGGCGAAGCGCTCGGCTGCGCTCGTGCCGCTCACAGGCCGTACTCCTCGTCGAGCTTCGCCTGCCGCTTGGCCACGCGGCGGTCGTGGATCCAGGCGACGAAGCACGCTGCGATGTAGAGCACCACCATCGGGACGGCGAGCAGGAACATCGAGATGACGTCGGCGCTCGGGGTCACGATGGCGCAGAAGACCAGGATGCAGAGGATCGCGACGCGCCAGCTCTTGATGATCGCGGCGGCCGACAGAACGCCGACGAAGTTCAGCAGGACGATGAACACCGGCAGGACGAAGGCGATGCCCACCGCGACGATGAGCTTGATGACGAAGTCGTAGTACGCCTTCGCATCGACGATCGAGGTGTCCTGGCTGGACACGAAGCTGCCGAGGATGCCGACCACGTGCGGCAGGATGTACCACCCGAAGTAGCACCCGGCGAAGAACAGCGGGATGGCGGTGCCGAGGAAGCCCCACACGTACTGCCGCTCACGCCGGATCAGCGCCGGCACGATGAACGCCCAGATCTGGTACAGCCAGACGGGGCTCGCGATGACGACACCGATGGTGATCGCGATCTGCAGCTTGAGGTCGAACGCCCCGGTGATCATCGGGAAGTTCAGCTCGGCGGTGTGCCCGCCGACCTTGGCGAGCTCGGTCACCGGTGCCCGCAGCGAGTCGAGCACCCACGGGGTGAGGAACCATCCACCGACCGCGCCGATGACGATCGCCACCACTGCGCGGAAGAGGCGGTTGCGCAGCTCGATGAGGTGCTGCCCGAGCGACATGCGGCCTTCGGCGTCGGTCTTCTGGCGCCCCTGCCGCTTCGCTCGCCCGCGCGCGGTCGTCGAAGCCATGTGGTCGATCTTACGGGGTCGGGACCGACAGTCCGCCGGGGGTCGGCGTGGGCGGGTCGAGCGGGTGAGGCGGGTGGGCGGGCGCAGCGGGGCGTACCTGGCGAGATCGGGCGTACCTGGTCGGATCAACGCACCAGGTACGCCCGGAACGACCAGGTACCCGGCGCCCACCGTGCGGGAACGGGCACACCTGGCGAGAACGGGCGAGAAGCGACCGACGGAGTCCCGGGGGCGGACGTCAGCCGGCGGCGAGGGCCGCGGCGGCGAAGTCGCGCACGGCGTCACGGGCAGCGGGCGGGTCGAGCACCACCGCGCGGCCGGGCAACCCCGCGACGAGCCGGACCACCCCGTCGAACCCGTGCGACGCCGCGAGCCGGATGCGCACACGCCCGTCGGTGTCGGGCGCGTCGGCGGTGTCGGCCAGGAAGTCGGCGACCAACGGCAGCGACGTGGAGTCGAGTTCCACGGTGACGATGACGTCGTCGGCGGCCTGCTGGAACAGCGTGTCCGGGATGACGACCTGGTCGATCGTCTTCTCGGCGGGACGGTCGTCGACCCGGGCCTCGGACATCCGGTCGAGCCGGAACGTCCGGAGCGCCTGTCGATCCAGGTCCCACGCGCGCAGGTACCAGTCGGTGTCGATCGACTCGACGCGGAGCGGGTCGACCCGTCGGGTGCTGCCCTGCGTGCGCGGTCCGGCGTACTCGAAGACCAGGCCGCGGCCGTCCGACATGGCCCGGCGGATGGTGGCGAGGGCGACGTCGTGCAGGTCCTGCCCGACGGCGACGGTCGACGCCGCTCCCCCGGCACCGCGGGACAGCTTGGCCATGAGCGCGCGGATGGCGTCGCGGTCTGCGGCCTCGGGCAGCGCGGACAGGTACTGCAAGCCGGCGATGAGTGCCGAGGCCTCGCGAGCGGACAGGCGGGGCGAGTCGTCGATCGCCACCAGGTTGGTCAGGACGATCATGTCGTTCTGGTCGAAGTCGTCCCACGCGATGTCGAACAGGTCACCGTGCTGGTACTGCATCGTCTCGCCCGGGACCCCCGACACCGCGATGAGTTCGACGGCGCGGCGGATGCGGGCTTCTGGCACCCCGAAGTGCCGAGCGGCCTCGGCCACCGAGACACGCTCGCGGTCGATGAGGTACGGCACCAGGGCGAGCAGGAAGGCGAGCTTGTCCTGCGCCTGCAGGGGTTGGGCGTCAGCCACGAACGGGGTCCTCTCCGGGGGCTGCGGCACGGTCGTCGTCGGTGTGGTCGCGCACGAGCGCGCGGAGGCGCTCTTCGACCCGTGCCCGCAGGTCGGCCGGCTCGAGCACCCGGACCTCTGGACCGAATGCGGCGAGCTCCTCGGCCAGGATCTGCGGGTCGACGTGGTGCAGCACGAGCCCACCGTCGGCGTCGGTCTCGGTGTCGCGGCGACGGGTGAGTCGGCGTTCGGCGTCGGACCCGGGTGCCACGGCGATGCGTGCGGTGCGCTCGGCCCAGATCCGCTCGAGTTCCGCGAGGGTGCGCTCCCCCGCGCCGACGGGCGCGGTGTGCTGTCCGACCGCGTACTGGGTGACGGGTCCGACGATCCGGGACAGCAGGTAGTTCTTGTCGGAGTCGGTCGCGAACTCGTGGGCGGCGAGCATCCACCGACCGCCGTGCTGCACGAGGGCGAGCGGGGCGACCTCACGCCGGCGGGCGTCGTGCTGCCCGGGCGTGATGTAGTCGAAGCGGACGGCTGCGCCGCGGTCGAGCGCGGAGCGGAGCGGTTCGAACGAGGCGTCCCGGGCGCGGAGCCGCGGGGCGTAGGCGTCGACCCCGAGCTGCAGGGCACCGTCGTCGTCCTCGGCACCCGCCGAGCGCACCTTCAGCAGGCCGCGGCGGGAGTCGGCGGACAGTGCGCCCTCGCGCCACGCCATCGCGGCCAGGGACAGCAGCGCGGATTCGTCCGGGGTGAACCGGACGTCGACGGGCAGGTCGTACTCGCCCTTCGGGATCCGGTAGCGGAGCGTCTGGTTGTTGCCCGCGGCACCCGGCGTCTCGATGGTCTCGAGCGGGATGCCGAGCTCGCGGACGTCGTCCTTGTCGCGTTCGAACTGACGCTCGAGCGAGGCGTTGTCGCCACCGGTCGAGAACCGCTGCCGGTACCCCTGCACGTTGGCCAGGATCTCGGCCTTGGTCAGCCCGGACTCCGTCGAGAGCAGCGCGAGCACGAGGCTGAACAGCCGCTCCTCGGCGGGCACACGGGGCACACGGGTCGCTGGCACGAGCCGATCCTACGGCAGCGCGGGTGCACCGGAGTGCACCCGCGCCGCGGTCCGTGGACGGTCGGAGGAGGTCAGTTCGAGATCGCTCCGAGGACGTCGATCACGTAGGCGTTCGCGGTCCCCTGCTGGTTGACGATCGCCAGGACCTGGTCACCGACGCGGTGCCCGACGATCGCGTTCCGGACGCCCTCGTCGACCTGGCCCTTGGTGAGCGGGACCGCCTGTGCGCCGGAACCGTCGGTCCAGCTGGAGCCGACGACGGACGGGTCGGCACCCCAGGTGACGGCGGTGTACTTGATGACCGCGGTGTCCTTCGCGGTGAGCTCGCGGCCGTCGCCCTTGCGGAGCAGGTGCGTCTCGTTCGACTTCGGGGCGCTCCACGACGGGATCGTGATGCCGGGGGCACCGGACGGTGCGAGCACGACGGCGGGCATCTTGTCGCCGGCGAGCTGCGGGGTGCCGGTGGCTCGGGCGTCGAACGCCCGCTTGACGTCGATGACGGCGATCACGGCGTCCTCGGTCTTCTTGGACGAGTCGGTACCAGCGGCGCCGCCGGTGCTGCTCAGGGCGCTCTTCGGCAGGGCCACCGCCAGGCGGTCGCCGACGTGGGCGCACTGCAGCGAGTCGCCGAGGGCCCCGTAGTTGCTCGCGCCCGCGGTGATCGGCGCGGTCTGGCCCGAGTAGCCGCTCGTCTGGGCGACCTGGCCGGTGGAACCGTCGACCAGGGTGTACTCGACCAGGACGGGGGTGCCGTCGTCGATGGTGCGACCGGTGCCCTGCTTCAGCACGGACACCTGGGTGCCCTTGGTGGTGAGGCCCTTCGGCACGGTGACCTTCGGCTCCGAGCCGAACTTGCCGGTGGCGGTCACCGCTTCGGAAGCGGCACCGGGAGCGGCACAGCTCGCGGGCGTGGTGCCGGCACCGTTCGAGGCGCAGGCGGTGAGGGACACCGCGAGACCAATGGTGACCAGGAGTGCGGGGATGGTGCGCACGGACCCTCTTTCCGTTCGATGCAGGACGGGCACGCCGTCAGCCTACCGTTCGTCCTCGACGGCCCCGGACGGAGCCCCAGCGGCATCCGACGGAACCCCGTCGGCCCCCGACGGAGCCACGGCGGCATCCGACGGAACCACCGCCGACGATGCCTCGGCCGCCGCGACCTTGCGCGCCTGCGCCGCCGACTGCCGGGCCACCTTGCGGAGCTTCTTGTCGCTCGTCGCCCGCTCGCCCACGGCTCCCGGGGTCCACGCCTCGATGTCCTCGTCCGAGAACTCGGCCTTGCCCGCTCGGCGCTTCAGGTTCGGCAGGACCGTGCCGTCGGCCAGGCGTCGTGCCGTGATCAGGAACCCGGTGTGCCCGACCATGCGGTGGTCCGGGCGGACGGCGAGCCCCTCGACGTGCCAGGTGCGCACCAGGGTCTCGCTCGGCATCGGGTCGGTGAAGCGTCCGGTGTCGCGCAGCGCCTCGGCCGTGCGGGACAGCTGCGTGACGGTCGCGACGTAGCAGACGATGAGTCCGCCGGGCACGAGGGCGTCGGCTGCGGCGTCCACGCACTCCCACGGCGCGAGCATGTCGAGCACGACGCGGTCGACGCTCTGCGGCTCGGTCGCGTCGGGCAGCGACTCGACCAGGTCACCGACGGTGACGGACCAGTTGTCCGGGACAGCACCCAGGAAGGTGCCGACGTTGCCCCTGGCGATCGCGGCGAACTCCTCGCGGCGCTCGAACGACTGCAGCTGCCCGGTCGGGCCGATCGCGCGGAGCAGGAACAGCGACAGCGCCCCCGAGCCGACACCGGCCTCGACCACGCGGGCCCCGGGGAAGACGTCCGCGAAGGCCACGATCTGCGCGGCGTCCTTCGGGTAGACGATCGCCGCACCACGCGGCATCGACATCACGTAGTCGTTGAGCAGCGGACGGAGCGCGAGGTACTCGTCGCCGGTGCTCGCCCGGATGACCGAGCCGTCGGGCTGGCCGATGACGTCGTCGTGCCGGAGCACCCCGCGGTGCGTGTGGTACTCACCGGCGGTCTCGAGTGACAGCGTCGTGAGCTTGCCCTTCGGACCGGTGAGCTGCACGCGGTCGCCGGCCCGGAACGGGCCGCGCGGCGGCGTGTGTGGTGCCCCGCCCGCGGTGTGCGGGAGGGCTGCGGTCGGGTCCGCGGTCGGACTGGAGGCGCTGCTCGCGTCCGCTAAGTCGCGTGCGTCGTCGGTGTGGCTCATCGGGTGACCCCTTCGGTGTCCGCAGCGTGCGCCGGGTCCGGCACCGCGCCTCCAGCCCGTGCGGCCAGTGCCGGCGTCGTCAACTCGACCAGCCGGTCGACGTCGACGCCCGCCAGGGTGGTCAGGTGCACGTCGCCGCCGGCGATCTCGGACAGCGGGACGATGTGCTCGACGGCGACCGTGACGGCGCCGGAGGCGACGGCCGACGCGACTCCGGTGGCGGAGTCCTCGATCGCGACGCACGCGGTGGGCTCGACGCCGAGCTGCGCGGCGGCGGACAGGTAGGCGTCGGGGAACGGCTTCGGGCGGTCGACGTCGTCACCGGCCACGACGACGCGGAAGCCGCGCTCGCCCAGGGCCTCGGCGGCGACGAGCGCCATCTTGCGCCGGGACATCGTCACCAGGGCGGTGGGGATGCCGCGGGCGTGCAGCTCCTCGATGAGCTCACGGGCACCCGGACGCCACGGCAGCTCGCCGTCGCGCAGGTGCTCCATCACGTAGTCGGTCATCCACTGGATGATCTCCTCGACCTCCATGTCGACGCCCTTGGCGCGCAGGAGCTCGCCGGAGCGCTCGAGGCCGCTGCCCACCAGGGACAGGCCGTCCGCTTCCGTCCACTCGGCGCCGTACCGGGTCGTCAGGTCCACCTGGGACCGCTGCCAGATCGGCTCGGTGTCGATGATCGTGCCGTCCATGTCCCACAGCACGGCTGCGGGCGGGACGAGGGCAGGAGGATGCGCGGTCACGGGCGACGAGTCTACCGGGGCCGTTCCGCTGGGCGCGGACGCGCACGTCCGCCGGCACCCCCTGGGCCTACAGTGGATGCCTGAATCGTGTCCGGCCGGGGGCATCGCTCCCGCCCCGCTCCGCTCCACCACCAGGAGGTCCGCTCCGTGCCACAGCACTCCCCCTTCAGCGACGGCCGCTTGCTCGTCGTCGCCTTCGAGGGCTGGAACGACGCCGGCGAGGCCGCGAGCGGTCTGGCGCGTCGCATCGTCGAGTCGCTCGGCCTCGACGAACTCCGCGAGCTCGACGGCGAGCGGTACGTCGACTACCAGTTCAACCGGCCCACCGTCGGCACCGACGACGACGGCAACCGCGGCGTGCAGTGGCCCCGGATCGTGCTGCACGGCCCCGGAGCCGAAGGGCGTCCGGTCATCGGCGCCACCGGCTCCCCCACCGACCGCGACGTGTTCGTGCTGGTCGGCCCCGAGCCCTCGCGCACCTGGCGTGGCTTCTGCTCGGAGATCATCGACCTGGCGGACGTCTACTCGATCGACGCCGTCGTCTTCGTCGGCGCCATGCTCGCCGACGTCCCGCACACCCGACCGATCTCGGTCTTTGTGTCGAGTGAGAACGCCGGCGTCCGCGCTGCCTTCGACGTCGACAAGTCCTCGTACGAGGGGCCGACCGGCATCCTCGGTGTCCTCGCCGACGCGATGGACAAGGCGGGGCTGACCACGCTCTCGCTCTGGGCGTCCGTGCCGCACTACGTGCACAACTCCCCCTCGCCGAAGGCCACGCTCTCGCTGCTCGACAAGATCGAGGAGCTCACGGACGTCACGGTGCCCCGCGGGTCGCTACTCGACGACGCCACCGAGTGGGAGGAGGGCATCGACGCCCTCGCCGCCGACGACGAGGACATGGCGTCGTACATCGGGCAGCTCGAGCAGGCACGCGACACCGTCGACTCCCCCGAGGCCTCCGGCGACGCCATCGCGCAGGAGTTCGAGCAGTACCTCCGTCGCCGGGAGCGCAAGGACGGCAAGGACGGCGGCACCGCCGGTGGCGAGGGGCCCTGGCGACCCCAGCAGTAGCCGTCACCCACTGACGGACAGGAGGCACGGTG
>NZ_MJGM01000020.1:34230-43436 GCF_001864905.1 Curtobacterium sp. MCBA15_007
CACCGTGCCTCCTGTCCGTCGTGGGGTGTGCGGTCACGACACGCCGCTCGCGTCCGCCGGGTGGTCGCGAACTGTCGGCTGCGGCCCGCCTGGGGGACGGTTCCTGACCCCTCGGCGGCGCGCACGCGACGCGTCGCGACCACTCCGCGGACGGGAGGCACGGGGCTGACCCGCCACGAGCCTCCCGTCCGGCGGCCGCGAACGGTCACGACACACCACTCACCTCCGGCGACTGGTCGCGAACTGTCGGCTGCGGCCCGCCTCGGCGACGGTTCCTGACCCCTCGGCGGCACGCACGCGACAGGTCGCGACCGAGCTCAGGCCAGGCGGATGCCGAGCAGCGCGTCGATCAGGTCGACGAGCTCGGGAGTGCACGCCGTGCCGCCCGCGATCGCCGTGTCCACCGCTGCGACCGCCCCCGGCGTGTCGAGGTCGTCCGACACCCGCGCACGGATGCGCGTGGCGACGTCGGCCGCGTCGTCGGCGTGCCCGGCCGATGCTCCGGAGGCCCAGGCGTCCCAGCCCGCGAGCCGCGTCTCGGCACTCGTCAGCTCGGTGGCGAACCACTCCCAGTGGTCGGAGTACTTGTGCGACAGCAGCGCGAGTCGGATCGCCCGGGGGTCGGCGCCATCGTCGAGCAGGCCACGCACGGTGACCAGGTTGCCGAGCGACTTCGAGATCTTCGTGCCCTGGTAGGCGATCATCCCGGTGTGCACGAACGCGTTCGCGAGGGGCTGGTGGGCGAGGGCCGCAGCGTGCCCGGCACTCATCTCGTGGTGCGGGAACACGAGGTCGCTCCCGCCGCCCTGCACGCTGATCGGCAGACCGAGGCGGTCGCCGGCGATGACGCTGCACTCGATGTGCCAGCCGGGGCGTCCGGGGCCGATCTCGGTGTCCCAGGCCGGCTCGCCGTCCCGCGCGGCGCGCCACAGCAACGGGTCGAGCGGGTCGCGCTTGCCCGGACGGTCGGGGTCACCGCCGCGTTCGGCGGCGAGGGTCAGCATGGTCTCGCGGTCGAGGCCGCTCTCGTCGCCGAGGGTCCACGCGTCGGTGGGCCGGCTGACGTCGAAGTACAGGTCGTCGCCCTCGGCGTCGTCGGTCGGGACCTCGTACGCGTAGCCGGTCTCCTGCAGGAACGACACGGCCTCGGCGACCCGCTCGACCTCGTCGGTCACGGCCACGAAGTCGTCCGGCGGCAGGATCCGCAGCGACTCCATGTCGCGACGGAACAGGTCGACCTGGGACGCAGCGAGCTCGCGCCAGTCGATCCCGTCGCGAGCGGCGCGCTCGAGCAGCGGGTCGTCGACGTCGGTGACGTTCTGCGCGTACTCGACGTCGAGCCCGGCGTCGCGCCAGGCGCGGCCGAGGGTGTCGAACGCCAGGTACGTCGCCGCGTGACCGAGGTGCGTGGCGTCGTACGGTGTGATGCCGCAGACGTACAGCGCGGCACGGTCCTCGTCGCGGGCGGGGTCCACCGGCTTGCCCGTGGCGGTGTCGTGGACGACCGGTCGGGGCGCGGCGCCGGGGACGTCGGGGACGGATGGGGCCTGCCAGGCCCTCACGGCTGGATCACTCCGAGCGACAACAACACGATGAGCACGATACCGAGTGCGATCCGGTAAACGACGAAGGGCATGAAGCTGCGCTTGCTGATGTAGTTCATGAACGCTGCGATCACGACGAACCCGACCACGAACGCGACGACCGTGGCGATGAGCGTGTCGGCGAGTCCGAACGGCGATCCGTGGTCACCGAGGCTCGTCGCGGCCTCGTAGAACCCGGACAGGAACACCGCCGGGATCGCCAGCAGGAACGCGAACCGAGCGGCCGCCGGACGGGTGTAGCCGAGGGCGAGCCCCATCGACACCGTCGCACCGGAACGGGACACCCCGGGCACCAGGGCGAGCATCTGCGCCAGGCCGATGAGCAGACCGCCGCGGAACGTCATCTGCTCGATCCGGCGCTCCTTGCGGCCGACCCGGTCGAGCACCCCGAGGACGACACCGAACACGATGAGGACGATCGCGACGATCCAGAGCGACCGGAACGTCGTCTCGATGGAGTCCTTGAGCAGGAGCCCGGCGACCCCGATCGGGATCGTTCCGAGGATCACCAGCCAGCCGACGCGGACGTCGGGGTCGCCCTTCGGCACGTCACGCTTGACCACCGACCGGAACCACCGCCCGATGATCCGGGTGATGTCCTTCCAGAAGTAGATGAGCACCGCGGTCTCGGTGCCGAGCTGCGTCACGGCGGTGAAGGCCGCACCCGGGTCCTTCGCGTCGGGCAGGAACAGCCCGACGATGCGCAGGTGCGCGCTGGAGGACACGGGCAGGAACTCGGTGAGCCCCTGGACGAAGCCGAGGAAGATCGCCTCGAGGATGTGCATCGCACGGGCCTTTCGGGGGGAGGTCGGTCAGGGCACCGCCACGACGGCGACCACGAACAATATCAGTACGTCGCGAGCAGGTCGCCCAGCACCCGCCGGCCGAACGCGAGCGAGTCGAGCGGCACCCGCTCGTCGACCCCGTGGAACATCGCCGGGAAGTCCACACCGGCGGGCAGCTGCAACGGCACGAACCCGTACCCGGCGATGCCGAGCGTCGAGAGCGCCTTGTTGTCGGTGCCGCCGGACAGCAGGTACGGCAGGACCGGGGCTCCCGGGTCGTGCCGCCCCAGGACATCGCGGACCGCGTCGACCAGGGGGCCGCCGAAGTCCTGCTCGAGGCCGATGTCGCGGAACGACATGACCACCTCGACCTCGGGTCCGGCGAGCTCCCGCACCCGTTCCAGCACGGACTCCTCATCGCCCGGCAGGCAACGGATGTCGACCAGCGCCTCGGCGGTGTCGGGGATGACGTTGTGCTTGTAGCCCGCGGTCAGCACGGTCGGGTTCGACGTGGTGTGCAGCGCGGCGTGGATGAACCGCGACGCCGACCCGGTGGCCAGCGCGACCTCGTCCGGACCGGTCACCGTCGGGTCGACGCCGAGGAACCGCGCCACCTCGGCGACCATCGCGTCCGTCGTCGCCGAGAGCCGGACCGGCCACTCCTCGCTGCCGATCCGCGCGACCGCCGCCGCGAGCTTCGTGACGGCGTTGTCGCGGATCACGTGCGAGCCGTGGGCAGCGGTGCCCCGCGCGACGAGCTTCACCCACATCAGCGCCTTCTCACCGGTCTGCAGCAGGTAGGCGCGACGGTCACCGAGCGTGATCGAGTACCCGCCGACCTCGCTGATCGCCGCCGACGCTCCCGCGAAGACCTCCGGATGCTGGTCGACCACGTGGTGCGAACCCAGGACTCCCCCGGCCTCTTCGTCGGCGAAGTACGCGATGACCAGGTCACGCTCGGGCGCACCGTGCTGCTCGATGACGTCAGCCAGCGACGTCAGCATCATCGCGTCCATGTTCTTCATGTCCACGGCACCGCGGCCCCACAGCGAACCGTCCTTGACGACGCCGCCGAACGGGTCGACCGACCAGTTCGCCGGATCCGCCGGCACCACGTCGAGGTGCCCGTGCACCACGAGCGCCGGCTTGTCACGGTTCCGCCCGGGGACACGCGCAACCACGCTCACCCGGTCCGGCTCCGACTCGAACAACTGCGGCTCGAGACCCAGCGCTCGGAGCCTGTCCTCGACGTAGTGGGCCGCCTCGGCCTCGCCGCGCGACTTCCCCTCGCCCCAGTTCGTCGTGTCGATGCGGATGAGGTCGCGGGCGATCGCCGCGGTCGCCTCGAGCTCGGACACGGACTGGTGCTCGGACGGCTCCGGGTTCGTCATGGCTCCACGGTATCGGTCGACACCGACCCCGACGCCGGGACGGCACACCGAGGACTCGCCCGGGATGCGCTCCCGTGTTCATCGCGCGTTCAGACCCGTGCTAGTGTCTTCTCTCGGCAGGAACGCCGGGTTCGCCCCGGGAAACAGACACCAGACACCCTGTCCGGGTGGCGGAATTGGTAGACGCGCTAGCTTGAGGTGCTAGTGCCCGTATTAGGGCGTAGGGGTTCAAGTCCCCTCTCGGACACAGGAAATGCATGCCCCCTGACCTTTCGGTCGGGGGGCATTTTCTGTTGTGTCTTCCCGGCGAGTGCCGCCATCGCTGCGCTCAGGGCGTCCTCCGCGCACACCTCCCCAACCCGTGCGAGGTTCCGCGCTCCGTGCGGCGCTGCAAGCGCGCACCGAACACGCAACACCGCACCAGATCGTGAACACAGCACGGTGCGAACGCACCCACGTACGCACGGGAGGCGCGGTGCCAGCTGACACCGCGCCTCCCGTGCGTCCGTGGGTGCGTCTAGCTCTTCGACGCCTCGACGAAGTTGCGTCGAGGGTCGGTCTCCTTGATCAGGGAGGTCGCGTCGCGACCGGACACGGCGCCGGTGATCCAGCCGATGACGATGCGCGCCTTCCGGTTCAGGGTCGGCATCGCGTACACGTGGTAGGCGCGGTGCGCGAGCCACGCGAACAGGTTGGTCATCTTGATGCCCTTGATGTTCGCGGCACCCTTGCCCACACCGTACGACGCGACGGTGCCGATGGAGGGGTGGCGGTACTCCTCGAGCGGCTTGCCGGTGATGGTCGCGACGATGTTGTCGGCGGCGACCACGGCCTGACGGACGGCGTTCTGCGCGTTCGGCGGGTAGAACGCCGGCTGCTTGTCGGCGGTCAGGTCGGGCACCTGCGCGACGTCGCCCAGGCCCCAGACGCCCTCGACGACCTGGTGGGTGTCCTCGGCCTCGACCTGGAGCTTCGCGTTCGCGGCGAGGTGGCCCTTCGGCCCGCGCGGCAGGTCGGAGGCGTCGAGGAGCGGGTTCGGCTTGACGCCTGCGGTCCAGACGAGCAGTCCGGTGGCGAACTCGTCACCGTCGGAGAACTTGACGACACCACCCTCGGCGCTCGGCATGGTGGTCTTCAGGCGGACGTCGATGCCGCGGGCGCGGAGCGACTCGAGCGTCCACTTGGACAGTTCCGGGCCGACCTCGGGCGCGACGCGGTCGAGCGCGTCGATGAGCACCCAGCGGGGCTGCTCGCCGGCGAGCGACGGGTAGGTCTTGATGGCGGCCTGCGACACGTCGAACAGCTCACCGATCGCCTCGACGCCGGTGTAGCCACCGCCGACGAACACGCTGGTCAGCAGACGACGGCGCTCGTCCTCGTCCCGCGTGGCAGCAGCCTTCGCGATGTTGTCGAGGAGCTTGGCGCGCACGTAGGCGGCCTCTTCGACGCTCTTGAAGCCGACGCCGTACTCCTCGAGTCCGGGGGTCGGGAACGTGCGGGTGACGGAGCCGAGGGCGACGACGAGCTGGTCGTAGCCGAGGGTGCGGTCGTCGCCGCCGGCGGTCGCGATCGAGACGGTCTTGTCGGCCGAGGAGATCGCGGTGACCTTGCCCTGGATCACGCGGGTCTTGCGCAGCGCACGGCGCAGCTCGACGGTGACGTCCTTCGGTGCGATGTGGCCACCGGCGACCTCGGGCAGGAACGGCAGGTACGTGTAGTAGGTGTTCTGGTCCACCAGCGTGATCCGCATGGGCACCGTGGCCGCGTGCTTCTGGAGCTGCTTGACCGTGGCGTAGCCAGCGGAGCCGCCGCCGAGGACGAGGACGTGAGGGATCGAGTCTGCCATTCCTCCGGTCTACCGGACTTTGGCTTGGCGCGTCATGAGTTCCGCGGCCTGTCGCGGAGCCGCCACCACGCGGTCTCGGCGAGTTCGGGGCCCGTGAACACTCCGTGCGGGGTGCGGCGGGACTCGGTGAGCGAGAAGCGGCGCAGCCGGTAGCCGCCGCCGAAGCGGTCGATGATCGCCTCGGGCGACGCCTCGGGATCGCGTTTGACGTACCAGGTGCGATCGTCGACCGGCTCGATCACGCCGCCGTCACCGACGTCCGCCGATGCGGGAGCGCAGGATGTCGATGCGCTTCTGGATCTGCTCGATGCTCGCCTGTGCCACGGCCGGGCCACCGCTGATGCGCCGGAGTTCGGCGTGGATCGATCCGTGCGGCTCGTTCGAGTGACGGGACCAGATCGACACGAGCCGGGCGAGCTCGGTCCGCTGTTCCTTGATCGTCATGTACATCGGGCGGTCGGGCTCGGGCGCCTTGGGCAGGCCGTCCTTGGCCGTCCGACCCTTGGACCGCTTGGCCTGGGTCGCCTGCCGGGCGCGCAGGAGGTCGCGCACCTGGTCGGGTTCGAGGAGCCCCGGGATGCCGATGAAGTCGAGCTCCTCGAGGGAACCGACCTCGCCGCCGGTACCGAACTCGCCGCCGTCGTAGAGGACGCGGTCGAAGGACGCCTGCGAGTCGAGCGCCTCGAACGGCTGGACCTCGAGCAGGCTCTCGGACGCACGGTCTTCCTTGTTGGCCTCGGCGACCATGGCGTCTTCGGGGTTGTACATCCCGTCGTCGGCGTCCTTCGGGCGGTCGAGGGCGTGGTCGCGCTCGAGCTCGAGGGTGGCGGCGAGGGCCATCAGGCCGGGGACGCTCGGCAGGAAGACACTCGCGGTCTCACCACGACGACGGGCACGGACGAAGCGGCCGATGACCTGTGCGAAGAACAGCGGCGTGCTCGCGCTCGTGGCGTAGACGCCGACGCAGAGCCGTGGGACGTCGACGCCTTCGGAGACCATGCGGACGGCGACCATCCAGCGCGAGGTGTCCTCGGCGAAGGCGCTGATGCGGCTCGACCCCGCGGCTTCGTCGGACAGCACCACGGTCGGGCGCTCCCCCGTGATCTGCTGCAGGATCCGGGCGTAGGCGCGGGCCGTGGTGGTGTCCGTGGCGATGACCAGACCGCCGGCGTCGGGCACACCACGGCGGACCTCGGTCAGGCGCTTGTCGGCGGCGGAGAGCACGGCCGGCATCCACTCGCCCTCGGGCGACAGTGCGGTGCGCCAGGCCTGGGCCGTGATGTCCTTCGTGACCTGCTCACCCAACGAGGCCGACATCTCGTCGCCCATCCGGGTCTTCCAGCGCATCTGGCCGGCGTAGGCCATGAACAGCACCGGGCGGACGACGCCGTCCTTGAGTGCGCGGCCGTAGCCGTAGTTGTAGTCGGAGATCGAGGTGCGGATGCCCTGCTCGTCGGGGGCGTACTGCACGAACGGGATCGGTGCGGTGTCGGAACGGAACGGGGTCCCCGACAGCGAGAGCCGTCGGGTGGCACCGGAGAACGCTTCCCTGATGCCGTCGCCCCACGTCAGGGCGTCGCCGCCGTGGTGGACCTCGTCGAGGACGACCAGGGTGCGCCCGCCCTCGGTGATGCGCTTGTGCACCTCGGGGTTCATGCCGACCTGGGCGTAGGTGATCGCGACGCCCTGGTAGTGCCGGCCGAACATGCCGTCGCCGTTCTTGAACATCGGGTCGATCCGGATGCCCACCCGGTCGGCGGAGTCGGCCCACTGGCGCTTCAGGTGCTCGGTCGGTGCGACGACGACGATGCGGTCGACGGTGCCGCGGGCCAGGAGCTCGGTCGCCAGTCGGAGCGCGAAGGTGGTCTTGCCGGCACCCGGGGTCGCTGCCGTCAGGAAGTCGCGGGGTTCCTTCTCGAAGTACTTCGTGAGCGCTTCGATCTGCCAGGCACGGAGCTTCGATGCCGTGCCCCATGCGGCCCGGTCCGGGAACGCCGGCGACAGGTGCTGGACCGCCGAGTTGCCGGCCGCTTCGGCCAGGGCCGCGGCGTCGGCTTCGTCACGGGCGGCGTCACCGTCGGCCTGCGCCGTGTCGAGCGTCGGCGATGTGCCGCCGGCGCCGGACTGGTCGTCACCCGACTCCGCCCACAGCGTGGCGGGCTGCTGGTCTTCGTACTCCGCTGCGCTCACTGAACCCGATTCTACCGCCACCGTCAGTCCTGCCGAGCGTGCGGGACGCCCCCGTCAGGGGTCCGACGGACCAGGGATGCCGGTCGCAGGACGCCGGCGCCGAAGCGAGCGGCGACCGCGTCCACGGTGGTCTCGGTGTCACGCCACGGCGCGTCGTCGTCCCACAGGGCGTTGCTGGCAGCCGTCGGCACGAGGTTCTCGCCGCGCACGCCGATCAGCCGGATCTGGTTGCCGGGTCGGTGCAGCACGTCGTACAGCTCGACGGCTTCGCGGTGCAGGCGCTTCGCGACGTCGGTCGGTTCCGCCAAGGTGCGCGACCGGGTCAGCGTGGTGAAGTCGGTGTAGCGGACCTTGAGCGCCACCGTCCGGGCCTGCACGTCGGCCTGGCGCAGGCGGACCGCGACCTTGTCGGCCAGGCGGAGGAGTTCGCGAGCGACGTCGTCGCGCTCGGTCAGGTCGCGGCCGAACGTGACCTCGTGCCCGATCGACTTCTCGCCGACGCCGGTGTCGACCACGCGCGGGTCGCGACCCCAGGACAGGTCGTGCAGCCGCTGCCCGCCGGCCGGGCCGAGTGCCGAGACAAGCGAGCCGAGCGGGGTGTTCGCCAGGTCGCCGACGGTGCGGATACCCCGGCGTTCGAGCGTCTCCTGCGTCTTGCCACCCACGCCCCAGAGCGCAGAGACGGGCTGCGGGTGCAGGAACGCCACGGTGTCCGCTTCGGGCACCACGAGCAGGCCGTCCGGCTTCGACCGGCTGGAGGCGAGCTTCGCCACGAACTTGGTCGATGCCGCACCGACCGAGCAGTGCAGCCCGGTCTCGGCGAAGACCGTGCGGCGGATCGCCTGGCCGATCTGCCACGGCGTGCCGTAGAGCCGGAGCGCGCCGGCGACGTCGAGGAACGCCTCGTCGATGCCGAGCCGCTCGACCCGCGGGGTGAACCGGTCGAAGATCGCCATCACGGCCGCGGACTTCGCCCGGTACTTCTCGAAGTGCGGTTCGACGATCACGGCGTTCGGGCAGCGGCGTTTGGCGACGGCCATCGGCATGGCGGAGTTCACGCCGTACCGACGGGCTTCGTAGGTGGCCGCCGTGACGACGGAGCGGTCGGAGTCGTGGCCCACGATGACCGGCAGGCCCTGCAGGTCGGGGCGGTCGAGCAGTTCGACGGAGGCGAAGAAGGCGTCCATGTCGACGTGCAGCACGGTCGCCGAGACGTCGTCCACCGGCGCGTCGGAGACGAGGCGGTTCCGTCCGTCCTGCTTGCTCACACCGAGATGATGTCAGGCGCCACCGACATCGCCGTGCCGGGCGTGCCGACGGCCGCACGGTGCGAGGTTCGTCCCGTCGTGCGCGGTTGCTCGCCCGTCATCGCACCGCGCGCCCTTCGCAA
>NZ_MJGM01000021.1:0-7118 GCF_001864905.1 Curtobacterium sp. MCBA15_007
CCGGACTTAACGTAGTAACAACAGGGAACCCCTGACCATTCATGGTCAGGGGTTTTCTGCGTTCACGGGGCTGTTCTGCGTCATCCACAGCGCAGGAAGGACGGGCAGGTGCCGCGGTAGGGTTGGCGGGTCATGACTGCGCCATTCACCACCGCCTCCGGCTCCGACATCCGCGTCCGCTTCTGCCCGAGCCCGACGGGGACCCCGCACGTGGGGCTCATCCGCACCGCGCTCTTCAACTGGGCCTACGCCCGCCACACCGGCGGCAAGCTCGTGTTCCGCATCGAGGACACCGACGCCGCCCGCGACAGCGAGGAGTCGTACGCGCAGATCCTCGACGCGCTCCGTTGGCTCCGGCTCGACTGGGACGAAGGCGTCGACGCCGGTGGCGAGCACGGACCGTACCGGCAGTCCGAGCGCACCGCGATCTACGCCGACGTGATCGCGGAGCTCAAGGCGTCCGGACACATCTACGAGTCCTTCGTCACGCCGGACGAGATGGAAGCCCGCAACAAGGCAGCCGGTCGTGATCCCAAGCAGGGCTACGACAACCACGAGCGTCACCTGACCGACGCCGAGCGCCAGGCCTTCCGTGACGAGGGCCGCGAGCCAGCGCTCCGTCTGCGTGTGCCGGACCGCGACCTGAGCTTCGACGACCTGGTGCGCGGCGAGATCACGTTCAAGCAGGGCACCTTCCCGGACTTCGTGGTGGTCCGCCCGAACGGCAAGCCGCTCTACACGTTCACCAACCCGGTCGACGACGCCCTGATGGGGATCACCCACGTGCTCCGTGGTGAGGACCTGCTGTCGTCGACCCCGCGACAGATCGCCCTGTACGAGGCGCTGTACGAGATCGGCCTCGCGCCGTCCATCCCGGTGTTCGGACACCTGCCGTACGTGATGGGGGAGGGGAACAAGAAGCTCTCGAAGCGTGACCCCGAGTCGAACCTGTTCCACCACCGCGCCGCCGGCATGATCCCCGAGGGGCTCGTCAACTACCTGGCACTGCTCGGGTGGTCGATCGGCCCCGACCGCGACGTGTTCTCGATCGACGAGATGGTCGCGGCGTTCGACGTCACCGACGTCAACCCGAATCCGGCCCGCTTCGACCACAAGAAGGCCGAGGCGATCAACGGGGACCACATCCGGCTGCTCGCACCGGACGACTTCCGGTCGCGCCTGCTGCCGTACCTGACGGAGTTCGTCAGCGACCCGGCGACCCCGGAGCAGCTCGAGGTCCTGACGAAGGCCGCCCCGCTCGTCCAGGAGCGCATGCAGCTGCTCGGTGAGGCACCGGCGATGCTCGGGTTCTTGTTCACGGCCGACGCCGACCTCGTGGTCGAGGACGACGCGCTGGCATCGCTCAAGGGCGACACGGCGACCGTCCTGACGGCGAGCATCGCGGCGCTCGAGGGGGTGCAGGACTGGACCACCGAGTCGATCGAGGGTGCGCTCCGTGCGACCCTCATCGATGAGCTCGGCCTGAAGCCCCGCGTGGCCTTCGGCCCGTTGCGCGTCGCCGTGTCCGGGCGTCGGATCAGCCCGCCGCTGTTCGAGTCGATGGAGATCCTGGGCAAGGAGTCCACCCTGACCCGGCTCCGCGCCCTCGCGGCGCGCTGACCGACCGTGAGCAGCACCGAGCAGGCCGTGCCGTTCGTGCACGACGTGGCGGTCATCGGCGCCGGGCCGGCCGGCCTGAGCGCGGCGCTCAACCTGGTCCGGGCGAAGCGGACCGTGCTGCTCGTCGACGCGAACCGGCCCCGGAACGCCGCCACCCTGCGGTCGCACGGGTTCCTGACACGGGACGGCATCTCGCCGCTCGAGCTCCGGAAGCTCGGCCGGACCGAGGTCGAGGGCTACCCGGAAGCGACGGTCGTGCAGTCCGTCGTCGACCTGGTGGCTCCGGACCCTGACACGGACGCCTGGCGGGTGCACGGTTCGTGGCGCGGCACCGAGCTCGACGCCCGCGCCCGGACGGTCGTCGTCGCCACCGGGCTGCGTGAGGAGTTCCCGGCACTGCCGATGCTCCGCGCGTTCTACGGTACGGCGGTGCACAGCTGCGTCGAGTGCGATGCGTACGACAAGGCCGGGCAGCCGCTCGCGTTCATCTGCGAGACCGACGACGTGGTCGACCGCGCGCTGCTCATCGCGTCGTGGACGGACGACCTGATCGTCTACACGAACGGCATCGCGCCGATCGATGATGCGGGTCGCGCACGCTTGGCCACGGCTGGCGTCGTCGTGGACGAGCGAGCCGTCGAGGACCTGGAGGGGGACCGCACCGGGATGACCGGCGTCCGGCTCGCCGACGGCCACGTCGAGCCACGCACCGGCGGGTTCGTCCGCCCGGTGTGGCACGCGGACCTCGACTGGCTGCACACCAGCACGGGCACCAGTGCCAGCACCAGCGCCAGTACGGGCACCAGCGCCAACGTCGGTGGGAGCACGACGACGACCGCGGACGCCGACACGCCCGGGTCGCTCGGAGGCCTGCAGCGCGACCCGCAGGGACTCCTGGTGGTCGACCGGGTCGGCCGGACATCGGTCCCGGGGCTCTACGCAGTGGGAGACGTCACGCCGCCCGGCCCGGAACAGCTCATCGTCGCCGCCGGGCACGGAGCCGCGACCGCCGCTGCCGTGCACCGAGACCTGGTTGGTGGTCTCACGGACCTCCGGGATGCTGTACAGTAGTTGATCGTGCCCCGGGTGACCGGGCCAGAAGGCCGACAGGCCTTTTGGGGTATGGTGTAATTGGCAACACAGCGGTTTCTGGTACCGTCGTTCTTGGTTCGAGTCCAGGTACCCCAGCACTCGATGAACAGCCCCCGGGATATCCCGGGGGCTGTTCTCGTTCCGCGGGGCGGTTGCGCGGAACCGCACGATCCCAGAGCGATGAGCCACCGCTCCGGGGGAACTGCCCGGGGCGGTGGACCGATCGTTCCGGATCCGCAGCCTCCGTGGCGGGCGCGGGCCGCGCCTCCAGGCCGGATTGCGGTTCCCCGCACCCACCCGGCACCTGCTCGCGTGCGCGGGGAGCGCGGTCCTACGGTCGGAAGACCGTCGCGGGAGTCGTGGCGGTCCGCTGCCGAGCACCCGAGGTGTCATCGTGACCTCCGCCGACCCGCTGACGACCGTCGATCCCTGGCACCACCCGACCGCCGTCCCCGCGGCGGCCGACCACTCCGTGTTGGACCGCTGGGACCGCGTGGTGGCGCTCCGGGGCGACGCCGCCGCGCTCGCGGGGAACGGCCGTCCGTACACCTACGCCCAGGCGGACCGGGCGTCCCGCGCGCTGGCCGCAGCCCTGACCGTGACGCTCCGGCCCGACGACCACAGCGGCGCCGGCGTGGACGAGACCCCCGGCGGGGCGTCGAAGCCGGTCGGGCTGATGGCGGGACAGTCGACCGAGGCCGTGATCGGGATCCTGGCGCTGGTGCGTGCCGGACGGACCGTGGTGGTGCTCGACGACCACCTGCCCACCGCTCGGCTGGCGCACGTGGCCCGGCTCGCCGGAGTCGACGAGATCGTGGCCGACACCGAACGAGCGGCACCGGCCGCCGGTGTCGTCGCGGAGCGGGACGGCCGGGTGCACGCACTCGGCGAGCTGCTGGACGTGGGCGCACCCGGCGATGCACCCACGACGGACACCGCAGCGGCACCCGGCGATGCCCCCGCGACGGACACCGCAGGCGCCCCCGGCGGGCGGAACCCCTTCGCGATCGACTTCACCTCCGGCTCGACCGGTATGCCGAAGGGCGTGGTCCTGACGCACCGGCAGCAGATCGCCAACGCCGAGCAGGACGCCCTCGCCCTGGGCCTCGGACCCGGCGACCGCCTCGGTGTGGTCCTGCCGCTGTCGTTCGCGGCCGGGCTGCTGTTCTCGTTCGACACACTGCTGTGCGGCGGCACCATCGTGCTGCTCGAGCCGCGTGACCTCGGTGTCGAACGGCTGCTCGGACGGTTCCGGGACGACGGCGTGAACGTGCTCGTCTGCACCCCGCACCTGCTGCGCTCGATCGTCGGGTCGCAGAGCGCCCCCGGAGCGCACGGGACCGCAGCCGGGACCGCACCGGTGCTCGGCGGCCTGCGCTTCCTGATGACCACGGGCGAACCCGTCACCGGCGCCGACCTCGCCGCAGCCCGACCGCACCTGGACCCGGACACGCTGCTCCTGAACGCCTTCGGTTCGAGCGAGACCGCGTGCGTCGCGTACTGCCCGGTGCCCCCGAGCGAGCCGGTGCCCGAGGGCGTGGTGCCCGCCGGGTGGCCACTGCCCGGCAAGACCGTGCTCGTGCTCCGTGAGGACGGCAGCCGGGCCGACCCGGGGGAGACCGGCGAGCTCGTCGTCGTCTCCGACGCCCTGACCGCGGGCTACTGGGGCGCGCCGGAGAAGACCGCCGAACGGGCCGGTCGCACCGGCGAGGCCGAGTCCGCCGTCGGCATCCCCGTCGGGACCCCGAGCTGGCGGCAGGGCGACCTGGCACGCGTCGACCCCGACGGCCGGCTCGTGCTGCTCGGCCGGTCCGACGACGCCGTGAAGGTCCGCGGCTACCTGGTCGAGCCGAGCGAGGTCGAGGCGGCGCTCCGCGCGCTCCCCGAGGTGCACGACGCGGTCGTGACGGCACAGGTCGACCCCGGTTCCGTCACCCGGCTCGTCGCATACGTGGTCGGCCGGCCGGGGCAGCGCACCCCGGCACCGGGTGCGCTCCGACGGGCACTCCGCGACCGGCTGCCCGAGTACATGGTGCCGGCGTCGATCGTGCCGATGACCGAACTGCCGCGGAACGAGCGGGGCAAGGTCGACCGGGCCGGACTCCCCGGGGCGCCGAGCGTCGAGACCGAGATGGTCGAGGGTGAGTACGACCAGTGGGAGCTCGTCGTCGGGCAGATCTGGGCCGAGGTGCTCGGCCTGCGGGGCGTGCACCTGGACGAGGACTTCTCCGCGCTCGGCGGCGACTCGCTGTCCGCCGAGGAGATGCTCGCCGTCGTGCAGGACCGGCTCGGGGTCGACCTGCGCTCGTCCGACGTGCTCGAGCACCCGACGCTCCGCGCCTTCGCCCGCCGTGTGCGGAGCGGGACGAGCGCGCTGCCGAGGCACCCCGACATCGTGAAGGTGTCCGAGGCGCGCGAGGGCGGCCGTCCGCCGGTGTTCTGCTTCGCGGGTGGCGGTGCCCTGGCGCTGACGTTCCTGCCGCTGTCGCGCCACCTGCCCGAGCACGACGTGTACGCGTTCCAGCAGCACGGGCTCGAACGCCGCGGGGTGCCGGACTGGACCATCGAGCGGAGCGCCCGCCGCTGGGTCGCCCTGATGCGCATCGTCCAGCCCCGGGGACCGTACGTGCTCGTCGGGCACTCGCTCGGCGGACTGGTCGCGATGGAGATCGCACGGCTGCTCACCGAGAGCGGCGAGCAGGTCGAGCACCTCGCGCTCCTCGACACGTACCTGCCGCGGACCGGGTCCGACACCGCTCGGCTGCACTTCGGTCGGCTCGAGCCGCGCGAGCACCGCAACCCCACCGTGCGGGCCGTGCGGCAGCGAGTGGACGGGGCACTCCGGCGCGTGCTGCCGTCCGGGACGTCGTGGGGCGACCACGTCGCCAAGCGCCTCCGGGCCTACACGGCCGGCGTCCTGCGTCACGGCGGCCAGCGACACTTCGACGCGTTCTTCGACCAGGCCGAGCTCGTGACCAGACGGCACCACCCGACGCCGTTCCACGGGCGCGCCACCTACGTGCTCGCCGACGCGAACCCCGACGCCGCCGGCTGGTCCGCGCTGCTGCGCGGGGAGACCGAGACGGTACGGATCGCCGCCGAGCACAGCTCGCTGCTGCGGGAACCGCACGTCGCCGACCTCGCGACGGCGCTGCGGGCCGCGTTCGCGACGGAGCACGCACCCCGGAGCTGAGCGGCTGCGCACCGGGTGCGGTGGTCGCGACCAGGAAGCGGACGGGAGGCGCGGGGCCGGCCGGCACCGCGCCTCCCGTCCGCTCGTGGCTCGTCCACCACCCGTCGGCCGCCGCGCCCGGCGGCCCACCTGCGCGAGCGTTGCGGGTTTCCGTATCCGCACCCGGGTGTCCGCAAGGGACCGCAGCGTGCATTGACCCTCCCGCCGGCCACGGCGATGGTTGGAACCGCGGGGGAGAGTACCCACTCACCCGCGGCAAGCCGGCGGCGTCGTACCCGCGTCCCGCTGCTCGACCGACGACGATCACCGTCGTCGAGGCGTCATCCGAGGACGCACCGCTCGTCTCGACGAGCCACCACCCGACAGCAACCCTGACCCGACAGGACCGCGCCATGCCCGTACGTACCGTCCGCCCTGCAGACCCGAGGGTCTCCGTCGTCATCCCGGCGCGGAACGAGGCCCGCAACCTCGAGATCATCCTCCCGAAGCTCCCGCCCGTGTACGAGGTGATCCTGGTCGACGGCAACTCCGTCGACGACACGATCGCCACGGCCCAGCGGGTCATGCCCGGCATCCGCGTCGTGCACCAGACGCGCAAGGGCAAGGGCAACGCCCTGGCGTGCGGGTTCGAGGCCGTCACCGGCGACGTCGTCGTGATGTTCGATGCCGACTGCTCCGCGGACCCCGACGAGATCCCACGGTTCGTCCAGGCACTCGTCGAGGGCGCCGACGTCGCGAAGGGCACCCGGTACTCGCTCGGCGGTGGCAGCGACGACATCACGATCGTCCGCAACCTGGGCAACCGCGGCCTGAACCTGCTCTGCAACGTCATCCTCGGCACCCGCTACAGCGACCTCTGCTACGGCTACAACGCCTTCTGGGCCGACGTGCTGCCGGAGATCGGTCTGCTGTCGTCCGAGCTGCCGAAGCCGGCCGACGGTTCGATGCTGTGGGGCGACGGGTTCGAGATCGAGACCGTCCTCACCTGCCGCTGGTCGGCCGCCGAACTCGCGATCACCGAGGTGCCGAGCCACGAGAAGCTCCGCGTGCACGGTTCCAGCAACCTGAACGCCGTGACCGACGGCATCCGCGTGCTGAAGTCGATCATGCACGAGCGCCGTCGCGCCGCCATCGGCCGTGCCGAGGTCCGCCGGGCGGCGATGAGCGTCGTGCCGCCGGCCCAGCAGCTCGTTGCCGGGCACGCTCCGGTGCA